>NZ_CP023747.1:7446503-7772587 GCF_008704995.1 Streptomyces nodosus
CGCTGCGGTGCTGTCTGCGGGCCGTCGAACCCGGTGAGCGGGTCGCCCTCGTCTCGTACGCGCCCCTGCGGCGGTGGGCGGCGGCGACCGGCGCGGACCCCGGGGCGTACGACGAGGCGGGGCCGGTGTTCATCCATGCCGGGGAATGCGAGGGGCCGCGGGACACCGGGGGCTACCCCTTCGCGAGGCCCGGGGCGCTGCGCACCGTCCGCCGCTATGACGCCGAGGGACACATCGTCGGGGGCGGACTCCTCGAGATCCCCGAGGACGCCGGCACCGGTTTCGACCGGGCCTTCATGGAAGCGTTCAGCGAACCGGAGGTGGCGCTGGTGCATGTGCGGGCCGTGGAGTACGGCTGCTTCCACTTCGAGGTACGGCGCCCGTAGACCGGGTCACCGCGCTGCTCGATCCGCCGGACCGGCACAGGACGGCACCGTCGTCCACCGTGCTCGGGGACCCCGCCGGTCCGCCGAGAGCCCTCGGCGGACCGGTCGCCTCCTCGGTCAGGGCAGCATGCTCTCGACGAGGTCGGCGGCGCGCGCGGTGCCGCCCTCGGCCTGCGCCTCGGCGCGCAGCCGTGCCGAGCGACGGGCGACCTCCGGGTCGGTGACCAGGTCGAGCAGGGCCGCCCGCAGGGCCTCGGCGGTGGCGTCCGGGGTGTCGATACGGCGGGCCACGCCCAGTTCCACCAGCCGGTCGGCGTTGATGAACTGTTCGGCGGCCTGCGGCACCGCGATCATCGGGACGCCCGACAGCAGCCCTTCGCCGCAGCCGCCCATTCCGGCGTGGGTGACGAAGGCGTCCGCCTGCGCCAGGACCGCCCGCTGCGCGACCCAGGAGTGCACCTCGACATGGGGCGGGATGTCGCCGAGTTCCCGCGGGTCGGTGTACTTGCCGATCTGCAGGACGACGTGCCAGCCGGGCAGGTCGCCGTAGGCCGCCAGACACCGGCGGTAGAACTCCGGCTGACGGGTGAACGCCGAACCCAGGGAGATCAGCAGCACGTTCTCGGCGCCTGCCGGGCGGGTCCAGCCGTCCGCGCCCGCCGTTGTGTCGAAGCAGGGTCCGACGAAGGTCACCGTGTCGGTGTCGACATGGTCGGCGTGCGGCTGCATCGCCCGGGTGATCAGCGCCAGGGCCCGCGCGGGACGGCCGGAGAAGGTGTCCACATCGGTGGTGGACGCCCCGCAGTCGGCGAGCCACCGCGCGAACTTCGCCCGGTGGGCGTCGGCGCCCGGCAGTTGCCACAGCTGCGGCGCGATGTCCTGGTCGTAGCCCTCCCAGGCCACGAAGGTCGGCGACAGTTGCAGGACGGGCCTGCCCTGGGCTTCGGCGAGGGCGCGCGCGGCATAGGCGCCGATGTCGTACAGATACAGGTCCGCCGGGTCGTGGTCGTAGGCGGCGTGCAGTTGGGGGAGCGCCTGGACGGCGTCGTCGAGGAAGAGATCCATCGCTGCGATGGGGTCGTCGGGCCAGTTGTTGTCGCCGACCGGCAGTACGGAGGTGCAGGGGACGAGTTCGGCGCCGGTGGCCTCGATCAGTTCGGCGACCGCCGGGTCGTTGGCGTAGGTCACCCGGTGGCCACGGGCCACCAGCTCACGGATGATCTCAAGGCTCGGCAGGACATGGCTGACGGCGGGGATGCCGACCATCGCGACATGGGCACGGCGACGGGACACGGAAGGCATGGAAGGCATGGAAGCTCACTCGATTCAGGTCTACGGCGAAAAGGACACGGCAGGCCCATGCATCGGCCTCCCCGAGAACGACGTGGTCGTAGGGGGCACACATGGACATGCGGGAGCGGAGCCGGGGCGCTGCCCCGACCGTGTCAGCCGTAGATCTGATAGAGGTGCATGCCCGCGACTCTAACCGCCCTCCGATTTCCGCGCACCGCAATAACCGGCGCGGCCTCCTGATTGTTGACGGTTGACGGGAGGGATCTGTCGAGATGTCACGGCTCAAGACCGCGCCCAGGACAGGCAGGACCTGTGAAACCTGCCCTACTGCTCCTCCAGGAAGGCCGAAACCGCCTCGGTGAACGCCTCCGGCGCCGCCTGGTGGATCAGGTGCCCGACCGGGACGGTGACCAGCCGCCCGCCGGGGATACGGCGGGCGAGTTCGGCCACGCCGTCCTGCGGAACATGGCTCCGGGGGCCGCCGGCGAGCACCAGGGTCTTGGCGGTGATCCGGCCGAGCCGCTCCAGCCAGCCGGGGTCAGGCACATCGATCTGCCGTCTGACGGCCAGCACCATCTCCCAGTCGAAGGTCAGGGTGCCGTCCGGCCGGGTCGGGGTGGTCCTCTCCCGGGGACGGGGAGTCGACACATCCTCCAGGACGAGCCGGCTCACCCGCTGCGGACAGTTCTCCGCGAGCAGATAGGCCACGATCCCGCCCATGGAGTGTCCGATCAGATCCACCGGGCCAAGGCCCAGCGCGTTCAGGAACCGGAGCACATCGGTCTGCATGAGTTCGAGCGAATACTCCCCGGGCCAGTCGCTTCGGCCGTGACCGCGGAGGTCGAGGGCGTACACTCGTCGACTCCGGGCGAGGGCGGGCACCACCACCTCCCAGTCGGTGGCACTCTCGCCCAGCGCGTGCAACAGGACGAGCGGTGGAGCATCCGGCGGACCCCAGAGCCGATAGGCCAGCCGAATCCCGCCGACAGCGAGCGAATGTTGAGTAACCATGCCCGGAGGATAGGTGAGCGTGCCCTGCCGGAGACGAGCCTGATCCCGTAGGTATCCCGTTAGGCAGGACGCTCGATCGTTGGGCTCATCTTGCCTTACGGTGGCGCCATGAGCGATCACTCCGAAGCACCTGTCATGCCCGTCGAGGCGTATGAACCCCCTTACTATGTGGCTGTCTTCACTGCGGTGCGCACCCAGGACCAGAGCGGCTTCGGCGAGACCAACGCGCGCATGGAAGACCTGGTGAAGGAGATCCCTGGGTTCTTGGGGATGGACCATGCGCAGACTCCTGGGGGTCTGGGCATCACTGTCGGGTACTTCCGTGACGCCGATGCCCTCACGGAGTGGCGGAGCAATGTCGAGCACCGCGCGGCGCAACAGCGCGGGCGAGTGCAGTGGTACCAGAGCTACACGCTGCATGTGGCGAAGGTGGAGCGGAGTCACGGGTTCACGCGAGCGGAGGTCCCGCAGAGCTCGACGGCAGACTGACCGCGCGCCCGCGCAGGGCCGCCGGGGGTCACGGGCGGAGCCGGACGGGTGGGGTGGCCCTGGGAACGGCCGTCGGCGCCTCCAGGCAGACGGACGGCAGCCCGGAGGCGGGCGACCAGCGGCGATCCGGGGTGTGAAGCTCGCCTCGGCGCACAGGCCGGTGATCCGGTCGTACAGCCCCGGTCCGGCCTCGCGGGGCAGGAGGACGAACGGTGAGTCCGCCAACTGTCCGACGCGGACCACCCGTTGTGCCGCGAACGGGTGCCCGGACGGCAGCACGGCTACGAAGGGCTCGGTCAGGACGGTCCCGAAGGTCAACCCGGGCTCGTCGGGCGGCCGGCCTCGACGAGGACGACGAAGGCGTGCAGTTGCTGGAGGGGGAGTTCGGGACGTGTTCCGTACGCCGATGCATATCTGACCGGTCCTGGGCGGGTAATGGACGTATCGATGCAGGTCACCTAGCGTTCGGCGCATGACAGAGCGACTGACGCAGAACCCGGCGGACCGGATGGGGCAGCGGCCGGGGGAACGGCGCGCGATCCTCAGCGGCTCGACGTTCGAGGAGCAGATCGGCTACGCCCGGGCCGTGGTGGACGGCGACTGGGTGCATGTCGCCGGGACGACGGGTTTCGACTACGCCGCCATGACGATCTCCGACGACGTGGTGGAACAGGCCGAGCAGTGTCTGCGTAACATCGAGGTGGCGCTGACCGAGGCGGGCTGCACTCTCGCCGATGTGGTGAGGGTGCGGTACATGTTCCCCGACCGCGAGGATTTCGAGCCGTGCTGGCCGGCCCTGCGCCGCGCCTTCGGTGGGATCCGACCGGCCGCGACCATGCTGGTCTGCGGCCTCTCCGACCCCCGTATGAAGATCGAGATCGAGGCGTACGCCCGCCGGCCGACTGCCGTGTGACAGCCCACACCATCGCCCGTGCCCAGGCGGGAGGCATGGCCCAGGGCGTACGAGGTGGCGCGTCGTCACGTCCTACTCATCCGGGTCCCAGGCGCTGAGCTGCTCGAAGAGACGTCGGTCGCCGTCGAGCTTCAGGGAGTTGATCGGGATACGGTCGTGCAGGATGAGGACCAGCTCGCTGGCCGTGCCCCGAGCGGAGGCAGAAGCGGCGGCCGCGTCCGGGTCCTGGCCGGCAGCGGTGGCCGGCGTGGTGCCGGGCCCCGGGAGGCGGGCGGTCCGTGCGCCGTCGGCCGAGAGCGAGAGGCGCCAGGAGCGGCCCTCGGAGGCGTGGAAGTCGACGGTAGCGGGCTTGTGCGGCCAGGCACTTGTCGTTGCGACGCAGGTGGACAGGAACTCGTCGACACCGTCGAGCGCCACCTCGTCCGGCAGCGGCTGCGGGGCACCTACGGTGATCTGGGCGTCGTACGTGTGCACCGCCATCTGCTGGAGCTGGTGCCGAGCTACGGCACCGGAGGTCTGCGGCGACTGCGACGTCTCCCACCACGTCCAGCAACCGCGATCCGGGCCGGCCTTCCGCAATGCGTCCAGCAGTTGCTCCGTGGACTCCGCCAACCAGGCCAGCAGGGCCTCGCGTTCCCGAGGCGCAGCCGGGGCGCCCTCCGCTGCGGACTTGGCCGGAGCAGGCCCTGCGGCGACGGTGGCGGCCCAGGCGCGGCGCCCCTCGCCGATGTGCTGCGCCAGATCGAACAGCGTCCACTCGGGGCAGGTCGGCACCTGTACGTCGAGGCTGGGCGCGGAGGCGACCGCAGCGCGGAAGGCAGTCGACCGTTCGTCGATCAGCCGCAGCAGAACGGGGAACTCGAGTGTCATTGTCACCCTGAAGCTCTATCACTGCGTTCCTACAATCGGACAGCGATTTTCGCAGCCGCCATGGCGTCCCCGTCCCCGCTGTACCGCGGGTCCCCAAGGCCGGGCTCGGGCCTGACGAGCGCCGTCGCAGGCGTCGCCGATTCCCGTGTGCCCGCAGCCGTGCAGCCCGGCGTCGAGGCTCTGATGGCGCAGGTCGCCCGGACACTGCGGGACGCGGTGCGGATGTGGTGAACCCGGGCGGTCCGCTGCCGGGGCACTGCGACGGCCGCGGTCATCCATGAGCGACGGTGACCAACACGTCTCCGGCCTAGGAGACTTCGGCTTCGTGCAGTACCGTCCGGATCACATGCCGGGCGTTGCGTGCCATCACTTGGTTCGTCCGTCGGTAGTACGGCAGAGCGATCAGCGCCTGTGAGAACGTTCTCCCGCGGCCGCGGCGCCAGGTCGCGTCGTCCACGCCCAGTGATTCGCGGAAGACCTCCCTCGCTCCGGCCGGCAGTAGATTCCATGCCGGGAACAGATCGCACGCCGGATCGCCAACCCCCAGGCACCCGAAGTCGATCACGGAGGTCAGCCTGCCACCGTCCACCAGCAGATTGCCCGGCATCAGATCGGCATGCAGCCACACCGGCGGCCCTTCCCAGGCGGCGGCTCGCAGCGCGTCCTCCCATACGACCGTCACGGCGTCGCAGTCGACGCCCTCCTCCGGGATCCCGCGCAGTTCCTCGATCGCCGCCCGGGTCGACGCGTCGAGCGAGGCCACCGGACCGCCGCGGTAGGCATCCGGTGCTCCCGGCAGGGTGATGCTCCGCATCGCTGCCACGAACCCGGCCAGTTCCTCGGCCAGCAGCACCGGCTCGCTCAGCGCCCCCGCCTCGGGGTTCTCTCCCGCCAACCACCGGTACACCGACCACGGCCATGGATACCCCTCGGCGGGAACCCCGGCCCCGAGCACTTCGGGGACGGGGACGGGCAGCCTGGAGGCGAGGCGGGGAAGCCACTCCTGCTCCATGGATACGTCCGCGGCCCCGCCCTCCACCAACGGCAGCCGAACGACCATGTCGTCGCCCAGCCGGTACATGGCATTGACCGTGCCGCCGGACGGAAACCGCTCCACCGCCAACCCCGCCCACTGGGGAAACTGCGCGGCGATCAGCCGCCGTACCAGGTCGTCGTCGATGGGGTGCATACCGGGGTGCATCAGCCCTGTGCTCATGGCACGGTATCCGACCGCCGGACGCAGACGGACGTCAAAGGCTTTACCGGCCGGCCCTTCTGCGGCACCAATTAGCCGTGCAGCCACACCCGCAGTGGACCGATCGCCTCGAAGCCATGGCTGAGCGCGGTCGCCAGGTCCTCACCGTGCTCGTAACCGACCACCGGCACGGCGGGGAAGAGTCGGTGCACCGCGTCCAGCACCACCGGCCAGGCCGTGTCAGGGCCGCCGTCCCGTGCGAAGACATTGGAGAGGGCGACTACATGGTCACTACGGCTCGCCACCGCACCGGCGACCACCCCGCCGTCGACGGACCGTCCGGCGAGAACGAAGGTGGCCGGGTCGTCCAGAAGTTCCGGCCGGAAGAGATCCGCGTCGCCGTCTCCGCCGTCCCAGGCGAGCGCCCAGGCGCGCAGTGTCTCCGAATCGTCGACCACGTCCCAGGTGAGATCCGATGCGGTGGCCGGCGCACTCGCCGGACGGTGGATCCACTGCGCCTCGAACAGCACATGGAAACCGGCTTCCGTCAGATCGAGATCGGCGAAGCTGTCCTTGACGGTGGCGCCGGGCGCGGCCGTGTCGATCCGGGCCGTCAGTGCGGCCGGGTCGGTGTCCGGGGCCAGCGTCACCGCGTCGGGATAGTACGGCGGTGTTCGGACCGGGGCGGTCCAGGCCTGGTGCCCGAACTCGCCTGCCACACCGTGCGACCGGCTCACCACCGCACACCACTCGGCGTTGCTGCGGGCGGCGGCCCGGACCAAGAACATCTTCGATGCCGTCATGCCTGCGCATCCTGGCTGTTCCGTGCACGCGCGTCGAACGGCTTTCCGCCGACCGCAGCATGGACTCACCGCGGCGCTGCAAGGACCACGCCATGTCGAAAAGCCTGATTCAACATGCCTGACCAGCCAGGCCACCTGCGTCGCGGAACAGGCACGTTCCCGCAGAACGTCTGCGCAGGTGTGTGACACCATGCATCGGACGAGACGCTGGCTGGGGAGGGGAGCATGGCGCCCGTGAAGACCTGTGACCGGCATGTCGTCGATCCGGCCGAGCGGCCGGGGACCTTGACCTTGCTGACGCTTCCGGGTGTGCCCGATGAGGAGTGAACTGCGGGAACGGTGGGGCGGACAGCCGGTCTGGGCGAGGTGGGTTCTCGCGGTGTATGTCATCGGGTTCCTCGAGGGAGCCTGCGCCCACGTTCTTGACCTGGCCCGTGACGGCATCCATGCCTATGCGGCGTTTCCGCAGGTTCCGCTCCAGGTGTTCTTCGTGGGCCTGGTGATTCTCGATCCGCTGGTCGTCGTGCTGGTGGTGCTCGTGCGGCGGGAAGGGATCTGGCTGGCGAGCGCCGTGATGGTGGCGGACGTCTTCGCGAACTGGTGGGGCAACCGGCACTGGCTGCAGGATGACCCCGCGAACCTTGTCCGGCTGTCGCCCGTCACCCTTTTCGGCGTGTTCGTCGTCGCGTTCGCACATCCGCTGTGCTGGACGATCGCCGGGACTGCGGGCAGGCCCCGGGCGGCCCTGCCGACTGCCTGACGACTCCTGCTTCGTCCGGTCTGGAACATGAGCGGCCCATGGGTGCCTCGCTGTTTCCCGCTGCCCCGTGAGCCGCATTGGCAACGCATCAGTGAACGACCGGAAGTGATCGCGTGACGTGACCGCGAGGTGGGGAGGTATGACCGTCATTGACTGTCGGTAGTGAGGGGGATACGTGAAGTGGTGGCCCGGCGGGCGTGAGGCGCCTGAGCGGAGTAAGAAGCTGGGCGAGCTTCAGGAGGCTTTGAACAAGCTGGAGTTGGCCCAGTCAAAACACCGAGAGGAGACGGCGCAGGCACGGGCCGAGACTCTGGAGACCGTACAGCAAGGCGTGGCAGGACTATGCGGGGAGAACCGCGAGCTCCGCCGTCGGCAGGAGCGGATGCTGTCCGATCTGAATGGCGCCAAGGACGAGATGAGCGCCCTGCGGCTGGAGCTTGCTCAGGCGCTGCTGCAGGCGTCCTCCGCCGGGTCGGCGGAGGACGTGACTGACCATGATGCCGAACCGGACGAGGGCCCGGTACCGGAATCCGAGGCAGAGCTGTCCGCAGACGAGGAAACGGATCAAGGGGAGGGGACCATGACTGACGAGAGCGCACGGACCGAGGGCGCGGCACCGGGCAGGGGGTCGGAGGAGTCCGCTGCCGGTGGCGCAGAGCTCAAGCGTGCCATTGAGTGTGCCTACCGGGGAGACGGTGGATCCACCGCCACGACGTCGACAGGTCGGGTGTCCGTAGGGCAGCACCCCCCGTCTGCCCGAGCGGCGACGGACGCCTGTAGCCCGCAGGAGCCCGAGCAGTGCGGCCCGGTGGCGCACGGTGTGCTGTTGTTGAAGGCGGCCGGGGCCGCCTCCGTCGAGCTGGTACTGCACCGTGACACCTGGGAGTTCGTTCTCGGGCGTGCCGTCGGGCACGACCACTTCCGTCTGCCGCCGGACATGAAGGACCTCGGGAACGGCCGTGTCCGGGTGGCCCTGTCGGGGCGCTCGCTGATCGCGGTGCTGATCCAGTTGTGGCAGACCCGCAGCGAGGCCGACCCCCTCCAGGCCGACTGGACCCTGGCGGTCGCCGTCTACTGCCGCATCGCCGAGCGGCTCAGCGGTGTCGTCCCCTCCGGGCGCCCCATCACCATCGTTCTGGACGACGGGGTCGAGGACGCGGAAGGTCAGGGACGGACGGACCATGACGGGGACGACGGAACGTCACGGCCGCCGGGGCAGTGATTCCGGTCCTGTCTCGTAATGAATGAACCCCGCCCTGTGTGTACAGGGCGGGGTTCATGTCCGAGCGCCGGGCAGGCCTTGCACCTGCATCTTCCCGCAGGAAGCGGGACGTCTTTCCTTGGACTACCAACGCGCGACCCGGCACCAGGAGTTCTGGTGACCAGCTCAAGATCCAGTATAGGGCATGCCCCGGCTCGAGAAGCCCGCGTGAGCGCAGCCTGAACTCGCCGCGTTCACTTCGACGTTCTCTCAGGGACTCCTGGAATCAACCCGAGATTCTCATCCGCTCATCATCTGGCGTTGGTTGCCTCTACCTGGCCGCCGGTCCGCAACGTATGAGCAAGGAGACGCATGGTGTTCCTGTCGAGGGCAGCCGCCGCGCGCGGAAGCCGGGCCGATCACACCCGGCCGGAGCAGGGCGGGGGACAGGGCGGTGAGGAACCGCTGCATGTGGCCAGCCGGCTGCATGCGTTCAACCGGTTCGAGCTGAAGTATCTGGTCCCGGTGGACCAGGCGGCGGAGATCCGGGACGAGTTGGCCGAGCGGATGGACCAGGACCCGTACAGTCCGGTCGGCGGCTACGGCGTGTGGAGCCTTTACTACGACACTCCTCAGCTGCGGTTCTACTGGGAGAAGATCGAGGGTCTGAAGTTCCGCCGCAAGCTGCGCATCCGCCACTACGGCGACCTCGACGGCGTCACCGATGAGTCGCCGGTGTGCGTGGAGATCAAGCAGCGGGTCAACCGGGTCACCCAGAAGCGCCGCATCACCCTTCCCTACGGCACTGCACGTCAGCTGTGCGACGGCCGCGAGACGGTGCGGCACTCGGCGAGGGAGAGCGCCTTCATCCAGGAGGTCCTCGAACTCGTCGTGAGGTTGAACCTGCGGCCCACCGTGATCACCGGCTATCAGCGTGAGGCCCTGGTGGGCCGGGACGCGGACACCGGTCTGCGGGTCACCTTCGACCGCCGGATCCGCGGACGGGACCGGGACTTCCACTTCGGCATCGCGCGGCCGGAGAACCGGTTCACCGTCCCGCCGCATCTGTCGGTCATGGAGATCAAGGTCAACGACCGCACCCCCCACTGGATCACCGACCTGGCCGCACGCCGCAATCTCCACCTCGTACGGATCTCGAAGTATGTGCAGTCCGTCGAGGCATTCGGCCTGGCGCCCCGCTCGCTCTTCCACATCGACGAGGCGGACCATCCGTCGGCCACCCCCACCGAAGAACAGCCGCCCCAGCAGCGGCCGGCGCAGGACGCGCCGTTGAAAGCAGGAGCACAGTGAACTTCGATCTCAAACTCCAGGAACTGAGCGGCACGTTCAGTGTGGCCGATGTCGTGGCGGCGATGGCGCTGTCGTTCATCCTGTCCACGCTGATCGGTTATGCGTACCGGTACACGCACCGCAATGTCTCCTACAGCCAGTCCTACGTCCAGACCCTGGTCGTCGTCGGCATGATCGTCGCGTTGATCATGCTGGTCGTCGGTTCCAACCTGGCGCGCGCGTTCTCACTGGTCGGCGCGTTGTCCGTGGTCCGCTTCAGGAATGCGGTCAAGGAGACCAGGGACGTCGGCTTCATCTTCCTCGCCATGGCGATCGGCATGGCCTGCGGCGCCCGTTTCTACACGCTGGCCGCGGTCGGTGCCGTGGTGATCTGCGCCGTCATCATCGTGATGTTCAAGTTCAACTGGTTCGCCCTGAACGTGCAGCGACAGGTCGTCAAGGTCCAGGTCCCGGCCGGTGACGACTACACGCCGCAGATCCGTGATGTGCTGATCAAGTACACCAGCGAGTTCGAGCTGGTGAGCACCGAGACGATCCGCGGCGGCGCACTGAGCGAGATCTTCTACACGGTGCGGCTCAAGAAGGGTGCCGAGCCCGGCGACCTGGTCAGCGCGCTTCAGGAGCGTACGTCCGGACAGCGGGTCACCGTCCTGACCGGCTACGACACCACGGATCTGTGATGGAGGGCGACACCACCACGCGGCGCGGGCGACGGTTGCGGGACCGGCTTCCCCTCCGGCTGCGCCACCACTGGAAGCCGGTCGCGACGCTGGGCCTCGGGCTCGCCGCGATGGTCTACTTCCTGGGCGATGCGCGTATCTCCCCGTATGTCACCTCGTCCTCGCGGGTCGAGGCGGACGGCATCACCGAGAACGTCGGCGGACCGGTGGACCTGTACGACACCTCGGTGTCGCACTCGATCCAACTCACCTACCAGCAGACCGACTTCGACAAGATGATGAAAGAGTTCCGAGACGACGGCACCAAGGACTACATCGAGGCCGATCTCGTCATCGACGGGGTCTACCTCAATGACGTCGGGATCCGTCTCAAGGGCAACTCCACCCTGATGTCCCTGCGCGGAGACAAGGGCATGCCCGGCGGCGGCCGGAACCTGCCCGATGCCCCGCAGGGAGCTCAGGCCGGTGCCCCCGGCGGCATGGGCGGTTTCGGGGGCATGGGCGGGATGACGCAGTACGACCTGTCCGAGAAGAAGCCGGAGGAACTGCCCTGGCTCGTCAAGGTCGACGAGTTTGTGGAGGGCCGCGCGTACCAGGGTGAGCGGGAGATCTCGCTGCGCCCCGGCAGCAACGGCCAGGTGCCGCTGAACGAGGCGCTGTCGCTGTCGCTGATCGGAAAGAGCGGGCAGAAGGCCGAGCGGTACGCCTTCACCGAGCTGAGGGTGAACAATCGGCCCACCGCCACACGGCTCATGGTCGAGAGTCCCGACACCGACTACGCCGAGGACGTCGCCGACGGCCATGGGGTGCTGTACAAGGCCAAGGCGGGCGGCAGCTTCACCTATCGCGGCGACGATCCGACGGACTACGAGAGTTCCTTCAAGCAGCTCAACAAGAAGGGCAGCCAGGACCTCGAACCGGTGATGAAGCTCATCAAGTGGGCCGACCGGGCGTCGGACGAGGAGTTCGCCCGCGACCTCCATCTGTATATGGACGTCGACTCGCTGGCCGCCTATCTCGCGACGCAGAACCTGCTGCTGAACTTCGACGACATGGCCGGCCCCGGCAAGAACTACCTGCTGTGGTACGACCTGGACACCCAGAAGTTCTCCGTGCTGGGCTGGGACTACAACCTGACCTTCAGCGGGGACGCCACGGCGGGGCCCAAGGACTCCATCTCGAATCTGCCTCAGCAAGCGCCGTCCCGCGCCCCGGAGGGAAAGCCCGACGCCACCCTCGGCGGTATGCCGAGCGGAATGCCTGAGGGCCTGCCGAGCGGGATGCCCGGCGGCATGAACGGCAAGGACGGCCCGGGTGGCCTCATGGGGCATGTCCTGAAGACCAGGTTCCTGGAGTCCGACGCCTTCGAAGACGTCTATCTGAAGGCCTACCGGGCGCTGTACCAGAAGTTCTACCGGTCGGGTACGGCGGTCGAGGAGCTGCAGTCCATCGCGGACCAGGCCCGTTCCGCGGGCGCCGGTTCCAAGGAACTGGACACCGCCGTCACCCAGCTCAAGACCACCGTCACCGACCGCGCCGTGGCACTTGCCGAGGACCAGCAGGTGATCGGCTGAGCCCCCCACCGCCGCCATGTCTGCCCGTACCCCGAGGTGCCAGAACGTGATCGACCAGTACACCCCTGCACGGACACCCGTAGCCGGGCACACCGTCCTGGTCGTGGAGGACGACCCCAGCATCCGCACCCTGCTCACCTCCGCGCTCACCGCGGCCGGCTACACCGTGGCGAGCGCGGCCGACGGGCAGGAAGCCATGACCGAGGCCGGCAGCCGCCGGCCCGACCTGATCGTGCTGGACGTCATGCTGCCCGACACCGACGGCTTCCAGCTCACCCGCGATCTGCGAGCCCAGGGCACCTACACCCCGGTGCTGTTCCTCACCGCCCGCACCGGTGTCGAGGACCGCATCATCGGCCTGAGTTCCGGCGGCGACGACTATGTCACCAAGCCCTTCCACATCCAGGAGGTACTGCTGCGTATCCGCGCCATCCTGCGCCGCAGCAGCGCCCCCGCCTCCACCTCCGGAGTCCGCCCGCCGCTGCGCTACGCCGACCTCACCCTGGACGAGCGCACCCATGAGGTACGGCGCACCGGCCGGCTCCTGAAGCTGTCGCCGACCGAGTTCCGGCTTCTGGCCTGTCTGCTGTCCCGTCCCGAACGCGTCCTGGACAAGACGGAGATCCTCCAGCAGGTGTGGCAGTACGACTTCTCCGGCGACACCCGGATCGTCGACACCTATGTCAAGAATCTGCGCGGCAAGATCGACCGAGATCCGCCGGCACTGATCCACACCGTGCGCGGGGTCGGCTACTGCCTGCGGCTCCCTCGCGACGAGCCGAACACGGCCGCACGATGAGCCGGTCGAACCAGCCGCACCGGCTGCCGCGCCCGCGTTCCCTGCGCGGCCGCCTGGTGCTGATCGCCGGCCTGTTGGCGACCTGCGCGGTGGTCCTGTGCCAGATCGCCGGGCTGACCGTCCTGCGTACCTGGCTCACCGACCAGGTCGACGACCGGCTCTCCCACTTCCGCCCCCCGGCCGAGGTCTACCGCGATCTCGCCGACAACAACGGAGTGTTACGGCCCCCAGGTCCCGCTCCGAACAACGTCCTGCCTTCGGACTACCGCGTCTTCTTCTACGGTCAGGACGGACGTCTGCTGCCGTCCTCGCTGGGAAACGGCGACGGCCCCGGCCCACAACTCCCGGACAGCGCGGCCGATCTGCACCTGGTCCCGGGACGGCCCAGCACGGTCGCTGCCGAGAACTCGTCCGGATCCGGCTGGCGGGTGATCGACCATGCCGAGTCCGACGGCATCCACACCGTCGTCGCCCTTCCCCTGGACACCGTCGACGGTGCCACCACCAAACTGCTCTGGTTCAGCGTCGTTCTCGGCATCGCCGTCGCCGCCGGCGTCGTCGTCCTGGGCAATGTCGCCGTCCGTCTCGGCCTGCGTCCGCTCACCCGAGTCGAGCGGACCGCCCAGCGCATCACCGAGGGGGCCCTGGAACTCAACGTCCCCGTCGCCGATCCGGACACCGAGGTCGGCCGCCTCAGCCTGGCACTGAACACGATGCTCGACCGACTGCGCACCGCGCTGCACCGTACCGAGACCTCCGAACAGCGGCTGCGCCGCTTCATGGCGGACGCCGGACATGAACTGCGCACGCCCCTCACCGCGATCCAGGGATTCGCCGAACTCCTCCTCGAAGAACCCGGTATGAGCGAGCAGCGGCGGCATGAAGCCCACTCCTTGATCAACCACAATGCGGAGCGCATGAGCCGTCTGGTCGACGACCTCTTTCTCCTCGCCACGCTCGGCGACACGCCCCTTCCGCACCGGGAGCCCGTCGACCTGCTCTCGCTGGCCGCCGAGGCCATCGCCACCACCGCCGTCCGCCACCCACGGCGCGGCATCACCCTCGAACCGCTCATCAACCGAGCCGGCGGTCACCAGCGGGAACTCGACATCGTGGAAACGTCCGGTGATCCCCATCAGCTCGCCCAGGTACTCGGCAATCTGCTCTCCAACGCCTGCACCCACACCCCCGACGACGCCCCCGTCCATGTCAGGGTCGGCGCCGCTCACACCGGCGAACACGGCTGTGGCACGGACCGTCCCGACCGCTTCAGCACCGGCCCTGCCCCCGCACCCGGTACGCCCGTCTGCATCCTCGAGGTCGCCGATGGCGGCCCCGGTGTCGCCCTCGACGACGCGGCGCGGGTCTTCGATCGCTTCTATCGCGCCGCACCGTCCGGGCCGCGGTGCCGGCCGGGGTCCGGACTCGGCCTCGCCATAGCCGCGGCCATCGCCGAAATGCACCAGGGACGCCTGGAACTGGACACCCGCCCCGGCGAAGGCTGTACGTTCCGCCTCCTTCTCCCCAGCTCCGCACCCTGAACCAGCTCCGCACGATGAACCCCCGGCGCCGGGGGAGCGGTCGGCCGCCGCCCGAACGGGAACAGCGCTCAGGCCGCGACGACGGCCATGGCCCGCTCGGTGGCTTCACGGAGGACTGCGACGCTTCGAGTGAGCGCGTCGCGTTCCTCGGCATTCATGGCCGGCTCATGCATCTGCTGGACGCCACCCGCGCCCAGCACGCTGGAGAGGGAGAGCGTGACCCCGTACGTGGCGGAGTGGGCGGCGACGGGCAGCACCGCGTGTTCGTCCCGCAGCACCGCCTCGACCAGCCGGGCACTCACCGCGCCGATGCCGTACTGGCTGGCGCCGGTGCCCTCGATGATGGTGATGTTGGCGTAGCGGATGTCCTTCTCGACCGCCTCGCGCACCTGGTCCAGCGAATCGCCGCGCCCACCGAGCAGCTCGTCCACGGGGATGCCGCCGACCGTCGCCGAGGACCACAGCAACACCTCCGACGTCCCGTGCTCGCCGACCACCAGGGCCTGCACATCGCGCGGCCGGACCCGAAGCCGGTCGGCCAGCTGGACGCGGAACCGCAGACTGTCGATCAGGGTGCCCGTGGAGAACACCCGTTGGTGTCCGGCGAGCCGGAGGGTGAGGTCGGCCAGCGGGTCCGGGGGATCGGTGACCACCAGCAGCACGGCTTGCGGCGCGGCCGCCGCCACCTGGGGGACGACATCGGCGTAGACCTTGGCGTTGGTCTCCAGCAGCCGCAGGCGACCCCGAGGATCGGAGCGGTCGGTGGCGCCGCCCGCCTTCTCGTTGGCACCCGCGGTGATCACTACGATCCGGGCGTCGGCCAGGTCCTGGTAGCCCCCGGAGCGCACATCCACCACGGGGGACAGCGGCGCGGCGTAGCGGAGGTCCGCTGCGACACCGTCCGCGCGGGCCGAGTCGCGGTCGACCAGCACGATCTCACGGCAGCTTCCACCGCGTTCGACCAGGGACAGCGCCGTGGCGGACCCGACCGCGCCCACCCCTATGACGGCGACCTTCACGACTGTGCCTCCACGATCCACGGGGACAGGGCGGCTCCGTCGGCACGGGCACCACGACTTCACCGGCCCGGACCCCCAGCCTAGGACGGTGCCTCACCCCCTGCCACCGCAGGCGCCGCCCGTGCCGAACGGGCGGTTGCCAGTGCCGGTGAGTTCGAGGGCCCGTTCACCGGCCGTTGCCTTCCGTCTCGACCGCTCATCATCAACTCCCCGCGGTGGGCTCGCACTTCACCGTGCTGATCGACGTGGCGCGAAGTCATGCCGTCCGGCTAAGGTCGTCGCTCACCGAGGTAGATCATGATCGGAATCAATCTCTGGGGGAATTGATGCAGAGCGCGGATCCACCTGAGCAGCCACCGATACCGCCCGGGCAGCCCCCGAGCACCCCGCCGCCCCCTCCGCCGGTGTCGCCTCCGCCGGCCCCGCCACTCCTGGGTGGCGTGGATCTACGGGTCAGCAGACGCCTGCTGTGGATCGGCAGTGCCGCATACCCGCTGCACAACATCGCGCGGGTGCATACGTTGACCCTTCATCCCAAACGCAAGGAAGCCGTGCTGCGCTTCCTGAAGAACGGCGCGATCATCATGGCGACGGCGATCGCGCTCACCATCCTGAGCAGCGTCACGGCCCTCGCGAGCACGAGCACGGCCGGCGGTCTGATCCTGTTCGTCTGGCTCGGAGCCGGGGCCATGCTGGTCTACTCCCTGGTGGAGATGGCGTCGGTGCTGAACGCCCCGGCGCACTACGTTCTGGCCGTCGAGACATCCGGGCCGTCCACGGCGGTGGTCACCAGCAGGGACCCGGCGCATCTGAATCATCTCGTCGGTCAGATCGCCCATGCGATCGACCACCCCGAAGCCGAGTTCCAGGTGAAGGTGGAGAGCATCACGGTCTCTCCGAACCACTACTACTTCGGGGACAACGTCAATATGTACGGCGGCAGCGGCAACGTGGGGATCACGACATGAGCGGCGACACCTACCACTTCGGCGACAACGTGAACATGCACGGCGGCCGGGACAACATCGGCATCGTCAAGAACCAGGCCGCCGGGGAGTCCGGGTCATCCGTGGAGACACTGCTCGCGGCCGTGCGGCTGCTGCGTGAGCAGGTCTCCGAGCAGGACAGGGAGGTCCTCGACGACGCGGTGGGGACGATCGGTACGGACCCGGGTTCCTCGAACGGCGCGGTACACCGGGCGCTCGCGAGTATCGCCGGTATCGCCTCGATGGTGGGCGCCGTCGGCGTTCCCGTCATCGAGGCGGTGCAGGGGGTACGAGCGGCTCTCGGGAGCTGACTCACCGCACCCCCGGCCGGTCGTGCCCGGAGCGCCGGTGCAGTCCCCCGGACGTTTGCCCTGGCGCGGCGGTGTTTCCTAGGCTTCCTTGAAGATCACGCATCGGGGAGGCACAGGAGTGGAACCGCAGGACGGCGGGCCGGAGGCCGAGAGGACCGTGGACGAGTTCCCCGACTGGTTCATCGAGAGCTTCGCCGACTACTGGCAGAGCATGGGCTCCTCCCGCATCGAGGGACGCATCGCCGGATACCTCATGGCCAGCGAGGCCACTGAGGGGGTGTCGGCGGAGGAACTGGCCAAGGCGGTCGGCGCCAGCCGCGGTTCCGTGTCGACGTACACCCGCAGCCTGATCGCGGCGGGATTCGTCCGGCTGGTGCGGCGGCCCGACGACCGCGCCCACTACTACGTCATGGACGAGGACGTCTGGGCCGGCTTCCTGGACAAGGAGCAGCAGTATCTGCGCGGTCAGCGGGCGCTCGCGGCGCGGGCCCTCGCACGGACCACCCCCGGCGGTCCCGCCCATGAACGCATCCGCAACATGCGCGACTACCTGGGCTGGCTGCTGGAGGTCCAGCAACTCCCCGATGCATGGCGGCGTTACAAGGCGGAGCGGGACGCCGGGGAACACTAGGGCCGCATCAGCCGGCGCTCGCCCGCCCCGTGTGATGGCGTCCGAGGGGAAGGACGAGAGGGGCGCCCGACACCGGGTCCTCGATGACCTCGGCCCGGAGGCCGAACACGTCCGCGACGGTCCGCGGGGTCACCACCTCGGCCGCGCTCCCCGTGGCGTACAGGGTGCCGTTCTTGACGGCGACGAGGTGGTCGGCGTAGCGGGCGGCCAGGTTCAGGTCGTGCAGCACCATCACGACGGTGGTGCCCCGGTCGCGGTTGAGGTCGGTGAGCAGGTCCAGGACCTCCACCTGGTGGGTGACGTCGAGATAGGTGGTCGGCTCGTCGAGCAGGAGGAGTTCGGTCTCCTGGGCGAGGGCCGTCGCGATCCACACCCGCTGGCGCTGCCCGCCGGAGAGCTCGTCCACGGACCGGTCGGCCAGCTCCAGGACCCCGGTGGCCTCCATCGCCCGTGCCACCGCCGCGTCGTCCGTGGACGTCCAGCGGCTGAGCAGTGTGTGGTGCGGAGTACGGCCGCGGGCGACCAGGTCGGCCACCGCGATGCCCTCGGGAGCCACCGGGGACTGGGGGAGCAGCCCGAGGGCGCGGGCGACCCGCCGGGTGGGAGTGCGGTGGATGTCCTTGCCGTCGAGCAGCACGGCCCCGCGTTCGGGTGCGAGCAGCCGGGCCATGCCCCGCAGCAGGGTGGATTTGCCGCAGGCGTTCGCGCCGACGATCACGGTCACCCGCCCCGGCGGGACGCTCAGGCTGAGCCCGTCGATGACGGTCCGCCCGCCGTAACCGAAGCGGGCGCCTTCGACGGTGAGGGTACGGGCGGCGGTCACAGGGCTCCTCGGGTACGACGGGACCGGACAAGGAACCACAGCAGACACGGTGCGCCGAGGGCTCCGGTGACGACACCGACGGGGAAGCGGGTGTCGAAGGCGAACTGGCCGATCAGATCGGCGGCCAGCACGAGAGCCGCGCCGGTGAGGGCGGCGGGCAGCAACGGGGAACCGTTGCCGCCGGTCAGCCGGTCTGCGATGGGCGCGGACAGGAATGCCACGAACGCGATCGGGCCGGTGGCGGCGGTCGCGAGCGCGATCAGGCCGACCGCGCAGAGGACCAGCGCCAGACGGCTCGCCTCGACCCTGGTGCCCAGGGCCCGGGCGCTGTCGTCGCCGAGCCGGAGCGCGCCGAGCGGGCGGTCGAGGGCCAGCAGTACGGCCGACAGCGGAAGCACCCCGGCGGCCAGCGGACCCACCCCGTCCCAGAACGCGGAGCCGAGGCTGCCGGTCAGCCAGCGCATCGCCTCCTGCACGTCCCAGGCCGGGGCGCGCAGCAGCAGATAGGAGACCACGCTGTTGAGGAGCGCGCCGACGCCGATGCCGACCAGGACCAGCCGGGCCCCGAGCACCCCCTGCCGGTAGGTGAGCAGATAGATGGCGAGGGCCACCGCGACACCGGCGGGCACGGCGATCAGGAAGACCGAGGTGCCGCTCAGCCCCAGGACGACGATCGAGAACACCGCCGCGGCACTCGCCCCCGAGGTGATGCCGATGACGTCCGGGCTGGCGAGCAGGTTCCGCAGCAGCGTCTGGAAGGTCGCCCCGGCCAGTCCGAAGGCGAACCCGGCCAGCGCTCCGGTGAGGGCCCGGGGCAGCCGCAGCCGCCCCACCGTGAAGGAGGCGCCGGGCACCCGCTCGCCGAGGACGACGCGCAGCACGTCATCGGGCGAGTAGAGGGTATGGCCGACGCAGAGGCCGGTGAGGAACAGGGCGATCAGCAGGGCCGCGAGCCCGGCGACGGCGGTACGCCGGCGGCGGACACGGCGTCGGCGGCCGTGGCGGATCGATGCGATGGACGACGTACTCACAGTTCCCGCACCTTCTGCCGTCGTGCCACCGCGATGAACACCGGAGCCCCGATCACCGCCGTCACGATGCCCACCTCCATGTCCCCGGGCCGGGCCAGCAGACGCCCCGTGACATCGGCGAGGGTGACCAGCGCCGCACCGCCGAGCGCGGAGAACGGCAGCACCCAGCGGTTGTCGGGGCCGATGAGCAGCCGGACCAGGTGCGGTACGACCAGACCGACGAAGCCGATCGGACCGGCCGCGGCGGTCGCCGCTCCGCACAGCAGCACGGCCCCGGCGGCGGCCAGCAGCCGGGTGCGGGCGACATGTTCGCCGAGTCCGGTGGCGAAGTCGTCGCCGAGGGAGAGCGCGTTGAGGCCGGGCGCGGAGGCCAGACTGAGGACGAAGCCGACGGCCAGCAGCGGCAGCACCTGGAGCATGCCGGACGTGGAGGCCCCGCCCACCCCGCCGATCTGCCAGAACCGGAAGGTGTCCACCACATCGATACGAGGCAGCAGCACCGCACTCACCAGTGAGGACAGGGCGGCCGTGACCATCGTCCCGACCAGCGCCAGCTTCACGGGGGTCGCCCCGCCACGCCCGCGCGAGCCGATGACGTACACCAGCACCGCCGCCGCCCCGGCTCCCGCGACCGCCAGCCACACATACTGCTCCGGCGCGCTGATGCCGAGGTAGGCGATGCCGCAGACCACGGCCAGCGCGGCACCCGCGTTGACGCCGAGGATGCCGGGATCGGCCAGCGGATTGCGGGTCAGGCTCTGCATCACGGCGCCGGCCGTGCCGAGTGCCGCGCCGACCAGCAGCGCGAGCCCCGTGCGGGGGACGCGCTGCCGGACGGCGGCCCGGGCGAGGGAGCCGTGTTCACCGTGGACGAGGGCGGCGAAGGTGTCGCCGGGGGAGACTGTGCGGGCACCGAGCATGACGGAGAGCACGGCCGCGACCGCGACCAGCAGGACACACAGCGGCAGCCACAGCAGGGGACGTGTGCGTGTGATCACTTGAGGTGTCGTGCGGCGTCGGCCAGCAGACCGGCGTACTCGTCGGTGGTGGCGGGGATGGTGAGTGCGGTGGGCGGGGAGAGCGCGGCGGCCAGTTCGGAGTTCTGCGGGATCACCACGACCGCTCCCCTGGCGATGGCCGGGATCTTGCCGAGCAGCGGGTCCTTCTGGAGTCGGCCGAGGAGCTTGTCGTCGCCATAGGTGACGATGATGTCGACGTCGTCGAAGACATCGGCCTTCTCCGCGCTGAGCGTCGCGTAGAACTCCTTCGTCTTCGCGGACAGTTCGGTCAGGCTCGCCGGCATCTTCATGCCCAGGTCGACGGAGAACTGGTTCCGGACGTCATGACTGGTGTAATAGCCGACCTTGCTGAAGTCCTTGGGGTCGAAGTAGCCGACCATCGCGGTACGGCCCTTGAGAGCGGGGTGGGCGTCGGCCGCGCCGTGGATCGTCTTCTCCAGGCCGGTGACCAGCGCGTCGCCCTTGTCGGCCAGGCCCAGCGCCTTCGCGTCGAGCCGGATGGTGTCCCGCCAGCCGGTGCCGAACGGGGTTCCGGGGTAGGCGACGGTCGGGGCGATCTCGCTGAGCGTCGTGTAATCGGCCTTGCTCATGCCGGAGTACGCGGCGAGGATCACATCGGGCCGGGTGTCGGCTATCGCCTCGAAGTCCAGGCCGTCGGACTCGTCGAACAGGGTCGGGGTGGGGGCCTTGAGCTCGGTGAGCTTCTTCTGGGTCCAGGACAGCACCCCGTCGCCGTCCTGGTCGCCGTAGGTCTGCTTCGGGATGCCGACGGGGACGACACCGAGGGCGAGGGCGGCGTCGTGGTTGCTCCACACGATCGTCGCGACCCGCTCGGGCTTCTTGTCGATCACCGTGGTGCCGAAGGCGTTCTTGAGGGTGACCGGGAAGGTCCCGGCCGCGGCGGGGGCCTTGGGCGAAGCGGCCGTGTCGTCGCCCGAGCCGCAGCCCGCCAGGGCGAGCAGGACGGCGGCCGAGCAGGCGGCCATGGTCTTTCTGAGGGAGGGGAGTCTCATATGGCGTCATCCGGGTGGTGCGGGAACCGCAGGGCGGCAGGAACAGAGGTAAGGCTAGCCTTACCGGACCTTGCTTTCAAATTTTTTGAAAGCAAGGTCCGGTGCTCCGTTCACGCCCCGGACGAAACCGGTGCCGACACGACGCTCCTGGACGAGCCCCGCGTCGGCGCCTCACGACGCGAGGGCTCTCACGCCGGGGGCCTCTCCTCGACGAGGCGGAGCGCGAGAAGGCCGCCGATGCCCGGGACGAGGGCGGTGGCCTTGACGGCGGTCGTGGCCCGTCCGAGGCGCCAGGTCAGTCCGATGACGAAGAGGTAGGCGCAGCCGTGGGCCGGTCCCATCAGGGAGGAGACGGACTTCAGATGCACGGTGGCCAGGTTGGCCAACATGATGATCAGCGAGACGAGTTCGAGGTGCGCGGCGACGCGCAGCGGGCGAAGGTGCACGGTCAGGCCCCGGTGGTGGAGCCGGGGCGGATGATCATCAGTACGGTGACCGTCGCCCAGAGCAGGTTGAAGACGCCGGTGAGCATGGCCAGCCGGCCTGCCGCTCGGGACGCGGGGCCGAGCGCCGCGTCCTGAAGGGCGGTCAGCTCGCGGCCCTGGGTGGGCAGGAGCAGAAGGGCCAGTACGGCGGCGGCTGCGGCGGTCAGCAGAATCGAGGTGATCAGCCATCCGTCGCCCAGGACGCCGAGGCTGCTCGCGGTGGCGAACCCGAAGACGGGCACCGCGACGCCGATGGTCGCGTACACACGGCAGATGCGGTGCAGTACCCGCAGGGTGGCGAGCGCCTCACGGTCGCCGGGGGCGAGGTGGGCGCGGCGCAGCGCCGGGGGGAACATGCTGGCGGCGACGGTGACCGGGCCGACGGCCACCACGGCGGCCAGGACGTGCAGGGAGAGGAAGAGTTTCGTCATCGTCAGTGTCCCGTGCCTGCCCGGAGGGTGCGGCGCTCGCCGGTGACCTTGGAAGCCGGAAGGCGTCCCGCCCGGGAGCTTCCCGCGAGCGTGTCGCCGTCGATGGTCACGGCGAAGGCCAGATTCAGCCGCAGTGGTCTGGTGATGGCCTGCCTCCAGGTGAGCCGGTCGCCGTCGAGGACCACGTCGCTGAGCGGCACGTCCTCTCCCGCCCCGTGGGCGGTTCCGACGAGAACGCCGTCCTCGCGGTGGAACTCCGCGACGGCCTCGATGCTGCCGATAGGGGTGGAGACCGTCAGGTCCCAGGTGCCTTCTGCGGGCATGCTGATGTTCTCTCTCATGGTGTGGTGCGCGTGGGCGGTGCAGGGTGAGGGAAGCCGGGTCACGGGCGCGCGGGCTCCGGGCCCTCGGCACGCCAGACGGTGCCGCGGCGCTCATGGGCGAACAGTTCTTCGACGGCATGAGCGATCCGGGGGCCCACCTCGCGCTCCAGCAGATAAAGGCCCAGATCGAGACCGGAGGTGACCCCGGCACCGGTGACGAGGTCGCCGTCATCGACGACCCGCGCGTTCACCGCGTGCACTCCGGTGGCGTCGAGCAGGTCCATACCCCTGTGGTGGGTGGTCGCATGGCGTCCCTCCAGCAGGCCCGCCATGGCCAGGACGAGCGAGCCGCCGCACACCGCGCAGACCGTCACCTCGGGGTTCTCCGTCGCGGCCGTCAGCAGCGCGGGCAACTCGGTGGTCAGGGTGCGGCCCAGCAGCACCGGGATGGATGCGTCCCGCTGACACGACCCGGCCCCCGCGTCATGGCCCGGGACCTCGCCGGGCTCTCCGACGCGGCCCGAGGCGCCGGGGACCAGGACCAGACCGGCACGCCCGGGATCGAGGGCGGCGGTGGCCCGCAGCGCCAGCCCTCCGGTGCCGCTCACCACCTCCCGCGGACCTTCGGCGGACACCAGCTCCACGCTCACCGCCCCGCCGGAGGCGACACCTCCGGCATACAACACCTCGTAGGGGGCGATGACATCGAGGGGATCGAAGCCGTCGAACAGGACGATCTGGGCGAGCATGGGGGTGTCCTTCGCGTGCGGATGCGGCCGGTCCTCTCCCGGCCCGGCCTCAAGCTATGCGCGGATCACCACACGTCCCAGCGGCGTGAGTGACATCTTCCAACGGAAAACCGCCAAGCGGCCCGCAGGGCCCGGAAGGGCCGCTGAGCAGCGAAGAAGACGGCGCACATCCTCAACGGCCGGGTACGGGAAGGAAGAGGCGGACGTCGCCGGTCGGGGCACTAGATTCCTGCCATGCACACCGTCGCCGTACTCGCGCTGGACCAGGTGATCCCCTTCGACCTGTCCACCCCCATCGAGGTCTTCACCCGCACCCTGCTGCCCGACGGTCGCCCCGGCTATCAGGTCCGGGTGTGCGCCGGGGAGCCGGAGGTCGGAGCGGGGGCCTTCACCTTGCGTGCCCCCTGGCGACTGGACGGGCTGGAGGACGCGGACACGATCATCGTGCCCGGCATCGCCGATCCCTCGGCGCCCCTGCCCCACGATGTCCGCGACGCACTGCGCACGGCGGCCGGCAACGGCACCCGTATCGCCTCCATCTGCTCGGGCACCTTCCCCCTGGCCGCCACCGGTCTGCTGGACGGTCTGCGGGTCACCACCCACTGGTTGGCCGCCGGTCTGCTGGCCGCCGCCTATCCGGCACTCGAGGTGGACCCGGAGGTCCTGTACGTCGACAACGGGCAGTTCCTCACCTCGGCCGGTGCCGCGGCAGGACTGGACCTCTGCCTGCACATGATCCGCCGCGACTACGGCTCGGCCGTCGCCGCCGATGCCGCCCGGCTGTCCGTCATGCCCCTGGAACGCGAAGGCGGCCAGGCCCAGTTCATCATCCAGGACCACCCTGTCACCCCCCAGGGCTCGGCACTGGAACCCCTGCTCGTCTGGCTGCAGGCCAACCTCTCCCGCACCCTCACCCTCGACGAGATCGCCGCACAGGCCGGGACGAGCAAACGCACCCTGATCCGCCGCTTCCGCGAACAGACCGGCACGCCTCCCATCCAGTGGCTCCACCGGGCGCGCATCCGCCGTGCCCAGCACCTGCTGGAGACCACACGTCACTCCGTCGAACGGATCGGCGCCGACGTCGGCTTCGGCTCACCCACCGCCTTCCGGGACCGCTTCAAACGCACCACCGGCGTCAGCCCCCACACCTACCGCCGCACCTTCAGCTGACGCCGCGCACGGCAGCCCCGCCGCCGGCACCCCGCAGACCCGGGCCGTCCTGAGAGCCGGTCTCGAACCTGTCCCGGCCCCCCCACGGTGCCTGCCGCGGCACTAGGATCAGGCCCATGCCCCTGACCGCGAACGACGTGGCCCGGTTCGAGGCTTCCAGGCCCCGCCTGGAAGCCATCGCCTACCGCCTCCTCGGCTCCTCGAGCGAGGCCGAGGACGCCGCGCAGGAGACCTTTCTGCGCTGGCAGGCCGCCGACGTCGACCGCATCGAGGTCCCCGAGGCCTGGCTGACGAAGGTCCTCACCAATCTCTGCCTCAACCAGCTCTCCTCGGCCCGAGCGCGACGCGAGACCTATGTGGGCCAGTGGCTCCCCGAGCCGCTGTTCGACGGCGACCCCATGCTCGGCCCGGCCGACACCGCGGAGCAGCGCGAATCGGTCTCGTACGCGGTCCTCACCCTCATGGAGCGCCTCACTCCCAACGAGCGTGCGGTGTATGTGCTGCGGGAGGCCTTCGGTCATCCGTACCGAGAGATCGCCGAGATCCTCGACATCAGCGAGGCCGCCGGCCAGCAGATCTTCCACCGCGCCAAGAAGCACCTCGCGGACGGCCGGGTCCGCACCGAGGTCGACCGGGCCGCCGCCCGGCGGATCGCCGAGGAGTTCCTCGAGGCCGCCGCCAGTGGCCGGACCGAGCCGCTGGTGCGGCTGCTCACCCAGGACGTGACCTCCATCGGCGACGGCGGCGGGAAGGTCCCGGCCCGGGCCAAGGTGTTCGAGGGCGCCCTGGCGGTCGCGAAGTTCATGCGGGGCCTGTTCAAACCCGGCAAGGCCAAGCGTGCCCTGGTGGGCGGATCGCCCGGGATCCACGTCATGACGGTCAACGGGGACGCCGCCCTGGTGGCCGTCGTCGAGGGCCGGGTCGTCGGCATCACCTGCCTGGAGGTCACCGCCGAGGGCATCGCCGTGTTCCGTCACCAGGTCAACCCCGACAAGCTCCGACGCGCGACCGAGCGGTGGGCGGCCACCGCTCACGGGGAACCGCTGCTCCACGCCTTCTGACCCGATGTGAGGTGCTTCACACCGCGCTGCTGTCAGGAAACCGCGGGCCGCCCGGTTCAAGTGGCGAACCCGCGCGAGACAGGAGCAGCAGCATGAAGCACCGCATCATCGTCCTCGGAGCCGGATACACCGGGGCCATCACCGCCGGGCGCCTGGCCGGGCGGCTGCGCCGTGAGGACGTCGCCATCACCCTCGTCAACGCCGAACCCGATTTCGTCGAGCGGGTCCGGATGCACCAGCTGGCGGTCGGCCAGAATCTCGAACTCCGGCCCTTCAGCGCGATGTTCGCCGGCACCGGTGTCGAACTGAAGCTGGCGAAGGTCACCGGCGTCGACACCGACCGCAAGACCGTCGCCGTCCTCGACACCAACGGCACCAACGGCACCGAGGAACTGGCCTACGACACCCTGGTGTACGCCCTGGGCAGCGGCTGGAACAGCCAGGGCGTCCCCGGCACCGCCGAACACGCCCATGAGATCGCCGGCCGCCCCGGAGCGCTCCGGCTGCGCGAGCGCCTGGCCGGCCTGGACGGCGGACAGCCCGTGGTGGTCGTCGGCGGCGGCCTCACCGGTCTGGAGACCGCCACCGAGATCGCCGAGGCCCGACCGGACCTCGACGTCGCCCTCGTCGCCCGCGGCGGCTTCGGCGACTGGCTCTCGCCCCGAGGCCGCCGGCATCTGCGGAAGGTCTTCGACGGGCTAGGCATCACCGTGCACCAGCACTCCGTCGTCACCGCCGTCGAGGCCGACCACATCGCCACCGCCGACGGCACGGTCGTCCCGGCCGCGGTCACCGTGTGGACCACCGGCTTCCAGGTCCACCCGATCGCGAAGGCCACCACCCTGGAGGTCACCGGCACCGGCCAGATCGTGGTCGACGCCACCATGCGCTCGCTCTCACACCCGGACGTCTACGTCATCGGCGACGCCGCCCTGGTGCGGGGCCCCGGAGACAAGCCGCTGCGGATGTCGTGCGCCTCGGGCATCCCCACCGCGTGGCAGGCCGCCGATTCCATCGTGGCCCGCCTGACCGGCGGGAAGCTCCCGAACGTGCCGCTGCGCTACTTCAACCAGTGCATCTCGCTGGGCCGCAGGGAAGGCCTGATCCAGTACGTCACCGCCGACGACCGCGCGGTCGGTGCCGCCCTGACCGGACGGCTCGCCGCCGTCTACAAGGAGCTGATCTGCAAGGGCGCCGCCTGGGGAGTCGCCCACCCCATGCTGGGGATGCCGGCCCGTCGACGCCGCGTCGTCCGGGAACGCGCCCGGGTGAGCGCGACCGTCTAGAGCGCCGGGCCCCATGTCACTGCTTCGCAGCGAGCAACTTCCGGGCCAGGGAACGGAGTTCTTCGTCCTGATGGCCTGGCCCGGAGAAGGGCGAGTCCACGAGCAGGCGGAGCGGGGAGAAGGAGAAGGCGCGCAGGGTGGGGCGAAGCTCCTCCGGGACCTGGCCGGTGGCGGCGAGGGCCTCGAGGGCACGCAGGCCGACCGGGGTGGGGCCGACCAGCTCGACAAGGACGGGGACGGCGCGGTCCGGGGAGCCGGTGACCCAGTGGTGGGCCTCGGCCGCCGCCATCCGGCTCCACTCGTGACGGGCCTCCAGCAGCGGCTCGAAGAGCGGCAGCAGTGGAGCCGCGGCGGTGCCCAGCGGCTTCAGGCCGCTCAGGTACCCGTGGGTCTGCCCCCGGGCCGAGAGCAGCCGCTCGAAGGTGCGCAGCGCCGCACCGGCATCACCGGTCAGCCGGTAGTGGGCCACGGCCGCCGCGGCACTCAGCGAGTCGTCGCTGCTCCGGGCGGCGCTGTGCAGCAGTTCGGTCGTCTCCGGCGTCGGTGTGCCGCTCAGCCCGAGCAGGCGGGCGGCGACGACGGCCGCACGGCCGGTCCTGAGGCAGTCGACCAGTTCGGGCTGGGCCCGGCGGGCGTCGGCACCGAACCGTTCCAGCGCCTGGACGAGGGCGATCCCGGTGTTCCCGGTGGCGCCCGCCGCCAGTTCACGGCGGATCACCGGTATCAGCCGGCCGGCCGCCTCGGGGAAGTGCCGCGCCGCCGCTTCGAGCAGCCGTGCGTCGGGGCGGCGCAGCACCAGCTCCAGGGCGCGGGGGTCGCGGGAGGTCACCAGGGCGAGGAGCGCCGGCTCGGCGGTCTTCTCGTCGCCGGTTGCGTACCGGTGCAGCGCGTCCCGGAGGCCGGCGCCCGGCTCGGGCACGTGTTCGAGCCAGTGGCCGACGGCACGGAGGCGGGCGGCGAGGGTGCGGTCGTCCTTCTGATGGGGCAGTGCGGACAGCAGCAGATCCAGGACCTCGGGCTCCCGGTCGCGCCAGGTCTCGGCGATCTCTTCGGCCAGCCAGGAACCGCGCGAGCCGAGGTCTCCGGCCGCGATCCAGCGGGCGGCCACGGCGAGGCCGGCGTCCGGATCCCGAGTGAGCAGGCGGGTGAGCTGCTCTTCCTGGGTGGTGGCGCCCGACCACGGGTAGCCGTCGTCCCCAGGGTCGGGTTCGGCACCGTCCTCGGCGATGACCTCCACCAGCTCAGCCGGGTAGGGAAGCCCGGACCGCTCGGCGACGAGCAGGGCCCCGGCCAGTCTGACCTCGGGCAGCGGGCTGTCGAGTGCCGCCGTCTCCCGGCCGAACCGGTCGAGCACGACCACGGAGTCCGCCCGCACCGCCGGGACGGGATCGGTGACGTACAGCCTGTCGAGCTGCGCCACGACCGAGGACCGCAGCTCGGCCGGGAGTTGCTCGGCCACGGCCGCGACCACCCGGAGTGCCGCCCGGCGCACCCCCCGTTCGGTGTCGCCGAGGCAGGGCAGCAGCTCCGGGAGCACCCGGCAGAGCTCGGCACAGATCGCGGCGACCGGACTGCCGGGCCAGTGGGGCGAGTCGACGTCGTCCGGGTCGTGGTCGGCAAGGGTGGCGAGCAGCATCAGCAGCGCCTCGCGCTTGCCCGGGGCGTGCCGGACTGCGTGCGCGAGGAAGGGGACGGCGGGTGCCGAAGCCCGGTAGACCGTGCCCTGGTGATGGATGTTGCCGAACAGCTCGTAGATCGCCTCGTCGGCCGTCGCCTCGTCGTCCTCGTAGAGCGCCCTGATCAGCTCCGGTACGTCCTCGGCCGGGCCGTAGGCATGGGTCAGGGCATGCCACGGGACGTGGTCCAGCTCGGCCGGAGATTTCATGGTCCGCCTTCCTCGACTGATCAAGTGGGCCGACCGTATGGGGCACCACTGACAACGCGGCTGCGAGAGGGCGTTCCCGGAGTCGAGACCAAACGGCCCCCCGGGCGAGCGGCGGCTCGCCCGGGGGGCCGTTTCGGGATGAAGTCGAGGGCGAGGAGAGCGACGGAACTAATCTCAGAATGGTGATCTGTAGAAGGAAGCCCCGTTCATGGCCTCGCCACGGCCAACGGTAGCAGTCAGTCCGGGATCAGGTCGCGCAGATTTTCAGGGGTGAGGACGCGGGACTCCGGATGCAGGCCGTCGGGGCGTTCCAGGCCGATGAAGGTCACGGGCTCCTCCGGCACCGTCGTGCCGTCCCACAGCGTCGGGCCGGTGGCGCCGTCGGCCATCATCTCGGTGAGATGGCGCACCGTGAGCTGCTCGCGTTCGACGACGCCGCGCACCAGTCGCGCCACCGACACCTGGTTCTCCTCGACGCGGTTGGCCGTCGGAGTGCCCCTGAGGTACAGATGCAGCCACTTGGCCTGCCACCGGCCGTCGCTCCCGCGCAGGAACACCAGGGGCAGCGCGACCCTGCCCGGACCGCGCAGCTCCGACTTCATGCGCACGGTGTGGGGTTCGAACGGCCGGCCCCGCTGCTCGGCGTCGCGCAGCATGAACCCGAAGAACGACTCCGCGACGTCCTCGAAACCCTCCCCGGCATAGATGTTGACCATCGGCACGACGAACGTCCCGCGCACGGCGCCCAGGCGCAGATTGATGAACTCCGAGGCACCCTCGGGCGCGTCCGTGATGTCACCGGAGTGCTCGCCCTCGACCTCGGCGAGCGATGTGTACGACAACCAGGAGACGGTCCGGTAGTCGGCGTCCAGCACCAGGGCCGACAGATCGTAGTCGGTGCGGTGGCGGGTCTGCTTCCAGTACACGAAGAAGCGCAGCAGGTCGCCCTCGACCGGGGACACCGAACCACGCGGCAGCACACCGAGGCCCGACGCGGTCGCCTTGCCGCTGAGCGGGAGCGCGACATCGAGGACGTCCGGATCGATCAACAACCGGTCCACGGCCGGGAGTCGGCGGCGTATCTCGCCGTCGAGCGCGGCGACGAGCCGCTTGCGCTCGGCGGACGGAACGGGCGGACGGTCGTCGGAGCCGATCCACGCACGGCCGAGACGGTTGACAAAGACCCGTCGCTCACCCGGGTCCTCACCCCGGTTGTGGAAGTGTTCGCGGACCGACAGCAGGACCCGCCCGGAGACCTCGGTGACGGCCTCCTCGACCGCGACGACGACCGCCTCCCGCTCGCCGTCGGTGGACGCCGTGCGCAGCAGATGGTCCAGGGAGCGCAACAGCTTGCCGGGAGCGGTCCTCAGCAACTGTGTCGCGCCGAAGACGTCGTCGGCGCCGAGCAGTGCCTCGACCCGGCTGTCGAAGGACCGAGCCCGCTTCTCGCCCCGTGCGACCGCGAACACCTCGGCGGCGTGGGGCCATTGCGGATATTCATGCGGATGGAGGCGTTCGCCGAGGCGCTTCCACACCTCGCGGTACGGAGGGACATCGGCCAGCTTGGCCGGGGCCGCGGCCACGACGGCGTCGAGACCCCCGAGCAGTACGCGGCGGACCCGGCGGGACATCGCCCGGAACCGCGTCGGCGCCCTGAGCGACACATCTCCGCCCGACAGCGCACAGGCCAGACGCAGTACATCGGTGACGGTGTCCAGCAGCGGTGGCACATCGGCCTTCACCCGGGCCTCGTTGACGATCGCCCGGTTCTCCCGGACGGTGATCGCCTCCGGCTGAGGATCGTGCACACAGATCCTGGCGAGAACCCTGAGGTCGCCGAGGCCGTCCTCGCCCAGCGGCGTGCTGCTGCCGGCCAGGGCGCGATACAGGGCCGACAGTTCGGACATCAGGCCCTCGCCCAGGTGCAGCACCGTCATGCGGTCGCCCGCCGCGGCGATCAGTCCGTCGTGGTGGGCGAGCATCTCGGCGTAGGTGTGCCGGTAGTTGCCGTACGACGGCAGCGTCAGCAGGTCCACCACACCGGTACGGAGCTGGTCGAGGGTACCGGCGCGGGACGCGTCGTCGTCGAGGGCGCCGGCGATGCACGACATCCAGAAGTCGAAGGTCTTGGGCACGTTCGACGGGAAGTCGATGAAGTAGACGTTGTGCCGGACATGGTCGCCGACCATCTCACGGACCGTGGCCAAGGTGCGCACGGCGATGTCGACGACCGCGCCCTCGCACAGCCCCGACAGACGCTCCAACAGATCCGCCGAGAGCTTGAAGCCCACGGACATCAGCGCGGCGTCGAACTGCCGCGCCGCGACATCGCCCTCCCCGGCGGGTCCCGTCGGGGAAGGCAGCCGGCGGGTGTGCCGGATGACCAGCGATTCCAGACTCTGAAGCATGCCTGGATGGTCCCAGAGACGCGCGCACCGGTGCATGCGAGTTTCGCCCGAAGACGCCGCGCCTTCCGACCGCGGAGCGCACAGCGTGCAGGACCCCGCCGCCACTCCGAAATCGCTTGCGCACTCCATGAGTCGGCAAGATCCTCGGACTTCGGCCGCACGAGCGGTCGGCCCGCTGAACCGGAAGGCAACTCGTGCCCCGCGACCTCGGCCGGAAGCTGCTGCGACGACTCGGTGTCCGAGCCGACGTTCTCGGCGTCCCGGCGCATCTGCCCGACGACCATCTGCCCCCTCGACCGACCACGCAGCAACTCCGCGACGCGATGACCGCGGCCGAGACCGGACACGGCGGTGACGTCGATGGACTCGCCGGTCTGCTCCTCGCCGTCGACCGGGACGGCGACCCCCAGCTGATCGCTGGAACCGGACAGCTTCTGCTGCAGGCAAGCCCCCGTGTGTGGCTCAGACTCGACGAGGCGACCCGCCGTTACTGGTGGGGGGCGCCGCGCTGGTCGGAGGCCGCGGTGCAGCGACTGTCGAGAGGCGAGAGCTCTCCTCTGGGGCTCACCGTCGCCGCCTTCCACCCCAACGGCCGGGTACGGGAGGCCGCCGTCGCGCAGCTGGCCGAAGTCCACGACACGCTGGCCGTGTCTGCCTTGACGCTGCGCGCCTCGGACTGGGTGCCGCGGATCCGTGACCGCGCCCGCGCGGCGCTCGAGCCCCGCCTCACCGAGCCCCCCGGTGTGCCGGTCGCGGCGGCGGCGATCGCCCTGGCCCTGAGGGAACGGCGTCAGGGCCGCTGGCTGGCCGACCGCGTCGAAACAGCCTTCAGTGAAGGCCCGGTCGAGTTGCTGACCGCTGCCCTCGCCGCCTCGGACCGGCGCACCCGTCGCGCCGCACACCTGACCGCGCTCGCCGCAGGACGGCTCGACCTGACGCAGATGCTCCACGCCGCCGAACACGACAGTGACCTGCTCATCCGGATCCGATGCGCCGAAGCCGCGGTGAGGACCGCGACCGTGGCCGGGACCGTCGACCTCGTCCGTCCCCTGCTGTCCAGCGGCACCGCGATGGTCCGCGCCGAGGCCGTACACGTACTGGCCCGAGAGGGCGACGTCACCCCCGCCGTCTCCGCGCTCACCGACCGCAACCCGACCGTGCGGGAGGTCGCTCAGGCCGTGCTGCGCCGCGCCGGGGCCGACCCGCTGGAGCACTACCGGCGCCTTGTCATGACGTCCCGCCCCCGGCCAGGAGCCATCGCCGGCCTCGGTGAGACCGGGACCGCCGAGGACGCCGGCCTCATCGCCCCTTGGCTCGATCACCCGCAGATCCGTGGACGAGCGGAGGCGGTGCGCGCACTGCACCGCCTGGGCGCAGCCGACCCGGACGCCCTCTTCCCCATGCTCACCGACCCGTCCGGCGCGGTCACCCGGCAGATCACCAGGGCGCTGCGCCCTTGGGCGTCCCGCCTCGACCTGCCACGCCTCCGGGAACTCCTCACCGTGGGCAACCCTCAGCACATCCGCACGGCCGCCTATCGGTTGCTGCACCAACGGGACACCTGGACCCGACTGCTCATCGATCTCGAACTCGTCGCCGACCCGTCGCCCCCGATGCGTAACCGCGCCCTCAGCGACATCAAGAGCTGGCTCACACATGAAGCCGCCACCGCCTACTCGATGCCGCAGGACCGTACCGCCGACGCGCTCGCCCAGCACCTGTGCGAGGCCGAGGACGCCCTCGGCCCGGACCTGGTCCGCCGGCTGCGCTTCCACCTCGGACTCACACGCCGGTCAGGCGCTTGAGTCCGGACCGGTGACGAGCAGCGCTTCAGGCGACTGTGCCGCCGAGGACCCGTGGGGGCCGCCGTGTTCGTCGTCGCACGGGCGCTTCGGCGGCCGGACGGCCGGGTCAGGCGTCGTGCTGGGCCGGTGATGTCCCGGTTCGGAGGGCCGGGTCCTTGCGCAGTCGTACGAAGGTCACCAGCAGGGTCACCGCCTGCAACAGGGCGCAGATCCGGATGACATCGGCCAGCAAGGGCACGGGGGTGAGGGCGAGGATCACGCCCGCGACGGGAAAGGGCAGCAGCAGAAGCAGGATGGTCAGGGACAGGGTCGTACCGAAGGCCGCAGGCGGGATCAGCTGGGAGCGCAAGGTGCGCAGGACGACGGTGAGCCCTCCGTCGGCGGCCATGAACAGGGCCACGAGGGCCACGTACCCCGCATAGGAGGGAGCCTCGGGCACGGCGAGGCAGGCAGCTGACGCGATGGTCGCGCTGATGACACCCACCCCCCACAGACCGATCCGGTTGAGGGCGAACCGGCAGCAGGCGACGGCGATGAGCGTGGCCGCAGCGGTGATGGACCACAGGGCACCGACGGCGACCGGGGAGTAGCCGAAGTGTTCCTCGATGAAGATGGGGCTGGCCGATTGCAGCAGGCCGAGCGCGAGGTTGGAACAGGCCAGTCCGGTCACGAGCCGGCGGAGCGACGGCAGGGAGCGCAGGGTCTGCCATCCCTGCCGCATGCCACCGCCCGACGGTGTTCCGTCACGGGGTGCGGCGCGCAGGGGAGTGGGCGGGGTCTGCAGGGCGAGTGCGGCGGACAGGAAGGACAGCACGCTCAGGAGGGCGAGCATGCGCGTCGGGCCGGTGAGCAGCAGGACACCGCCCAGCGCGGGGCCTATGAGGGTGGCCGTCTGATCGATGCCGATCAGCACCGACTGCACCTTGTGGGACTGCCCTTGGCTCTGGCGGCTGGCGATGGCGCCCACCGCCTCGTTGGCGATGAAGCTGAACTGGGTCAGGGCCCCGGTCACGGCCGCCAGTGCCATGACGATGACGGTCTCGGTCGTGCCCGGCGGCACCATGACGAGCGCCACACCGGCGCCCGCCACCAGCAGGGCCCGGGCCAGTGAGGCGAGGAAGCACACGATCGCTGCCCCGCTGCGGTCCACCAGGGCGCCCGCGAAGCTGAACGCGGCCACCCGCGGCATCCATTCCAGGGCGAAGGCCAGGCCCGTCAGGGACGCGGACCCGGTGGTGGCCAGCACGACGAGCGGCATGGCATAGGTCGACATGGAGTAGGCGAGCGCGTCGCAGGCGCGTGGTGCGTAGACGCGCCGGAGCAGGCTGCCCGGAGGTGGGGCCGCATGCCTGCCGGCTGGCTGGGCCTCAGGTAAAGAGACGGTCACGACGTGGGGGGCCTTTCACTGGGCGGGTCACGGATGGAAGGCAAAAGCGTTGCCCGCCCTCACGCGGAGGAGAACGCTGCAGGTGCCCAGGCAATGGGCGCGACATGACGCTGCACGTGAACTCCGTTCGAAACACTGCGAGATGAACCGGGGCGGGCTCGCCGTGTGGGGGTGAGCAAGCTTGCCTCTGCCTTGGTGCCGCCCGCACACCTCCCCGGACCGCGGACGGCGTGACCCACCGAGGGGGGCACTGTGATCAGCGCGTTCCAGGCCCGGATGGCGGCTCATCCTACAAGATCATTAAGCGCGACTTGTATGCAAGCTGGAGGCTCGGTGTGCCGGGCTGACCCCACCGTAACCTCCCGCTCCGGGCCGCTGACCTGCGGCCCTCATGTCACCGTGGGCGGGCCTGTGTTGGCGGTGCGGTGGAGGGCGGGAATGTGTGAAGGCTGTGCGGGGGGTGTGCGGAACCGGCACCTGGGGCTGGTGTGTCCGGGCCCGGATGTGAAGGGCGAGACCCTTCTCGGAGACGAGTGGCGCGACGCGCCTCGGGTGCCGTCGGAGAGCGAACACGCGACGGCCGGACACTGGACATGGGCCGCACTTGGCGACCGTCGGCCGCATCGCGAGAGACGCGGCTGGCGTCGTCCGTCGGGCCGTCCCCCCAACTACCGCCGAGAGGTGTGGTCATGGGCCGCCTCACCCGGCGGTCCGGACGGTGAACGGGGCTCGGCGGAGGGATCGGTGTCCTCTCCCTGCATTGGGTTCGGGAGTCGGCGGAGCCGGAGTGTGGCGGCCAGGGCCGTGCCGGCGCCGGCCAGGGCCAGCACCAGTAGGAGAAGCCGGTCGGACACGGCGTCACCGAGCCGTGCGGCGGCGCCCTCCCAGGCGGCCTCGGTGTCGATGTCCAGGAAGGAGGGCAACGCCGAGGTGCCGTCGAAGAGCAGGAACACGACCCCCAGCAGGATGAAGAGGCTTCCTCCGGCGAATGAGGTGCTGTGCACGGTCAGCGGCCCCAGACCCAGGGCGCGTCCCCTCAGCCAGCGCCGACGGCCGAGGTCGTAACGGTCCCACAGCAGCGCCAGGACGAACATCGGCACGGCCATACCGAGCGCGTAGACGGCCAGCAGGAGACCGCCGTGCACCGGGCTGCCGTCGAGCGCCGCCACGGTGAGGATGCCGCCGAGCACGGGACCCGCGCAGAAGCCCGCCAACCCGTATACGGCGCCCAGGGCGAACACGGACACCGCGGACCCGGTCCTGCGCTTGCCGGCCGCCTGCTGCAGGAGACGGGAGCCGAAGCCGAGGCCGAGGATCTGCACCAGTCCCAGCCCGATCATCGTCCAGCCGCCGAGCGTGACGAGCAGATCGCGGTGCCCGTAGAAGAGGCGGCTGGCGAAGGAGCCGGCCACGCCGAGCGGGACCAGTGTGGTGCACAGCCCCGCGTAGAAGACGGCGGTACTGAGCGACAGCCGGGTGCGGCTGGTGAAGGAGTAGGCGAAGAACGCCGGCAGCAGCAGCGCACTACAGGGACTGAACAGCGCCAGCAGCCCGCCGAGAAAGGCGGTCGCGACCGTGATACCGCTCATCGCCGGGCCTCCGCGGCGGCCTTGTCGACGGCGGCGCTGAACGTGCTCAGCGGCTGGGCACCGAGGACGGGCGTGGCGTTGACGAGAAAGGCGGGCGTGCTGGACACCCCCAGCGCGTACCCCTCCTCCTGGTCCTTGCCCAGCGCGGCGTCGGCGGCCCCGGACTTCATGTCGGTCTCGAACCGGTCGAGATCGGCGACTCCCGCCTTGCGGGCCATCTCTCGAAGCCGGGCGGAGGAGAAGCTGCCCTGGTTGCGCGGGCGTTCCTCGGCGTATGCCACATCGTGGAACTGCCAGAAGCGTCCCTGCTGTCCGGCGGCCCAGGCGGCGCGGGCGGCCTGCTCCGATTCGGCGCCGAACACGGGGAAGTTACGCCACTCGATGCGCAGCACTCCCTTGTCCACATAGGTGCGGACGAGTTCCGGCTCGGTCTCCCGCGCGAACTTGCCGCAGAAGGCGCACTGGAAGTCCTCGTAGGCGATGAGTACGACCGGCGCGTCGGCACGGCCCAGAGCCAACGGGTCCTTGACCTTCCTGCGGGCCAGAGCGAGCAGCGACTTCTCCTGCGCGTCCGGGGTGGCTTCGCTGACGGGCGGCGGTGCGGTGGCCGTCGGCCGCTCCCGGGAGACGGAGTCCCGGGAACCGGAACCGGCGCCGAGGGCGGCCACCGCGGCGAGGACGGCCACCGCACCGCCGCCCATGGCGATCCAGAGCAGGCGGCGGCGGTGGGCACGAAGGGAGGAAGGCATGGCACCTCCGAGGTGAAGTGGGCGAACGAGGGTGGGGAGAACGACAGTGATCGGACGACGGGCCACAGGCGGCAGGCCGCCTCGGCGGACGGGCGCCGCGGCACAGCCTCGGCCGGCGGCGGTACCGGGGCGAGCATCACGGCCCTCGGCGCGGCGGCGCGGGTCGGCATCGGGCCAGCCGCACCGCACGGGCGGCACCGGGTGGGAGAGGACAGAAGACGATCGGGGGCCCCGGCGCAGGGCGGCTCACGTCATATGCCGGACGCGGGAGGCGGACACCAACGGCTCTCCGGTGGTACAGGGCGACAGGAACGCGCGGACACGGCGCGCCGGTCTACACCCGTCGTACGGAGAGTTCGGTCAGGTCCGGAGGAGACGGTTCCGGCCCATGGCGCCGGGCATCCCGGTACGCGGATCCCCGCGCCGATGCCTGGTCAGCGGCCTCCGCGGGCGCCGCAGGGGCGGGCAGCGCACCGAACCGCGGGTGCTGTCGCTCGGGCTGCACCTTCTTCAGACAGGGCGCCTTCGCCGCACCGACCGGCTCGCCGTGACCGGAGCCGTCCAGCGTGGTGTGACACGGTGCCAGGCGCGGCTCGGACGCCGTCGGAGAGTGCGTCGCCTCGAACAGGGGCGGAGCGGAAGACCTGGTACAGAACAGCGCGGACAGCAGGACCAGCAGCGCGAGGGCGGCGCCCATGGCACCGTGCCGCTTGCATGGCATCGCCGTCCCTCCGTTCCCTCGGTCCCGACCACCGTAGACCAGGTGTTCCCGGGCGCATCGAAGCCCGGGCCGGGCGCGTTGAAGCCCACCCGACGGAAGCATGCCGGCCGGATGCCCCGCATGCGATCACGAACGTGGTCACCGCTGACGGCGCGTCGGGCGAGGGAGTCCCGCCCGACGCGCCGGCCGTACCGGTGAGCAGTCGGTCAGCAGCCGATGGGCGAGGAGCCGACGGCCACGTCGTCGAACCAGAGGGTGTCGTCGCCCGTCCCGTAGCTCTCCCAGCCCAGGCGCAGGGCGGTGGGCCGGGGCGGGGTGGTGCGGGCAAGCCACTGCTGGTCGATGTCCTGGGTGGGGACACCGTCCGCGTGCAGGCCCGGGATCTGTGTGTCACCGAGCCAGGTGTCGAGCTTGGGCGCCGTGGTGTCGATCGCGAAGCGCAGGCACTGCCAGCTTCCGGTCGGCAGCGGCCTGCTCTGCGCCACTCCCGCGGGGCTCTGCGCGGGCAGGGTGGCGTCGTCGGTCTCCCGGTTCCACTGCAGGGCGCCGTTCTGGCCGCCCACGCGCAGCGCCCGGCCGCTCTGGGAACTGTCGGGCATGGAGACGAAGGCGACATGGGCCGCGGGGAGTGCCGTGGTGTGCCGCACCCACAGGCGCACATACATCACCGGTCCGACCGACGACAGATTCGCCGTGGAGGCGACGAAGGCGTGGTTGCAGTAACCGGCCTTGCCGTCGATCCGCAGCGACTTGCCGCCGCTGTGTGCGACCGAGGTGTCGACGGTGGCGGTTCCGGTGCCCTGGCAGTCGGGCGCGGTGAACTGCCAGGCGCCGGACGGTGTGGTGCCGGTCTGGTCCTCGAAGCCCGAACAGACCACGGCGCTGCCGCAGTCGGCGGAGGGCGGTGTCGTGGGAGGCGGGTCGGTGGGCGTGGGGGGATCCGTCGGCGGGGTGGTGCCGGTTCCGCCACAGGTCACACCGTTGAGAGCGAAGTCGGCCGGGGTCGGGTCGGTCGAGCTCCAGGTGCCCTGGACGCCGAACTCGGCGGAAGTATTGGTGGCCAGCGAGCCGTTCCAGTCCGTGTTGACGGCGACGACGGAGGCGCCGGTCTGGGTGACGCTGGCGTTCCATGCCGATGTCACTCGCTGGCCGTCGGCGTGGGTCCAGGTCAGACGCCAGCCGTTGAGCGCCGGGCCGAGGTTGGTGACCTTGATCTGGGCGGTGTAGCCGCCGGTCCACTCGTTCACGGTGTAGTCGACCCGGCAGCCGGTCGCCGCGGCGCTGCTGGGTGCCGCGGCGAACCCGGACACCAACAGGGCGACAGCCCCGGCAGCCGCGAGAGCCGCCGTCCAGGACCGGCGCAGTAATCGCATGTGGGGGATGCGCACGTATGCCTCCGAGGGAGAGGTGCGGAAGAGTGATGGGGCGGTGGAAGTGTGGTGGGAGCGCTCCCATTTATGACAGCGACTCGGGCCGCACGCTGTCAATGCCTGGGAAGGTCAAGGCGCCCTGGCTCGGCGCATGCACCCGACCCACGGCAACAGGGCCTCCTGGACGGCTCGTTGGCGTAGACACGCGGTGAGTCACCAAGAGGCTCTGCTCTCGTGCGTGGCAGCTGCCGCAGTGACCCGATCGAGACTCCTGCCCGACCGGCAACCCTCAAGATCGGAACGACAGCGAATCGGGCGACATCAGGTCGATGTGATGGGATCCCGCTCGAACGCCCCGGCATGGTCCGCGACCCACCGGGGGAATGATCTCGGTGGTACTCCGAGGATGTCGGACACCGCCGAGGTGATGAATGCGGGCCTTCCCATCGTTGCGCCCCATGCGGTGAGCAGCATGTCGACGGCCGGGCGCGGTGCCTTTCCCTCCGTCTCGCTGCGGAACTCGTCCGGCGACAGTTCCTTGAACCTGATCGGGCGTCCCAGGACGTTCCCGATGATGTCCACCTGCGCCGCCTGCCTCAGTGACTCGGGGCCGGTGAGGACGTAGTCACGGCCGGCATGCCCGTCCTGGTACAGGGTCCGTGCCGCGACGGCTGCGATGTCACGGTCGTCGACGGGGGCGGTCTCGGCGGCGCCGTAGGGCCACCGGACGACATCGCCGGCGCGGATGGCAGGGGCCCACCAGACCGACGCGTTCGATGCGAACATTCCCGGCCGGACGATCGTCGACTCGAGTCCCGTGGCTGCGATGAGTCGCTCGATCTCGGCGTGGAGCACCGCCATGGGATTCGGCTGCTGGAAGAAGGGGTGCGGAGTCCGGTGCGGTGACGAGAGGAAGACGACGCGCCGAGTATGGGCCGCCAGACGGTCGACGACCGCGGCGGCGGTCGCCGGCGGCACGGTCCAGAGGAGGAAGACGGCGCTGGTGCCTCGCAATGCCTCGTCGAGAGATGCGGGCACGGTGAGGTCACCGGTGACGACTTCGACGCCGGCCGGCAGTGTCGCCGCCGCTTCGGCGCGGCGCGTGAGGGCGCGGACCGGTACGCCCGCGCCGACGAGTTGGTCGATGACTCCGCGCCCGATCCGGCCGGTGGCGCCGGTGACGAGCACCGGCGGCATATGGGTTCGTGTCATGAGTACCTCCACGGTGTCCGGTCCGTCCGATTGGCCTCCGCATCAAATCGTTACTCGGTTAAAAAAGCAACCTGGTTAATAATGTTATGCTGTTCAGGTGATCGAGCCGACGGGGCTGCGTGCCCGCAAGAAGGCGCGGACCCATGACGCCATCGCCGACGCGGCGATCTCACTGTTTCTGGCGCATGGGTTCGACCAGGTCTCGGTCAGCGACATCGCTGCGGCGGCCGAGGTCTCCAAACCGACCCTCTTTCGGTACTTCCCCACCAAAGAGGACCTGGTGCTGCACCGATTCGCAGACCATCACGGTGAGGCCGCGCGCGTCGTGTGTGACCGCGGGCCCGGCGTCTCGCCCGTGGCGGCACTGCACCGGCACTTTCGGGCCGGCCTCGATCGGTACGAGCCCGTCACCGGCCTCTGCGACCATCCCGCAGTGGTGGAGTTCCACCGCCTGGTGTTCACCACGCCCAGCCTGACGGGACGGCTCACGCAGTACATGCTCGAGGACGAGCGGGCGCTGGCAGAAGCCCTCGACCCGGGCCCGGACATTCGGGCACGGCTGAAAGCGGCCCAGGTGCTCGCGGTCCAGCGGGTGCTCGCCCGCACCAACTGGCAGAAGATCGCCGACGGGCGGACCGCCCACGATGTGCACCCCGAGGCTGTCACCGACGCCGACCATGCCTTCGCCCAACTGCGATAACGGACCGCCTCGCGCAGTCACCGGACCGGGTCGTCGACATGCCCTCCCTGGAGGAACTGGACCTGCGCTGGAACGCCGCTCACTTCCCGAGCCGCTTCGCCGCCGAGGCCCGCCGGGCGAACACCTTGTCCTGGGAATTCCGCATCTCCCGGAGAGCGGCCTTCCGTTCCTTATGGGCGAGCCGGTCCAGATACAGATGGCCGTGCAGGTGATCGGTTTCGTGCTGCAGGCACCGGGCGAAGTACCCCCTGCCCTCGATCACCAGAGGCTCGCCGTCCTTGTCGCGGCCCCGGACGACGGCACGGTCGAGGCGGGGCACCGCGCGGTAGGGGCCGGGAACGGACAGGCACCCTTCGGGCTCCTCCACCAAGCGGCGGTCGTCGGCGGGTACTTCCTCGAGAACCGGGTTGGCGATATGTCCGACATGACGCACACCCCACTCGTCCGTGATGTCCCACACGAACAACTGCAGATCCACATTCACCTGGTTGGCGGCGAGCCCGGCACCCTCCGCCACCTGGTTGGTCGCGAACATGTCGTCGATCAGCTTTGCCAACTCCACTGTGCCGAACGCAGTTACCTCCTGGCAGCGACGGCGCAGGATCTCCTCCCCGACCACGGTGATCCTGCGGACCGCGCCGCGTTCCACCTCTGGCGCGAGCCGTGGATAGGACTCGACGGGCTTGCCCTGCACGCGCACCCGGCGATCCCGCACCGTGTCACCGAACCCGACAGTCATGATCCGTCAACCCCTTCTCTACGGCGCCTCGGCCACCGAATCCGGGTGGCAAAGGGCTTGTTGGTTTGCCAAGGGCTTTGCAAAGTAGCAAACTTTGCAAAATGAGTGATGGAAGCCATCGAGCCGAAGCCGCGGAGGCTCTGCAGGACCGGGCCCGCCGACTCCTGCCCGAACACCCGGTGCGTGTTGCCCTGCTCGACCTGCTGGCCGAAGTCGGCACCCTCACCTCCACCGAGGCCGCCGCCCGCCTCGGACACAGTTCCGGCCTGTGTTCGTTCCATCTGCGCCAACTCGCGCGGTACGGCCTCATCGAAGAAGTACCTCACCAAAGCGGCCGGGCCCGACCGTGGCGGCTGCGATGGGATACCCCCCAGCACGTCGAGGCAGAGGAGCCGGAAGGATTCACCGTCCTCACCCGCGGGCTGGAGAACGAGAGCTACCAGCACTGGCTGACTCACCGGGACCAGGCTCCGCCGGAGTGGCAACAGGACGAGTCCTTCAGCACCGTGCTCCACCTCACCCCGTCCGAGGCGGCCGAACTCGCCACCTCCGTCCGTCGCCTGTTCGCCGGCTACCGCAGCCGGGAGGACCACCCCGCCGTACGCCCACCGAACACCGTGGCCGTAGCCGCAGTCACCCGGCTGTTCCCGCTCCTCGCCGAACAAGGGATGCCATCGCGGCCCACGTCAGGCGGTGTTGAGGAATCGGCCGATTCGTGAACAGGATCAGGAACCGACCGTCCTCGTGTCCGGCCTGCGCAAGCGCGGCGTCGGTGTCATGTCGACCGCCTCTGCACAAGGAGTCTCGTGCCAGATGTGTCCGTTCGCCTTGCAGGTGTCGCCGACCGTCCCGTGGTGGAGTGCCTATGGCTGATGTTCCGCCATGACATGTCGGAGTTCCAGGGGCTGCTGCCCGATGCTGACGGGACCTTCCGCAGCGACCGGCTCCATATGGCCTTCTCCGAGCCCGACTGGGCGCCGTACCTGCTCATCAGTGGTGACAGCCCTGCCGGGTTCGCGTTCGTCCGCAGTTTGACCGCGCCGGCCCGTGTGCTGAACAGCTTTTTCGTGGTGCGCGGTGCGCGGCGGGCAGGGATCGGGCTGGGCGCCGTACAGGAGATCGTGGCCAGGCACCCGGGCTCATGGGAAGTCGCGTTTCAGGATGCCGACATCGCCGCGGTGCGCTTCTGGCGTCGTGTCGCCACGGAGATCGCCCGCGACGCATGGACAGAGGAACGCAGACCGGTGCCAGGTCGGCCCGACGAGCCGCCTGATGTCTGGATCTCGTTCGATGCGCCTGCGGTGACTCACGGTTGAGCGTCACGGCTGGGAAACCGTCGAGGTGCGCCTGTGCAGGCTGTCGTGGTGTGCGCGGTTCGCGGCCATCAGTGCGTCCAGTGCGTCCCTGGTGCGGACGAGTTCGGTGATGTGCTCGGAGAGCCGGTCCCGCTCCTGCGCCATCCGCTTCAGCGCGGCGTCGGAATTCTCCTCGCTGGGACTGTCGACGCAGGGCAGGAGCTCAGTGATGGTGCGGCTGGACAGGCCCGCCGCGTACAGCTGCTGGATGAACGCGACCCGTTCCACCTCCGCCTCGGTGTAGTGCCGCTGCCCGCTGGCGCTGCGCCTGCTGGTGAGCAGCCCCTGCTCCTCGTAGTAGCGCAGGGACCTGACGCTGACGCCGGTCCGTGACGCGAGCTCCCCGATACGCACATCGCCTCCTGCCTGTGACCTGCACCACAGACCTTGCCCCTGACATCCATGTGAGGTTCTAGCGTAACCGCGGGGCCCGAGATCCGGGCACCGCGAAGTGCGATGAGGTGCTGATGTGACGTCACTTTTCGACAACTACCGGCTCGGGGAACTGACGGTGCCCAACCGGGTGGTGATGGCCCCGATGACGCGGGTCAGGGCCGCTGCCGGCGGCCTGGCGACACCGTCCATGGCGACGTACTACGCCCAACGGGCGACGGCCGGGCTGATCGTGACCGAGGGGGTGCAGCCGAGCCTGGTCGGGCAGTCCAACCCGGGCACCCCGGGACTGCACACCGATGAGCAGGTCACCGCGTGGCGCCCGGTGACCGATGCCGTGCACACCAACGGCGGCCGGATCTTCGCGCAGCTCATGCACGGCGGAAGGGTGTCGCACCCCGACACCACCGGGATGCGGCCGGTCGGACCCTCGGCCGTCCCCGCGGTCGGTGAAGTGTTCACCCCGACCGGCCCCCGGCCCGCACCGACCCCGCGCGCCCTGGACACCGCCGAAGCGGCCGAGCACGCCCTGTCCTACGCCCGGGCCGCCCGCCGCGCCGTCGACGCCGGCTTCGACGGGGTCGAACTGCACGGCGCCAACGGCTACCTGATCTCACAGTTCCTCTCGTCGAACGCCAACCTTCGCACGGACCGCTACGGAGGCTCGCTGACCGGTCGGATCCGGTTCGCGGTCGAGGCGGTGTCCGCGACCGTCGAGGCCGTCGGCGCGGCCAGGACCGGTATCCGGCTCTCCCCGGGAGGGACGTTCTGGGGAGTGGAGGAGCGCGACATCCCCGAGCTCTACACCGCGCTGCTGACCGAGCTGGCCCGCCTGGAGCCGGCCTATGTCCACCTCGAAGCCACCACCGACGAAGCGGCGCTGATCGGTCTGCGCCGGGTGTGGCCGGGCACCCTCATCATGAACCCGGTGTCCCCGATGGGCCCCAAGCAGACGGGTCGCACCGAGGCCGACCACTGGCTCGGGCTGGGGGCGGACCTCATCAGCTTCGGCCGCGCGTTCATCGCCAACCCGGACCTGGTCGAGCGACTGCGCACCGGGCTTCCGCTCGCCCCGGTCGACGAGGCCACCTACTACCAGGGCGGTGACGCCGGCTACCTGACCTACCCGGCCTATCAGTACACGGCCTGATCCCCACGGTCCGCTGCACCGTCCCTGTGGCACCGGGGGGCGGTCCGTTCGGTCAGGTCCGGATCCGCAGCACCTTCACCTGGTTCGCATCGAACTGTTCGAAGTGGAACTTCAGGCCGGCGAAGGGACTGCCGGGGAAATCCCCCGTGACCGTGCAGGTCACGACCACCCCTTCGCCGGCCGGTTCGATGCCGGTGATCGTGTATGCGACGAGCGGGACCGCGGTGCGCCAGGCTCGAATGGAGTCGATGCCCCGGTACTCCCTGCCTTCGTCCTCGACCAGGGCATCGGCCGCGAACAGGGCGAAGTACTCCTCGGTGTCCCGTGAGGGGGCGAGCGCGAAGTAGCGCCCGATGACCGGGGGAGCGGTCGCGATGGTTGTCATAGAGGGTTCTCCTGTGCGTGAGTGCGTGCGTATATGTATGTGTCGTGTCGGGAGTCAGACCGTGGGCTTGCTGCCGCCGTCGACGACATGCTCGGCGCCCACGATCGCCGAGGCACGGTCGGACACCAGGAAGACGACCAGCTCGGCGACCTCCTCCGGTCGGACCGGCCGGCCCAGCGGGATCCCGATGTCGGCCATCAGCTGTGTGCGTGCCTCGTCGTAGCCGGTGCCCGCACGGTCGGCGAGCGCCCGGACGAACGAGCGGCCCCAGGAGCTCTCCGTGAACCCGGGGGTGACGCTGTTGACCCGCACCCCCAAGGGCGCCACCTCGGCGGCCAGTCCTTTGCTGTAGTGGCTCAGCGCCGCCTTGGCGGCTCCGTAGGGCACCCGGTTCGGGTTCGGCATGGAGCGGGAGAGCGACGAGACATGGACGACGCTGCCGGTGCCGCGCTCGACCATGCCGGGAACCAGGGCCCGGTCGAGTCTGGCGGCGGCGAAGACGTTGACGTCCATCACCAACTGCCAGATGTCGTCGGTCTGATGGAGGAGCGGCACATGCTGATCGCCGTCCGCGCCCACGGTGTGGACGAGGATGTCGACGCCGCCGAGCCGGTCGTGGACATGTTGGCTGACCGTCTCGACGCCCGCTGTGGTGCCGATGTCGGCCTGGACGAACAGCTCGGTCGCGTGACCGGACTGCGGGGCGGTGCGGGCGCTGTAGGCCACCGTCGCGCCGGCGCGGGTGAGCCGGTCGACGATCGCCCTGCCGATTCCGCGGGTGCCTCCGGTGACCAGGGCACGCCGGCCGCTGAGTTCATCGGTGCCGTGTCGATCGGCGGTGTCGGCTGACATGGGTTTCCTCCGTGCTGGTCGGACCGGGTCTTGCCTCTCTGCAGCCTATGAAGATCGTGGTGGACGACCTATGACTGAGAGAGCCAGAAATTTGTCCGTCCGTCTTCACGAGGAAGAGACTCTGTACGATCGGATCGTGGATGTGGTCAGCGATGCGATCGCCGCCATCCGTACCGGGCGGCCGCATGCGGCGCGGACCCGACGGAAGGCGCCTTGGGGGCTGCGGTTCCCGGCCGCCCCCGGGACCGGCTTCCATGTCGTCCTGCAGGGGCGCTGCTGGCTGCTGTCCGAGGGCAGCGATCCGGTACCGCTGGGTGCGGGAGATGTCGTGCTGGTTCCGCACGGCCAGGAGATCGCTCTGGCCGACTCGACCGACAGCGAACTCGTCGATGTGGCACGGGAGATGGGCGACTCCTGGATGCCCTCGCCCGAACCCGCCGGTATCGCCGACGAGCTCACCGTGCTGATGTGCGGCTCGTACCAGCTGGACCGGGCCAGCGCCCACCCGTTGCTCGCCGAGCTCCCCGCCGTCATCCATCTTCCGCGGAAGGTGGGCCGGAGTGCCGCGCTCAACGCCGTCGTCGACCTGCTCGGGGACGAGCTCGATCAGCGCAGACCCGGCACCGACGCGGCGATTCCCGCGCTGCTGGACGCCATGCTGCTCTACATCCTGCGGACCTGGTACGAGAACCACGCCCCGCGCAGCTCCGGCGGCTGGGCCGCGGCGCTCGCCGACCCGGCCGTCGGTTCCGCGCTCCAGCACATGCACGCCGAGCCCGCGACGCCCTGGACCGTCGAGCGGCTGAGCCGGCGGGCCGGCCTGTCCCGGGCCGCGTTCTCCCGGCGCTTCACCGAACTCGTCGGGCGCCCACCGATGACGTATCTGACCTGGTGGCGGATGACCACGGCCGCACGGGTCCTCCGGGGCGGCGACGCGCCGCTCCACAGCGTGGCCGAACGAGTCGGATACCGCTCCGAGTTCGCCTTCAACCGTGCCTTCAAGCGCGAGTTCGGCGTCAGTCCCGGCGCCTACCGTCGGCGGAACGCCCGTCCGAGCGAAGGCCACAGCATGAGTGCCACCGGATCGGGGAGCGGTGTCGGAACCAGCGGTCCGGTGTGAGTCAGGAACGAGACGCTCTAGCCTGGCGGTGTGGAAGCAATCCTGGTCAGCGCGTGCCTGCGCGGGGTGCCGTGCCGGTTCGACGGGCGGCACAAGGCGTCGTCGGAGACCGAGCGGGAGGTGGCCGGCCGCGAGGTCGTCTCCTTCTGCCCGGAGGTTGCGGGCGGGCTCGTGACACCGCGGCGGCCCGCTGAGCTGGTGGGCGGCGACGGGCACGATGTGCTGGACGGCACGGCGCAGGTCGTCGATGACACCGGGTGCGATGTGACGGCGGAGTTCGTGGCGGGGGCACGACGCGCACTCGCGGCGGCACGGAACGGAGGCTGCACCGAGGCCCTGCTGATGCCGCGCAGTCCCTCCTGCGGACGCGGTGCGGTGTACGACGGGTCGTTCACCGGTGAGCTGGTGCCGGGAGACGGGGTGACGGCGGCACTGCTCGAGCGCAACGGGATCGCGGTGCGACCCGCACCCGGAGTGTGAAGCCGCTCCGCCCGGGCGCTCGAGCGTACGGCTTGTCAGGACCTAAGCCCGGTCCTACGCCTTCAGCCCGTTACGCGGCTGTGGCGGCTCGCCTACGGTCCTCGTCATGGATACGACGGGAATTCTCGACGAGGCACTTCAGCGAGTCCACAGTTCAGGGCCGGAGCGGCTGGGGTGGCTCAGCAATCACGCCCCGATGGCCGTGGAGGCCCTCGCCGCACACGGTCAGGCCGGTTCGGTGCACCGCTGGCTCGACACATATGCGAGCAGGCTCGAGGAGTTCCCGGCCGGTGTAGCAGCGGTCACGGCCGCCAACTGGCGCTTCGCACTGGGCGATGCACAGCGCGTCGCGGACTGGATCGACTACTTCGGCCGCGAGATCGCCGAGCGCCCCTGGCACGACGTGCTCATCGAGTGGTGGCCCCGGCTCCTGCCCGGCATGTACGGCGCCGCGACCCACCCGGTGATCCGGGTGGGCCATGCCGTGCGTGCCCTCCTGGCCGACGACGGCACCGAACCACGACTGACCGAGCTCGCCCACGGCCTCGGCTACTGGGCCGCCCGCCACCACCCCGTCGGGGACCTGGCCCTGCTGCCCGGCGCCGACGACGCGGCCGCCGCCCTGGACGCGGTGACGCCGGTCGCCCCGCAGGACGGCGGCTTTCCCGCCCGGCTCGGCCGCGTCACGGGCCTGCCGGTGTGGGCGCCCGCGGCCACCGACCCGCACGAGGTGCAACACCGCCTCACCGAACTGGTGCGCGCGGCCACGCACCGGTACGCGACCCACGGCCACGGCAACGCGACCATGCTGGTCCATGCGGCCACGGCCCCCAACGCCGTACTCCGTGTCCTGCCCGCGCTCCCGTATGCCCTGTGGGCACCGAGTCTGCGGGCTGCCTGGACCGCTTCCGCGGCGGTGACCGCGATGTACGCCTCCGACGTCCCGGTCGCCTACACCCCACCGGGTACCTTCACCCAGGAAGAGGTCTTCGAACGGGCCCTGGCACACGGCGACGAACACGTCATCAAGCTGACGGACACGGCCCTCGACGTCGGCGACCCCCCGGCACTGGCAGCGGCCCTGCGCTCCATCGAGCTGAGCGAACCATTGAGGAGCTGAACGGGGGGAGAGCCTGGGGGAAAAAGAGAGGACCCGCTGCCCACCTGTCCGCGAGCGCCGCGACCGCGGCGGTGGATCACCATCGTTGATGATCTTGCCCGGTGTAGCCTGCCTGTGCCGGGCTTTCCTGTCCAGCGGGATGTGCGGCCACGGTGGGGATCATGCGGGGCCAGAAGGTTTCGCAGTCGCAGATGAAGAGGGGGGATGAGGGTGTCCAACCCTTGTCTGAAGGATGGCCTGGAGACGGGCCGGCAGTCGGCCGGGAAGAAGGAAGGCGGCCGTTTCGGGCGGGGCTTCGGGGGGTTGCTCGCTGCGGTCCTGATCGCCGCCGCTGTCTCCGGCTGTGGCGGTGACGACAAGAGCGACAAGAGCGACAAGGCCGACTCGACTGCGAGCACGCCGTCGGCACCGGCTTCGCCGTCGGCGGAGGCGTCTTCGGAGACGGAGCCCGCCGCCACGCACCAGGCCGAGCCGTCCACGCTGCTCACCCTCTCGGGTTCCGGTACCAAGAACGCGAGCGCGTTCAAGGCGGGGGACGAGTGGACGCTGTCCTACACGTTCGACTGCACCAAGGCCATGGCTGCCGTCGGCGGTAAGGGCAATTTCATTGTCTTCGACAAGGAGGACAAGCTCGTCAACGAGTTGGACAAGTCCGGCAAGGGCAGCACACAGCAGCACACGGCGGGTACTCATCAGCTGCAGATCATCAGCGAGTGTGAGTGGACCGTGAAGGTCACCGGCTGAGCGGTACCGTCCGGCAGGTGCGCTGGTGGGCGCACCTGCTCAACCGGTGTGGGCCACCAGGGCATCGATGAGCTTGGGCCAGAGTTCGCGCGGGCGGTCGTGGCCCATGTCGGGGATCAGCAGGAGCTCGGCACCGGGAACCAGGTCCGCGGTGCGCTTCCCGCCGGTGGGGTCGATCAGCGTGTCGTCCAGGCCGTGGATCACCAGTGTCGGCACCCGGAGTTCGCGGAGCGCGTCCGCGCGTGAACCGCTGAGGATCATCGCGCCGAGCTGCCGGCCGATCCCCGCGGGGTGGTAGGCGCGGTCGTAGCTGTCGGCGGCCAGCTCGCGCAGCACCGCGGCGTCGCCGTAGCGCTTGGAGGCCCACACCAGCTCCTTCTCCGCCGCCGCGACATACCCCTCGCGGTCCCCGGGCCTCGGACCGAACAGCACGGCCTGGGCCTCCGGGCTGGGCCGGCCGTATTCGCTCTCGCCGGTCGAGGACATCATCGAGGTCAAGGTCAGCACCCGCTCCGGGGAGGAGAGGGCCATCGTCTGGGCGATCATTCCGCCCATCGAGGCGCCGACCACATGGGCGCGTTCGATGCCGAGGGCAGTGAGCAGACCGAGTCCGTCGTCGGCCATGTCGAGAAGCCGGTAGGGAACCATCGCGAGGGCGGCGGGAAGGTCGCCCGAGCTCACGGCGGCAATGAACGCGCCCATGTCCACCGGGTGATCGTCGAACGTGGTGGACAGCCCGCAGTCGCGGTTGTCGTACCGGATCACATAACGGCCGCGGTCTGCCAGCGCCCGGCAGAAGTCCTCGTGCCAGGCGAGCAGCTGCGCGCCGAAACCCATCACGAGCAGGACAGGGGGGTCCTCAGGGTCGCCGAAGCTCTCGTATGCGAGGGACACTTCGGGAGACACGTCGACGATCGGCATACCGGGAGCCTGCCATGGCCGACCGTGGCTCGCATCCCGTTTGATACCGGCGCGTGACCTGCGCCTTTCCCGCTGGTTCCGCCCATGACCCGCCGGACGGTTCTCCTCGGGGCGGGGTCCGGCGCTGCCGGAGGCGTCCGGAGCCGTACGCGGCACACGCGAAGCCCCCGGAGAATCCGCGCAGGAGTGTCACACGGCCTGCGCACAGTCTTTCGAAAGCCTCGTTAGCGTGGCTGGCCGCTCGATTCCACGTGCGAACGTGACCAGTCCGCGGCCCGGCCAGGGCGGCGGCACGTCAACTCAGGAAGACCGCAGATGGACTATTGCTCCTCGTGTCATCGGCACCTCAACGGTGCCCTGGTGTGTCCCGGGTGCGGCGCCTACGCCCCCGACATCGCTCCGGTCACCGTCGACAACCGCATCGTCCCGGCCGCGGCCACGACGACGGTGAAGGCCGCGGTGGTGGCGTGGGACCTTTCTGTTCCGGACCGGGAGCAGGAAGGGCGTCTTCCCGACGAGGCGGCCTTCGACGGCGGGACGGACGAGTCCCCGCAGCCCCCGCAGTCCGACGGCTTCAACGGCGCGCCGGACGGGCGGGCGGCCCGGCGTCGCCAGCGGGCACGCTGGAAGAAGAGCCAGCGCCGGGCCGTGGTCGCCACAGCCGTCGCCCTTGTCGGCGGCGGTATGACCTTCGCGGCGCTGGACCGGCACTCCGCCGACCGGGCCCAGGCCGCACCGGCACCGGACATCGCGAGCATGGGCGGCACGGAAGCAGAGGTGCCTGAGCAGCCTCAGCAGCCTCAGCAGTCATGGACACCGTCCGACTCCCCCCGGTCCTCGTCGGGTTCCGCCACTCGGTCGCCCGCGACCGGTCTCCCGCAGCATCGTCCCGCCGATCCCCTGCCCCGCTCCACGCCGTCGAGCGCTCATCCGCACTCCGTCAGCCCTGCCCGTACGACAACGACGGCGCCGACGGCGGCGCCGGGGTCGGCGACGGTCACCGGGCCGACGGCGGTGACGGTGCCGCAGCAGCAGACCGTCCCCCCGTCGTCCGACGGAACGGACTCGGCTCCCGACCGCAGCACCCCGGCCACCTCCAAGCCGTCCGCCTCCGATCCGGCCGCAGGCGGCACGGACCACGGGACCTCACAGACGCCCCCCGCACCGGCGACGACCTCGCCGTCGAAGGTCTGCCTGCTCGTGCTGTGCCTCGGCTGACCAGGTCGAACCGGACCGGAAGGCCCGCGTGGTGTCCTGCTGGGTCAGCTCGGGGAGCGGGCCGCCCCACTTGAGCGCCGCCCGGCGCGGCCGCCTCGGTGCCGTCCGGTCGGTGGGGCCGCCTGCGCGGTGCGGTTCGCCGGGGTGGCCCGGTCAGGAGGTGTGTCGTGGTCCCGCGGGGCGGTGCCGGCCTGGTGGGTGCCGGTGCCGAGAGGGGCTTGCGAACTCACCGCGGTGTCCCTTCGACGGTGGCTGGTGGGATGTCTCGATCTCACCAGCCACGGCGCTCGGGATCATTGCCGTGCACACCCCGGCCCCGGATGCAGCAGGCTGTACCGGACCTCTCCAACAGCCGGTAGAACGCTGCTGGTTCAGGCGCGGCTGCGCGCGTTCTCCAGGTAGTGCAGGACGGCTGCGACGCGCCGGTCCACCTGGTCGGCGGGAGACAGGTCGAGCTTGGCGAAGATGCTGCGGATGTGCTTGTGGACCGCGCCGTCCGTGACGAAGAGCCGTCCGGCGATGGCGCTGTTGCCCAGTCCCTCGGCCATCAGCGCGAGCACCTCGCGCTCGCGCGGGCTGAGCCGCTCCAGCCGGGTGTCCTGGCGGGAGCGGGTGAAGAGCTGGGCGACGACCTCGGGATCGATGGCGGTGCCCCCGGACGCCACCCTGTGCAGTGCGTCGAGGAACTGCTCCACCCGCCCCACCCGCTCCTTGAGCAGGTATCCCAGGCCGCTCACACCGCCGGTGAGCAGTTCCGTGGCGAAGGTCTGCTCGACGTACGCGGACAGGACGAGGACGGCCAGGCCGGGCCGGCGGCGCCGGGCCTCCACCGCGGCCCTGACGCCCTCGTCGGTGTGCGTCGGCGGCATGCGTACATCGAGGATGGCCACATCGGGCTCGTGCTCGTCGATCGCCTCCAGCACCTTGTCCGCGGTGTCCGCGGTGGCCACCACGTCGAGGGCCTCGGCGCGCAGCAGCAGCGCCAGACCCTCCCGCAGCAGCGGGTCGTCCTCGGCAATCACAATCCGCATGGAAGCTCCACCTCGATGGTCGTCGGCCCGCCCGGCGGACTGGCCACACCCAGTGTTCCGTCGTGGGCCGCGACACGGCGGCGGATGCCGGCGAGCCCGGAGCCGCCGTTCTCGTCCGCGCCGCCCCGGCCGTCGTCCTCGATGCGCAGGAACAGCCGCCGGCCACGGCTGCGGACGGTGACGGAGGCCTGCGCGGCGCCGCTGTGCTTGGCGATGTTGGTCAGGGCCTCCGCCACCACGAAGTAGGCCGTCGCCTCGACGGACGCGGCGCATCGCTCGGGCACGTCGACGTCCGTACGGCAGGGCACCGCGCAGTTCGCGGCGAGCCCGAAGAGCGCGCCGGCCAGCCCGCGGTCGGCCAGCACGGGGGGCAGGATGCCGCGCGCGACGGTACGCAACTCCGCCAGCGCCTGTTCGGCGGCCGACTGGGCACGTTCGAGCAGTTCCTCCGCGCCGGCCGGGTCCCGCGCCACCATGCGCCGTGCCGCGCCGAGCAGGACGGTGACCGAGACCAGCCGGTTCTGCGTGCCGTCGTGCAGGGAGCGCTCGATCCGGCGCAGTTCGGTGGCGTGCGCGTCCAGGGCTGCCGCACGCGTGGCGGTGAGCTCGGCGACGCGCAGGGAGAGGTCCGCGTCCGGGCCGGCTGCCAGGAACCGCCGTCCCGGCCGTGCCTGGAGCCGTGCCATGCCGGGCGTGAGGCCCAGGAGGAGGGAGACCCAGCCCACGCCCAGCAGGCTCGCGGCGAAGGTGTCCGGCCAGGAGTACGCGGTACCGATCCCCACCGACGTGAGGGTCGGGCTTCCGGGTCCGACCTGCCACCACAACGGGAAGGTGATGTCCCTGAGCGCCACGATCGGCAGCAGCACACCGGCGAGCCCCAGAAACAGGCCGAGCGTGACGTGCTGGACCAGCCAGCGCAGTTCGCGGTGGGTCGTGGTGTCGGTCAGGGCCTCCCGCAGCGTGACCGGTGGCGGATCGGGCGCCACGATCTCGGGGCCCCGGCGTCCGAGGCGGCCGCGCTCGCGCCGGGCCAGGGAGTGCAGGGTGCGCAGGGCGGCGGGGGCCATGAGGAACCCCACGCCGATCAGGCAGGTGGCCGCGGTGACGAGCAGCCAGGCCAGCACGAACAGGGCGAGCAGCGCCGTACCGAATCCGCCGAGGAGCTGTTCGAGGGAGCTCAGCGCGGTGGAAACGGCTCGCACCACGATGTCCCGGCGGCTGCTGCGCCGCTCGTCGGATGCGGTGTTCTCCTGAATCGCCACACGCTTCCCTTCGCCGAACGACCCGACCCTACGCCGCACCGCCGTTCGTCACCGTACCGGGAGGAGGGAGGACCGGAGATACAGCCTGCTGTACCTCAAACCGGGCCGCTGGCGGGATGGGCCGGGAGGGGCCCGGCCCGTAGCGTCCACGACAACAGACCGGGCCGGGCGGCGAATTGAGCGTGTCCGGCGAACCAAGGGGAGGACATTTCCATGACGTACTCCGATCTCCACCGCGCCGACGGCGCTCCCGCGTCCGTCGACGGCTCGCACGGGAGGCCGACGCCGGCCGGCCGTACGGATGTCCTGCGCATCGTGCTGTGGCTGGTGCTCGGCCTCAGCGCCACCGGCAATCTGGTGTGGTCGATCACCGGTGCCGGTGCCGGACCCCATCTGCTCTTCGGCGCGCTCTCCGCGGTGAGCGGCGTCGCACTGGGCGTGCGCTTTCTGCGGGCCCGGCGGTAGGCACCCCCCGTCAGCCAGGAGGCGAGCAGCCGCCGGACTGCTGGAGGAATGCACCGGTGAAGGGCGTGTTTCCCCACCAGGTGACTTCAGCTCCGCGGTCGCGAGCCTTCGCGGTCGCCGGCGACGGCACCGTACGGTACGGCGGCCTCGACGGCGGCCAGATCGTCGCTGCTCAGCTGCACCTCTGCGGCGACGGCGTTCTCCTCGAGGTAGCTGCGGCGCTTGGTGCCCGGGATCGGTACGACTCCCTGGTGGTGCAACCAGGCCAGGGCGAGCTGGGCCGATGTGATCCCCTTACTGCGGGCCAGGCTGCTCAGCCGATCGACGATCGTCTGGTTCGCGGCGAGGTTGTCCTCCGCGAAGCGGGGCAGTCCACGGCGGGCGTCGTCGGCGGCCAGGTCGTCCCGTCGGGCGATCTTCCCGGACAGCACACCGCGCCCCAGCGGAGAGAACGCCACGAAGCCGATGCCCAGCTCGCGAACGGTGTCGAGCACGCCGTTGTGCTCGACGTCCCGGCTGAAGAGCGAATACTCGGACTGCAGTGCCGTCAGGGGATGGGTGGCGTGTGCCCGGCGGATGGTGTCCGGATCGGCTTCGCTGATGCCCAGATGACGGACCTTGCCTGCGGTGACCATGTCGGCCATGGCGCCGATGGTCTCCTCGACGGGCACCTTCGGATCCACACGGTGCAGGTAGTACAGGTCGATGACGTCGACACCCAGGTGCTTGAGCGAGCGGTCCACGGCCCGGTGGGCGTAGGCGGGGGTGCCGTTGTGGCCGTGCGCCGTGCCGTCGTCGTCGAACTCGGTGGCGAACTTCGTTGCCAGGGTGATCTCCTGGCGGCGTCCGCCGAGGGCGCGGCCGATCAGAAGTTCATTGGCGAAGGGTCCGTAGGCCTCGGCCGTGTCGATATGGGTGATGCCGAGGTCCACGGCTCGGTTCAGCGTGGCGATCGACTCCTGTTCGTCGCGTTCGCCGTACCAGACGCTCATGCCCATGGCGCCCAGTCCCTGCGCGGAGACGACGAGGCCCTGACTTCCGAGACTGAGGGTGTGCATGGTTGTTCATCCTTCGATGGGTTGCGGGGGGAAGGGGAGGGAGGCGTGCGCCGTCGTACATCCTGGCGCCGTTGTCGGGGCCGGCCGATGAACTGGGTAACTCGACTGCTCCGACCTCCCAGCCCAGTGCGGTGGGTTCGGACACCTTCGACCCTAGGAGCGCGAGGAAGCGTTTCGAATGCTCAAGACCCCGGCGTACTTGCGCGATCCTCCGCACCCGCTTCAGTCACGTGTGTGCGGCGCTGTGTCTCGGTGCGATATTGGCCCGGAGCCATGCCGATGACGCGTTTGAACGCATGGCTGAAGGAGCTTTCCGAGCCGTAGCCCCACTGCGTGGCGATGGAGGCGACGGTGCGGCTTCCGGCGCGCAGGTCCCGTGCCGCCGAGCGGATCCGCCAGCCGGCGACGTACTCCAGCGGCGGGGTACCGACCAGATCGCTGAAGCGGGTCGCGAAATGGGACCGCGACATGCCGGCCTCGGTCGCCAGGTCGGCCACGGTCCATGGACGGGCGGGCGTCTCATGGATGAGGGCGAGCACCGCCCCGATCGCGGGGTCCGCCAGGGCGGTCAACCAGGCTCCACCGGTCGGTCCTTGTGCGGCGACGTGGCTGCGCAGCACCTGGACGAGGACGATATGGGCCAGCTGCTCGACCACCAGGGCGCTGCCCAGAGCCGAGGAGGCGCTCTCCCGGCGCAGCATGTCCAGGGCCGTGCGGATGGAACCGGCCGGGTCCGAGGAGGCCGGGATGTGGACCATCGAGGGCAGGACGTCCATGAGGACCGCGGCATTGGCGGGGTCGAGATGGAAGCCGCACCCGACGACCACCGTGTGCGGGGGCTTTCCCGGGGCCCCGAGCCGAACGGTGCCGCCCTCGGTGAAACCGGCGAAGACATCACTGCTCGGACGCGCGGGAACGCCGGGTGCGCTGGACAGCCGGTACGGGCGTCCGTTGCCCAGCAGATAGCAGTCCCCTTCGCCGGCCAGGACCGGTGCCGCCCCATCCGTCTCGACCCGGCAGCTGCCCTTGAGGACCGCCCCCAGCTTGATGTGCTGGTATCCGGGGAAGGACATCGCCCAGGCTTCCGCGGCCTCCAGGCGGGCGAACCGGGCGCTGCGCATGTCCACCAGCGCGAGAACGTCGATCAAGGGATCCATCGGTTTTCCATGGCGTTGTCCGCGACGGCTCCGGCAGTCGGGCCGAGCCCGCAGCGCGGCCTCGGGGGCGTGGGTCAGGGCGTGGTGCGGGCCAGGGTGCCGGCGGTGAGAGTGGCCAGCATCTGCCGCAGGGAGCTCGCGAAGTCCATTCTGAGGACGGCGAGCGAGGGGTCGGCCTCGTAGGCGTCGAGCATGGCCTGCGAGGGGCGCGCATGGGTCCATACCGCGCCGATCGCCATGGTCGCGGAGGCGGCCAGCCAGGAGGCCCTGTCGCCCAGTTCGGGCAGGTGTTCGCGGGCGAGGGCGGCCAGCCTGCCGACGTTGGCGATCGTGGCTCTCTTGTAGCGGGCGGCGACCTCGGGGGAGACATTGTGCTCCAGTACGCCGGCCTGCGCGCTGAGCAGGTCGCACAGGACCCGGTGCCCGGCGAGGGATGCGGTGACGGCGGCGGCGAACTGCTCGCCGCGCTCGCCCACTGCCGCCTTCGCGTCGATACCGGCGCCCAGCACCTCGGGCAGTTCGGCCGTCCACTGCTGCCAGGCGTAGTCCAGCAGTTCCAGCAGGATCGCCTCGCGGGACTCGAAGTAGCGCAGCACATTGGACTTGGCCAGTCCGACACGGCGGCTGAGCTCATTGAGGCTGATCGCGCCGACCGGCAGCTCCTCGAGCATGGCAGCGGCGGTGTCCAGGATCGCCTGGCGTCGGATCTCGCGCTGCTCCTCACTGCGTGCGCGCTGGAACGTCGTCATGCCCTCATGCTACAGACCCCCGGTCTTTTGACATCAGACCACCGGTCCCTTACGTTGAGGGAGTCGCAACGGACCGGTGGTCTGAAAACTGCGGAGGCGGGTTCGCCCTGCCCCCGCACGGCCGTGACCGGCTCCCCCCTTCTGCCCCAGGAATGGAGCACCCCCATGTCCAAGGTCTGGTTCGTCACCGGAAGCTCCCGCGGTCTGGGCCGCGCGATCGTCGTCGCCGCCCTGGAGGCGGGCGACCGGGTGGTCGCCACCGCCCGCAAGCCCGCCCAGCTCGACGACCTCGTCGCCCGCCACGGCGACCGCATCCACCCCGTCGGCCTCGACGTCACCGACCCCGAACAGGTGCACAGCGCCGTCCAGGAGGGTCTGAAGGTCTTCGGCCGCTACGACGTGGTCGTCAACAACGCCGGCTACGCCGACCTGGCCTCCGTCGAGGACGTCACGGTCGAGGACTTCCGCGCTCAGATCGACACCAACCTCTACGGCGTCGTCCACGTCAGCAAGGCCGTACTGCCGCTCCTGCGTGAGCAGGGTTCGGGACACATCTTCCAGGTCTCCTCCGTCGGAGGCCGGATCGGCTCGGTCGGCCTGGCCGCCTATCAGAGCGCCAAGTGGGCCGTGGGCGGCTTCTCCACCGTCCTCGCCCAGGAGGTCGCGCCCTTCGGGATCAAGGTCACCGTCCTCGAACCGGGCGCCATGCGCACCGACTGGGCCGGATCCTCCATGACCGTCCCGCCCGTCAGCGAGCCTTACCAGCAGACGGTCGGCGGCTTCGCGGACATGGTCAAGAGCCTTACCGAGACCGCCTCGGCGCACTCCGCGGACCCCGCCCGGATCGCCCGGACCGTCGTGGATCTGGCCGGACGTGACGACGCCCCGCTCCGCCTCCTGCTCGGCCGTGACGCCGTCCAGTACGGTGGCGCCGCAGCCCGGCAACTCGCCGAGTCCGACGAGAAGTGGCGGCCGGTCTCCGAGTCCGTCTGGGACTGATCACACTCCTCAGCGGGCGGTCCGCCGCCCCACCCGGCCGGGGTCGCACCCGGGGCCGGAGACGTCCGGTTCCCGGGAGACCGCGAGAGTGCCCAGCAGGGCGAGGGCATCGGCGGAAGCGGTTCCCTCCTCGGCGTGATGGACGACCAGGACCTGGCCGTCGGAACCGGCGACGATCAGCTTCTCCCGATGCAGGACGAGCTCGCCGACCTCGGGATGGCGCATCCGGGCGGGTCCCCCGGCGGGGCGTACCACGTCCTGGCGGGCCCAGAGCCGACGGAACCGGTCGCTCTTGAGGGACAGCTCGCCGACCAGAGCGACCATCCGCGGGTCGTCGGTCTCGGTGCCCATGGTGGCGCGGAGCTGGCCGACGGCGGCCGCGGTGGCCCGCTCCCAGTCCAGGTGCAGTTCGCTCTCGGCCGGGTCGAGGAACGCGGCACGCAACCGGTTCACTCCCGGGCGCAGAGTGGGGGAGAGAGCCCGTGCCATCCGGTTCGCCGCGAGAACCTCGAGGTGGCGGCTCTGGACGAAGGCCGGCATCGGCAGTGCGTGGAGGAGACGCAGGGTCCCGGCCGGCACCTCCTCGGGCTTCTCCGTACGGGTGCGCCGGCGCGGCTTGGGCCGCGTCAGCCCATGGAGGTAGGCCAGCTCGTCGTCGTCGAGTCGCAGGACACGCCCGATGGACTCGACCACCTGGACCGACGGAGTACGGTCGCGGCCCTGCTCCAGGCGCAGGTAGTAGTCGGTGCTGATGCCGGCGAGCATCGCCACCTCTTCACGCCGCAGGCCGGGGGTGCGCCGGTGACCGGCGCTGCTCAGCCCGACGTCCTCGGGCCGCACCTGCTCCCGGTGCGCGCGCAGGAACTCACCCAGAGTGTTCGGAGCGGTAGGAGGCTGCATGCCGTCAACGGTATGCCGTCACCGGACGCCGTGACTGTCCCTGATTTTCCCAGGAAGACGTCGGCACTGCCTGCCGGTCTCGTCCTGCGCCAGCCTCGTCGGTGCCCGGTGCGGATCGGCGATCCGAGCGGCATCGGGACGAACGTCCGGAGAGGAAGGAACAGCACGATGAAGCAGGTACAGCTCGGCGGTCTGACGGTCTCGGCGCAGGGCCTCGGCTGCATGGGCATGAGCTCGGTGTACGGCGACGCCGACTGGGACGAGTCCACGGCCACCATCCGGCGGGCCGTCGACCTGGGCGTCACCCATATCGACACCGCCAACGCCTACGGCCAGGGTCACAACGAGGTCCTCGTCGGCCGCGCGGTCGCCGGTCGTCGCGACCACGTCACCCTCGCCACCAAGGCAGGGATGGACTTCACCACCGCCCGCGGCAAGGTCGTCATCAACAACCACCCCGACCACATCAAGGCCGCCGCCGATGCGTCACTGCTGCGCCTCGGCACGGATCACATCGACCTGTACTACCTCCATCGGGTCGACCCCGAGGTCCCGCTTGAGGAGTCGATCGGCGCCATGGCCGACCTCGTCACCGAGGGCAAGGTCCGTCACCTCGGTCTCTCCGAGGTCACCGGAGAGCAGCTGCGCACGGCGCATGCCGTCCACCCGATCGCGGCGGTGCAGAGCGAGTATTCGCTGTGGACCCGGGACCCCGAGACCACCGTCGCCGACGCTGCGAGGGAACTCGGTGTCGGCCTGGTGGCCTACTCCCCCCTCGGCCGTGGCTTTCTGACCGGAACCGTCGACGCGAGCTCCCTGGCCGCGAACGACGGGCGGCGCCGACTCGCCCGCTTCACCGAGGAAGCCGCCACCGCGAACCAGGCCGTCGCCGAGGCGGTGCGGAAGATCGCCGAGGTCAAGGGGGTCACCGCCGGACAGATCGCCATCGCCTGGGTCGTCGCCCAGGGCGAGAGGCTCGGCACCCCGGTGGTCCCGATCCCCGGCACGAAGCGGGTGAAGTGGCTGGAGCAGAACGCCGCTGCCCTCGATGTCGAGCTGACCCCTGACGATCTCGCGGCCCTGGACGCCCTGGCCGCACAGGTCGTCGGCGCCCGGTACTGATACGGGATCGACGGGACGGGCTCGGCTTCGGCGGCGCCTGTCGGGGGCGCTGCCGAGACGCGGGCGGAACGTGATGTCAGCGGCGCCGGCGGGGTGTCGAACATTTCGTGCCTGTCAGTCCTGGGGAGGCAGGCCGCACGGGGGCCGCCGGTGTGCCTTCACTCAAGGGCGTTGCGCAGCCGTGTGACGGCCTGCTCGAGGTAGTCGAAGGCGCGCTGCTCCTGCTGCGGGGTGGTACGGGATGCCTGGAGGAGGCTGTTGCCGCGTCCGCGGATCTGAGCGTAGGCGTCGAAGCACGCGAGGAGGTCGTGGAGCAGCTCCTGCGACGGAGACGGGGACGGCGACGGGGAGGGCGCATCGCTCTGCGGCGACATCAGTGAACTCTTCTCTGATCGGACGGCTTTGGTCCAGGAGGACAAGGCGCTGTCCGCGACGTACGGGGCGTCCGGATCGCGGATCGAGCGCGTGCTCTCGACGCACACGGCGATGGAGACAGGTGGGGGGAGAGAGGGAGCGTCAGCGGCATTCCTGGTCCTTCCGGGCACGACAGTTACGTCGCCGACCAGGCTTCCCGGCACACCACATACCCCGTAGGACGGGGTCGCTGCGGGCAGCCTACCCGCCCCACCGGTTCATGTCTTCGTAGCCCTGTGTCCGATATCGAGGTGGTCGGTGATCCCACCCGCCGATCTACGGTCCGGGAGTCCGGCGGATGGCGAGCAGGGCGACGTCGTCGCAGAGGCGTCCGCCGGTGTAGGCGAGCAGGTCGCGCTCGACGCGGTCGAGCAGAGCCTCCGGAGAGTGGTCGGCCCACTGGGCCGCACGATCTGCGAACGGGTAGAAGACACCGCTGTGGTCACGCGCCTCGGCCACACCGTCGGTGTACAGGAGCAGCGTGTCCTGGGGAGCGAAGGGCAGGACATCGACGACATGGTTGCCGGGGGCTGTGACGTCGACGCCGATGGGCGGTGCGGGGTGGAGGTGGGGGAGGGCGACGGCTTTGTCCGGGCCGAGGATCAGGGGCGGCGGGTGGCCACAGCTGGTGATGCGGGCGATGGGTTCGTCGTCGGGGATCTCGAGCAGCAGGGCGGTGACGAAGCGTTCACCCGCCTCCGTGTCGGGTTCGAAGTCGGCGAGGCAGCGGGCCATGCTCCGCTCGAGGGCGGCGGCGAGTTGTGACAGGGAAGCGTGCTCGTGGGCGGCCTCGCGGAAGGCGCCGAGCAGCAGGGCGGCCTCACCGAGGGCGGGCAGCCCCTTGCCCCGTACATCACCGATCATCACGCGGGCCGTGCTGTCGGTGCGGGCGGCGGCGTACAGATCGCCACCGATCTCGGCCTCCTCCTCGGCGGCCAGATAGAGAGAGGCGAGCTGTAGCGGGCCGAGCCGGCTCGGCAGTGGCCACATCACCACATGCTGGGCGGCCTCGGCGACCGACCGGGCTTTGGCCAGCTGGCGTGCGTGCCGGTCGCGCACCGCACACAGGACCACGATCAACAAGGTGAGCACCGCGATGGACGCCACCTCGACGGTCACATTGCGTGAAGCGATCGCTCCACTGTGCCAGCCGCTGATCACCTCGCCGGCCACCGCCAGGGCTCCGATGCCGCCCGTCGTCCAGGGGCCCGCGAACCATGCGGTGAGTGTGGGCGCGATCACCAGCAGGGGGCTGAGAACGATATAGGGCCCACTGCCGATGTCCGCGGCCGTGATCACCACGATCAGCGCAACAGGTATCAGCAGCAGCAGAGGACTCGGCTGCCTCGGCTGCCCGAGCTTCACACGTTCCTGCCTGGGACCCACGCTTTCCACAGTGCACCGCTACAGATCGACCCGCGACCGCACTCCACGATGGGGCTGACCGCACACGGACCGTGGAGCGATCAAGGAACCGGACGCGCTGACCTGACGTGGTCATGAGAATGATCCCCAAGGACCGAGTGATGCTCGTCGTCACCCACCTGGCAGCCGTGTGGTTCATCGGCTCCGCACTGACCGCCCTCCAGTTCTATGCGGTGATCCTGGCCGGCTTCTCCGGAAGCACGGCGGCTCTGGTCATCACCCTCGCGGTCATGGTTCCCCTCGCGGTGTACGCGTTCGTGTGTCTGGGAGCCGCGGCCCGCTCGATCGTGCCGCTCACCCGGCGGGCGCGCGGCCTGTGGGGATGGGCGTCGGGTGTGTACGGTCTCGGCACGGCCGGCCTGGTCGGGACCGTCATGGTGGACGAGCAGACCGGCCGCGCCCTTGTGGACAGCGGTCCTCTGTTCTACCTGTGCGGCGGCATCTGGTACGCGCTCATGGCCGCGTTCTTCCTGCCCGGCGTCCGGGCCAGGCTGACGGCTCTCGGGGCGGCGATCGTCCTCGCGGCCGGCGGGACGTACGCCGCCTGGGATGCCGCGCAGCCTCCCACTCTCGATGAGTGGATCACCGCGAACGGCGTGGACAGGGCCCTGCTGCGGGTCGGCGACCCGCCCTCGGGCTACACCCTGGGATCCGTGGGCGCGGGCGAGGACGGCTTCGGTGCCACTTACGAGGGCTCCGGCTCTGCGGGACTGCATCTCGGCGTGGCGCGGGCGGGGCATGACACCCGGCGTGCTGACGCCCGTGGCTGCCCGGTTCCTTTCGGGCAGCCGATCCACTGCACGGACGACGGCGGCGGCCGCCTGCTGGTGAACCACGAGGGCGATGTCGAGTACCGGGAACTGATACTCCGCCGTGCCGGTCTGGTCTACACCGTGACCATGCGGGGCACCGGAGCCGCCGAACTGACCGCGGCCCGCCACATCCTGTCGGGACTCAGGCCGGCGTCCGACGAGGAACTGGCCACCCTGGTACGCCTGCCGATGCGCCGTTGAGGTGCTGGCTCAACGCTGCCTCCCGCGGCTAGGGTTGAGCCGGGAATCACCCACGAGGAGCTGAGAGATGCCCGGTCTTCAGAGCACGCGTTGACGGTGTGGCCGTGACCGGCCTGTCATCGCGTGCTGTTCTTGATGTCGCGGCACAGCGAGCCTTCCTCTGCCCGCACCGTCGGTGCACCCATGGTGCGCCGGGTGACGGGCCTCGTTGTCGGCAACCCGAGGGATCCCCGTGCCGTCCGCTTCCTCCGCTGCATCCGATTCCGGCCGTGTTTCGTCAAGCCTGTGGCGGGACATCGACTTCCGCAGGCTCTGGGCGGGTCAGACCGCCTCCCAACTCGGCGAACAGTCGAGCTTGGTGGTTCTGCCGCTCTTCGCCGTCCTGACGCTCCACGCCGGTGCCGGCCAGCTGGGCGTCCTTCGCGCGGTGGGGCAGGCGCCCGTCCTGCTGCTCTCGCTCTTCGTCGGCGCGTGGGTGGACGGATGGCGGGCCCGCACGGTGATGGTGCTGACGGACGCCGGCCGGACCCTGGCACTGGGCGCTGCCGCCTTGGCGGGCCTGTTCGGCCGACTCGACCTGCCGACGCTGTTCGTGGTCGCCTTCGCCGTCGGGGCGCTGTCCGTGTTCTTCGACGTGGCCTACCAGGCGTCTCTCGTACGGATGGTGGAACGCGATCAACTGGTGCGGGCCAACAGCGCGCTGGAGGGCAGCCGGTCCGCGGCCCAGATCGGCGGTCCCGCCCTCGGCGGCACGGTGGTGTCACTGCTGTCGGCGCCGGTCGCTGCCGCCTCCGGCGCGCTGTTCTTCGCGCTGTCGTTCCTCTCGATCCGGCGGATCCGCCGGATCGAGTCGATCCCGGAGCTCTCGGAAGGTCGCCCGCGGGTCTGGCGGCGGATCCATGAGGGTCTCCGTTTCGTCCTCGGCGACACCTCGCTGCGGACCGTGTGCCTCGCCTCGGCCGCCTTCCAGTTCTGCTTCGCGGCGGTGATGACCGTCTATCTGCTCTTCCTGCCGCGAGAACTGCAGGTGTCGGGCACCGTCGTCGGGCTGACGCTCGCGGCGGCCGGGCCGGGCGCGCTCCTGGGCTCGCTGCTGGCCGCCCGCCTGCCGGGCAGGTTCGGCCATGGCACGGTGCTCGTGTGCGCGGCGGCACTCGGCGACGGCGTGTTCCTGTGCGTTCCCGCTCTGCACGGCTCCTCCGCGGTGACGGTCCTCGCGCTCCTTTCGATCAGCTTTGTGTTCGGGTGCGGGGGTCAGCTGGTGAACGTCACGGTCATGGCCGTCCGGCAGGCCGTCACTCCGGACGGGATGCAGGGCCGCGCGGCCGCGACGATCACCTGTGTCGGCATGGGCTCGGCCCCGCTCGGCTCGCTGCTCGGCGGACTGCTCGCGCAGGAGTGGGGGCTGCGCACCGGTCTCCTGGTCACGGCCGCGGGCATGATGCTGTCCCCAGCGGTGATGGCGCTGTCTCCGCTCGCGTTCCTGGGACGGGAGCTTCCGGGGCCGAGGAACTGACGCGGACCCGGCGCACTGTCTCAGTCGCGGATGGCATCCAGCGCCATCAGTGCCACCTCCAGCGAGACACAGACGTCCTCGGAGTCCAGGTCGACCTCGAGGATGCGGCCGATGCGGGTGAGGCTCTCGTACATCCAGGCACGGGAGACATGAGCCGCCTCGGCAGCGGCGGTCTTGTTCCGTCCGGATTCCAGGTAGGCGTGCAGCAGCGGCACCAGCGACGTGCCGTTCTTCTCGTCGTACACCAGCAGAGGCCGAAGCTCGCGTTCTGCGAAGGTCTGCAGTCGCGCGTCGTCGCGCAGCAGCTGGAGGAGGCCGCGCAACCGGAGATCCGGCAGGCGGTAGTACAGCCTCCGGTCCGGCAGCCGGGTCGCGGCGTCGGCGACCTGAAGCGTGCTCAGCAGGACGCGCCGCACCTCGGAGACCGAGGAGACGGAGTCGCCCACCGCCATGATGTAACGATTCTGCGGTATGCCTTGGTGGACCCGGCCCGCGAGCCGTTCGACGGTCGCTGTCGGGTCCTCGCGGGGCCCCAGCGAGACCAGTACGCCGATCACGGTCTCCTCGACCGGCCCGACCAGTGCCAGCAGCCCGAGCTCACGCACCGCGTCGCTGGCCACCTGGGCGGTGGTCCGCAGCACGGACTGCCGGTCGAACGCGTTGTCGGGCAGCGTCTCGCGGGTGCGCAGCACCATCGGGAGGAGACGGCGGCCGTCGAGCGGCACCCCGATGGCCCGGGCCTCCAGGGCGATCTCCGCGCTCGTCCGCCGGGGCGACAGCAGGCCGGAGAGCAGGGTGCGGTGCGTGTGCAGGGACAGGGTCTCCTGGTCGCGGGCGACCAGCCGGCCCAGGGCGAGCGTGGAGGCGGCCCGCTCGATGAGCATCGTCAACCGGGGCGAGACGGCCGGCACCGACATCAGGACGAGCCGGCCCCAGTCCTCGCCGCGGGCGCCCACGGTGCTCACCAGCCAGCCGCTGTGCTGGTCGTAGGCGGTGCGGGTGGCGGACTGGACGCCACGGGACCGCGCTTCCCACTGGCCGAGCACCTCCTGCGCGGGGTGTCCGGCGGTGTCGAAGGCGAGCACCTGGTGGGAGAGGTTCTCCAGGACGACCGGACGCCCGGACATCCGAGCGGCCTGACGCAGTACGTCCCCCGGCCCGGCCCCCTCGACCGCCAGTTCGTTGAACGTCTGGTGGATGCGTTCGGACGCCTGCAACTCCTCGATCCGGTTCTCGAGGATCCTGCGGTGCACATCCTCGGTGATCTCCACGAACCGGGTGGTGCGCAGCAGGACGACCAGCGGCAGGCCGCGCCGCTCGGCGGCGGCCCGCATCTCCTCGGGCAGCGCGTCATGGAACCGCGGCCCGAGGCCGACCACCACCCCGGCGGCTCCGACATCGGCGAGATCATCGATGAAGCGGGCCAGGGACGCGTCGCCGGAGGGCAGTGCGATGCCGGTGGTGAGGATCAGTTCGCCGCCGCGCAGCATCGGTGCGATCGTCGGCAACTCGCTGACATGCACCCAGCGCACGGGTGCGGTGAGTCCGTCCGAGCCGGCCACGACCTGGGGCAGTCCCTCCCGGAGCGAGGGAAACTCCAGCACCTGGGCCAGGGTCGGCAGCCCCCCGGCAGTGGGGAGGCCGCCGTCCGGACCGCCGTCGGCGTGGCCGTCAGGGAATCCCTGGGGCTCGGCTCGGTGGTGCGATTCCTCTCCTGTGTCGGCCATGCCCCTGGCACCCCTTCTCGGTGTTCTTATCGTTCTTATCCCGGGTTGTTCCGCCAATTGTCCACGAGGGTCCAGAGCACCCGGGCTCCGAGGTCCAGGTCGGCGAGCGGGACGAACTCGTCGGCGGTGTGGGCCTGGTCGGTCGCACCCGGTCCGAAGACGGTGCACGAGGTGCTGCCGGTGAGCGCCGCGACCATGGAGGCGTCGGTGTACGCCTCATGTCCGTCGGCCCCTCCGACCGGCACGGCGTGTCCGGTGTGCTCCCGGTAGGCGGCCCTGATGCCCCGCACGATCCGTGAGTCGTCCGCGGCACGGACCGGGGGGCGTTCGGCGCCGAGCGGATCGATCTCGTACCGTGCTCCGGGATGTTCCGCGATCACGTCCGCGGCGACCCGCTCGACCAGTTCCACGGCGTGTGCGGGGGTCAGCGGGGGGACGATCCGGATGTCCAGGCCCGCTTCGCACACCGGGGGGACGACATTGGTCGCGACCCCTCCCTGGACGGTGCCGCAGGTGAAGCGCGCCCGGCCGAGCAGGGGATCCTCGTAGGGCAGCGCGGCGAACACCGTCTTCAGCCGGTCCACGATCTTGGCCATCAGATGGTTGGCGTCGATGCCCAGGTTCGCCCGGCCCGCGTGCGCCATCCGGCCGTGCACACGCAGAGTCAGCCAGCGCAGGCCCATCTGGGCGATCCGCAGCCGCATCCCGGTCGGCTCCAGGGCGAGTATCTGGTCGTCGGGGCGCAGCAGACCGCTCTCCACCAGGCGGTGCGCACCGGCCATGTCCGGGGCCTCCTCGTCCACGGTCGCCACCAGGAGGACATCCCCGGCGGGCGGACGGCCGCTCGCGGTGAGCGCGTCCAGGAGGTTGATCGACAGCGCCAGACCCGCCTTCATGTCGCAGGCGCCCCGCCCGTACAGGCGGCCGTCGGCCACGGCCCCGCCGAGCGGCGGGAAGGTCCAGCCCTCGCCCACGGGCACCGTGTCCATATGGCTGAGCAGCACGAGCCGGGGGGCGGACCCCTCGCCGGGCACTCGGGCCACGACATTGTCGCGGCCCTCCGCCACCGGCATGCGCTCGGTGGCCACGCCCGCGTCGGAGAGCCGGTTGCCGACCCACTCGGCGCACTTGCCTTCGAGCGGTCCGGGGTTCTGACTGTCGATGCCGATCAGGGTGCGGGTGTCGGTGAGGACGACGTCCGGAGAGATCATTGCGTTTTCCTTGGTTCGGTGCGGCAGGCGCCGGGGACGGATGGCCGGTCGGCGACCCGATGCCGGGTGGGCGTGGGACGCCGAGCCGCGGGGGTGGGGGCCGGTGTCCGGCGGACGGGTCGGCCCGGCCGTGGGCGGGTGGTGGGTCAGCCGGCCGGGGGCGGGCCGTCGACGACCAGGGTCTGACCGCTGATCCCGGAGCTCTCGGTGGACACGAGCCAGGCGCAGGTCCGGCCCACCTCCGCCGGGTCGATCAGACGGCGGAACGCCGAGGCGTCCGCGAACCGGGCCAGCACCTCGGCCTCGGACGTGTGTTCGCGCTCCGCCACCTGTGCGGCCAGCCGTCGCAGCATGGGGCTGTCCACATTGCCGGGACAGACCGCGTTCGCCCGTCCGCCGTAGGCGGCGATCTCCGCCGCGAAGGACTGCACGAAGCCGATCAGGCCGAACTTCGACGCGCAGTACACCGACCCGCCCGCCTCACCGCGCAGCCCCGCGGTGGAGGAGAGGAACACCGCGCCGAACGGGTGCGGGTCATCGGCCAGCGCTCGCGCCACGGCCTGCCCGGTGCGGAACGCCCCGCGCAGGTTGACCTCCATCAGCCGGTCGTACTGCGACCAGTCGGTGGTCGCCACCGGGCCGGTGTAGTTCACGCCGGCGGTGTACACGAGCCCGTCAAGGCGCTCGCCGGGGCCGGCGGCGTCCCGCAGCATCTCCTCGACCGATCCCTGATCGGTCACATCGACCAGCCCGGCCCGGTGGCCGGAGCCGGGCAGATCGGCCAGGGCGGCCGAGGGATCGACGGTGTCCACCGCCCACACCGAGTGGCCGCGCCGCGCGACCGCGTCGCACACCGCACGGCCCAGCGCGCCCGCCGCGCCGACCACGGCCACCACGGACTTCGGCTGCCCGGTCATGACGCCCGCCCCATGTCCCGTACGGCCCGGGCGATCGAGGCCCGGCGCGGGACGACGGCCTGTTCGAGGCTCAGCGCGGCGGGCACCGGCACATCGGGTGTGCCGTGCCGGGCGACCTGGCTCAGCGCCCGTGTCCCGAGCCGCTCGACGACCCCGGTGATGACCTCGCCGCTGAGCCCGAACCCCAGATAGTCCTCGTCGACGACCAGGAGCCGACCGGTCCGCGCCACCGAGGCGCACACCGTGTCCAGGTCGAGCGGAACGACGCTGCGCAGGTCGATCACCTCGACGTCGACGCCCTCGCCGGCCAGTTCCTCCGCGGCGTGCAGGCTCTCGCCCACGGTGGCGCTGAGGGTGACCAGCGTCAGATCGGAGCCCGGGCGGACCACCGAGGCCCGGCCGAGCGGCACCGTGTAGGACTCCTTGGGCACCTGCGCCCCATGGGTGAAGCTGCCCGCCTTCTGCAGCAGCAGGCCCTTGTGCTCGATGAACACCACCGGGTCGTCGCTGCGCACCGCCGCGGCCATCAGGCCCTTGCTGTCGTACGGCGAGGACGGCGCGACCACCTGGAGTCCGGGCAGGTGCGCGAAGGTGCCCCACAGACACTGCGAGTGCTGCGCGGCCGAGCCGATACAGCCGCCCGCGGTCTTGATCACCATGGGCATGCCCACCCGGCCGCCGGTCATGTACCGGATCTTCGCCGCCGCGTTGTACACCTGCTCGAGGCAGACGCCGATGAAGTCCACGAACATGATCTCGACCACCGGCCGGTAGCCCTCCATGGCCAGCCCCACGGCCGCGCCGGTGAACGCCATCTCGGAGATCGGGGTGTCCCGCACCCGGTCCTTGCCGAACGCCTTCTGCAACCCGCGGGTGCTGCCGAAGACGCCGCCCTGAAGCCCGACGTCCTCCCCGAACACCACGACGCGGTCGTCGCGTTCCATCTCCAGGCGCAGCGACTCCGCGACGCACTGGGAGACATTGATGTTCCGTACGTCGGTGCCAGCCCGGGCCGGCCCTCCGGTGGTGGTGGTCATGCGCTCGGGCCTTTCGCGAAGACATGGTCACGGGCAGTGGCGGGGTCGGGCAGCGGGTCGGCGCGCACCGCGGCGAGGGCGGCGGCGATCTCGGCGGTCATCGCCGCCTCCGCCGCGTCGAGTTGAGCCTCGGTCGCCGCGCCGCGTTCCAGGATCCGGGCCCGGGTCAGGGGCAGCGGGTCGTGTTCCTGGCGGCGCCGGTCCTTCTCACCGGTGGGCCGGTACAGATCGAGATCGCCCTCGAAGTGGCCCCGGAACCGGTAGCAGGTGGCCTCGAGGACGGCGGGCCCGTTCCCCGCCCGCGCGTGTGCGACCGCCTCGGCGAAGGCCTCCGCGACGGCCTCGACGTCCAGGCCGTCCACCCGTCTGCCCCACGCCCCGTAGGCGGCGGCCCGCTCGGCCAGTGTGGCGGTGGACGTCGACTCGGTGAACGGCACGGAGATCGCCCACTCGTTGTTCTCGATGAGCACCACCAGCGGCAGGTTCCAGGCACCGGCCATATTGAGGCTCTCGTGGAAGCCGCCGGTGTTGGCGCCGCCGTCACCGGTCACCCCGACCGCCACCGAGTCCCGCCCCTCCAACTGCGCGGCCCAGGCGTGTCCGAGCGCGACCGGCAGCGTCGCGCCGACGATGCCCGTGGTGGAGAAGCGGCGCTCCAGGTCGAACAGATGCATATGGCCGCCGTAGCCTCCGCACAGCCCGGTCGCCCGCTCGTAGATCTCCGCCAGCATCGGCCGCGCCGGGACTCCCTTGGCCAGCGCGTGCAGATGGCTGCGGTGCGTGCTGACCAGGGCGTCGTCGTCCCGCAGCGTGCCGACGAGCCCCGCCGCCACGGCCTCCTGCCCGATCCCGGTGTGGAGTTCGCCGTGGATCTCCCGGGTGGGTACGCCTTCCAGGCACGCCTCCTCGAAGCGGCGCATGCGCACCATCTCGGTGTAGCGGGCCACAAGGGTGGGTCCGTCCATGCTCTTCACTCCTCATTCCTGGTCGGGCTCGTCGGGCTCGTCGGGCTCGTCGGCACTTTCGAAACACGCCCTAGTGGTCCGGGCACGGCTGCTCCTCCAGTTCGACGACGGTGCGCGAGGGCGTCCAGCAGTAGGCGGCCCGGCCCTCGGAGAACTCGGTGACCTGCCCGATCAGCTCCCCGCCCGCCCCGACGAGCCCGTCGAGCGCGGCGTCGAGGTCGTCCACCAGGTGAGCCGTGTGGGCGACGCCGGGCCACACCGGCAGCCGGGGATCGGTACCCGCGGGCACATCCCGGAAGGACAGCAGCTCCAGCCGCACCCCGCTCACCGGGGACACGCACTGGACCAGGTCGCAGCCGAGCCCCGGGATGCCGAGCAGACCGCTGATCAGATCCGTCATCCCCAGGGCCTCGAAGGCCACCTCGAAGCCCAGCACCCGCCGGTGGAAGTCGACCGCCGCCCCCAGGTCCGGCACGACCACACCGCTGTGGTGCCAGGACCAGGTCCCGGCCGTGCCCGCGCGGGCCGGCCGCGGACGGGCCGCGGTATAGGCCCGCCAGCCCCCGTACGCCGAGATGTCCAGGTGGCGTCCCTCGGCCAGTTCCCGCGGATACAGGATGCCGTCCAGGGTGCGGCCGTCCGCCAGTTCGACCGGCCCCCGGTAGAGGCCCGGGGGCTCCCCGGCCTCCACGCGGCGCAGCACATCGGCCGGTACCCGGTAGACCTCGCCCGCCACCGAGACCCCGTGCGGGCCGTTCTCCTCCGAGGTCAGCCGGTACATCCCCGGATGCACATCGCCGACGGAATGCAGCCGGTACCGGGGCACGGTGCGGGCCTCGCCGAGGAATTCGGCGCCCGCGAGGTTGGGGTGCAGGGCGAGCCCCCGCATCAGGGTTCCGTTGACGAACAGGTCGGTGGTCGGTGCGGTGGTGGCTTCGGTCGTCGGCTCGGTGTCCACGAGGTTCTTCTTCCGGAGGTCGTCGGAGGGCATCGGCTAGCGGGCCATGGCGTACGCGCTGCGCCGGGGGTCGGCGCCGGCGGCGAGGACCCGGGGCCCGTCCGGGGGAGGGGGCACGAGATCGCCCACGGTCTGCACCGATCCGGCGTCGAACTCGTACGCGGGCCACGCCCGCACGTCGTGGCCGCGGGCCGTGAGGCCGTCCCGTACGGCCTGCGGGATCCGGTCCTCGACCAGCAGCAGGCCGTCGCCGGACGGGTGCGGGTGGAAGCCCCCGGGATAGCTGGAGCCGAAGACCCGTGGCGCCTCGACCGCCTGCTGGGCGGTCATCCCGAAGACCGTCTGGTTCAGATACGCCTGGAGCATCGCCTGCACGATGACGTCACCGCCCGGGCAGCCCATCGCGGTGACCGCCGGTTCCCCGCCCGTGTCCTGAAGGGCGATCAGCGCGGCGGGTGTCACACAGGGCCGCTTGCCCGGAGCGATCACATTCGGATGGCCCGCGACCAGGCGGCTCTGCACACCGCGCGGGGAGCACAGGATGCCGAGGCCGGGGACGATCGGGGCGCCGTCGAGCGTGTCGCTGGGGGACGTGGCGAACGCGGTGCCCTCGCCGTCCATGACCACGACCGCCGTGGTGCTGCCGAGCCTCGGCCTGCCGTCGGGCAGCGTCGGCAGGCTGGGCAGCGCCCGGTGCCCGATCCTGGCCCGCAGATCGTCCAGATGACCGGGGGCCAGCAGGCTCTGCGGGTCCACCGACGTGTACCGGGGGTCCCCGAAGGCCCGCTCGCGCTCGGAGAAGGCGAGCTTGAGGGCCTCGGTGACCAGATGCAGATACTCCTCACCGTTGTGCCCGTCGGCCGGGAGACCGCAGCGGTCCAGAACGCCCAGCGACTGAGCGATGATCAGGCCCTGGCTCCAGGCCGGGGTGACGTGCACGGTGCGGTCCCCGAAGCGCACGGACGGCGCGACATCGACGTCCGCCGAGAACTCGGCGAGGTCGTCCGCCTCCAGGAACCCGCCGGCCGCCCGTACGAACTCGGCGATCCGGACGGCCGGTTCGCCCCGGTAGAACGCGTCGTGCGCGGCCGTCAGCCCGCCGTGCCGGTCCGCCCCCGCGCGCAGCGCCGCCCCCTCGGCGTCGGCCAGCGAACGCAGCAGCGCGGCGAGGTCGCGCTGGACCAGCCGTTCACCCGGCCGAGGAGGCCGCCCGAGCGGGCAGTACACCTCCCGACTGGACTCCCAGGCCGCGAAGCCCCGTCCCATCACGGCCAGACTGCGCGCGGTGCGCACATCGACGGGGAAGCCCTCCTCGGCCAGTGCGACGGCGGGAGCGACGGCCTCGGCGAAGCTGATGGTGCCGAAGTCGCGCAGCGCCGTGATCCAGCCGGAGGGGGCACCGGGCACGATCGACGGAGCCCCGCCGAGCGGGAGCGCCCCGCCGTGCCGGGCGAGCATGGCGTCAAGGGTCGCCTCCCGGCCCCACACCCCGACCCCCGCGACGCTGTGGACCGTGTCCGAGCCGGCCGGGCGGATCAGGATGGGGGCGATACCGCCGAAGTTCGCCATGTCGACCTGGACCACATTGGAGGCGAGGCCGGCTGCGACCCCGGCGTCCACCGCGTTGCCGCCTCGGCCCAGCACCTCCGCCGCGACCTGGCTGACCAGGGGATGCCCTCCGACGACCGCCCAGCGTTCGCCGAGCAGTGTGGGGCGCATCGACTCGGGTCCCGGGAAGGCGCCGGGCACGATGCCGCCGCCCATGCCCGAGCCCTGCTCCGGCCCGTCGCCCATGGGTTCGAATCCCTGTGCGATGGTCATCGCGTTCTCCTTCCGAGTTGTCTGGTGCTGCGTTCTCACGGCTCCGGCGCGGACCGGCCCGTGCCGGTGTCTTCCGGTGGTCCGCCCGGTGCCGGGTCAGCCCGGGTACGGCGGGACCGGGCGCCCGCACACTCCGACGTCCGCGGCGAACACCGCTCCGGCGTCGGGTTCGGCGGCCAGCCGGCGTCCGTCCATCTCGACCCGGCCGGTGGTGACATACAGCCGGTCGAGCGCGGGACCGCCGAACGCGCAACTGGTCACCTGACGTACCGGTAGCGGCAGGGTCGCGTCATGGCGCGCGCCGGCGTCGTATCTGCGGATCTGGCCGCCTCGCCAGAGCGCGACCCATACCCCGCCCTCCGCGTCGACGGCGAGGCCGTCCGGCACCCCGGCCTCGTCCTCGATACTCACCCAGGGGCGGCGGTCGCGGGCCTCACCCGTCGCCGGGTCGAAGTCGAGCACGTCGATGCGCCGGGTCGCGCTGTCCACGAAGTACATCCGGCTGCCGTCCGGTGACCAGCCGATCCCGTTGGCCACACTGGTGCGGTCCAGGACCCGCTCCGGAACCGAAGAGCCCGGCGCCAGCCGGTGGAGGGCGCCGCGCCCGGGGAGCATCTCCGCGTCGAGGGTGCCGAACCACAGACGGCCGGCCGGGTCCACCCCGGCGTCGCCCAGGCGGTTGCTCCCGGGCTCGCCCGGGACGGTGATCGTCCGTTCGACCTCGCCGTCGGCATCGAGCAGCAGCACGCCGTGGTGTGCGGCCACGGCCAGGCCGCCGCCCGCTCGGGGCAGCACCGCGCTCACCGCATGCCCGAACTGCCGGTGCGAGAATTCCCCGGTCGCGGGCGTGTAGCGGTGGAGCCGGCCACGCAGGATGTCGACCCAGAGCAGCTCGCCCCTGACACCGTCCCAGGCGGGACCTTCGCCGAGCTGATCGCCGGTGCGCAGGACGGGTCCCGTCGGCGCGGGCAGCACGCGCATCATGACTCCGTCCCGGCGAGCAGGCCGCGCAGCGGCTCCTCGTATGCGGCCAGGGAGTCCAGCCGGCGCGTCCGTGCCTCCCGGTCCGTCTCCAGGACCGTCCGCAGCCGGGCCAGCGCGGCCTCGGCCGCGGGGCGTCCATGCACCGCTCCCCCCGCCACCAGCGGGCGGCCGGAGCGGAACACATCGGTGACATCGGTCGCCGCCGCGCCGCTCACGATCCGCTCCACGGGGTCCAGGTCGGCCTTCGCGCCCGTGGTCCCGGTCGCGACGCAGATCAGATCGGCGCGGAAACCGGGGGCGATCCGGCCGAGCCGCCCGCCGTGCCCGGTCGCGGCGGCCCCTCCCTCGGTGGCCATGGCCAGCACCTCGTGCGGGGTCAGCGGGCCGCCCGTGCGCTCGGCGGCGGCCAGCGCCGCACGCATCTCCGCGAACATGTCCGGTGCCGCCGTGTGCTGGCTGTCCATCCCCAGCGCCACGGTCACCCCGGCGTCCAGCCAGGACCGCACCGGGGCGTCGCCGGAGGCGAGCCGCGCGTTCGAGACCGGGCAGTGCACGAGCGCGGCACCGCGCCGCGCCAGCAGCGCGATCTCGGGGCCGGTCAGCCAGACACCGTGCGCGGCGGAGAGCCCCGGACCCAGCAGCCCGTGCCGGTCGAGCCTGCTCACCGGGTCGCTGCCGCCGTCGCGTCCACCGAGCCAGGTGCGCTGGTGGCGGCTCTCCAGCAGATGGGTGTGGAGCCGCAGCCCGTCGTCGGCGCATCGGCGCAGCACCTCCAGCGCCTCGTCGGAGCACCACTGCGGCGCCACCGGCGCCACCCCGAGGCGCACTCCGGGGCACGAGGGGGCCAAGGAAGCGGCCAGGGCCGGCAGATCCCCCGGCGGGATGCCCCGTGCGGGCGCGGCCAGTGACCGCGGTTCCCGCGCCGGTCCTGGCCATGCCACCGGCAGCGGCTCGGGCAGGAACTCGGCCCGGTCGGTGATCCCGACCGCCAGCTCGGCCCGCAGCCCGGCCTCGGTCAGCGCGGAGGCGACCGCGCGCACCCCGGCCGCGTAGGTGTCCGCGTCGGCGAAGGAGTGGTGGATCGCCTGCACGGTCGTCACCCCGGTGGCCACCAGGGCCACGGCCGCCGCCGTCGTGTCGTCGTACGGGTCGAGGGCGGTGGTTCCGGTGAGCCGTACGACCCAGGTCTCCAGGTCGGTGTCCGCCACGCCCTGTTCGCCGAGCGGCAGGGCACGCAGGTGCGAATGCGCGTCGGTGAACGCCGGGAGCACCACGCCGTCGAGCTCCGTCGTGCGATCGGCGGGTGCGCGGTCGGCCAGTTCGGCGAACGGGGCGACGGCCACCACCGTGCCGTTCTCGACCAGTACACCGGCATCCCTGAGCGGGACGGCCCGCGCGTGGGTCAGCAGGGTCCGGCAGCGCAGCAGCAGCGGGCCGGCGGGAGGCGGGAAGGGACTCATCGCCGCTCCGCCCAGGGCAGCAGCAGCCGTTCGGCCAGCGTGACCAGGGAGAACAGCAGCCCGGCGACGAGCGACGAGGCGAGGATCGCCGCCCACATGGTCGTGGTCTCCAGGGAGAGCGCCGCAGTGATCACGAGCTTGCCGAGTCCCTGACCGCCGATGATCCACTCGGCGGTCATCACCCCGAGCACGGCCGACGGCGCGGCGATCCGCATCGCGTCGAAGAAGGCGGGCATCGCCGCGGGCAGTCTCACCCGGCGGTAGACGGTGACCGGGCGGCAGTTGAGCACATGCATCAGCTCCAGCGCCTCCCGTTCGACCGAACGCAGCCCGAGGAGCACATTGATCAGGGTGGGGAAGAACACGATCAGCGCTGCCACCACGATGGTGAGCGTCGCGCCCCGGCCGAACGCCAGGGTGATGAACGGCGCCAGCGCCACCACCGGGATCGCCCGCAGGGTGAGCGCGAGCGGGTACAGCACGGAGGCCAGGACCGGCGACGCCGAGATGAGCAACGCGAGCGCGAAACCGGCCGCGTTACCCGCGGCGAAGCCCCCCAGGACCGCGAGCACGGTGGACTTCACGGCCTCCAGCACCGCACCCCAGTCGGCGGTGGTGACGATCTCGCTGGGCGCGGGCAGGGCGTACGACGGGGTACCGGTGACCCGTACCCCGACCTCCCACACCGCGAGCGCCGCCGCCAGCACCGCTACGGAGACGGCCGGGCCACGCACACCGGGCAGGGACGGCCCACGGCGCTTCTCCGTGCTCATGGCCTCCGCCTTGCCGGCCGAGGCGACGGCACCGGGGGCGCTGCCCGGCCGGAAGGGTGTCTGCATCCTCATCAGCGGCGCTCACTTCCCGCGTCGACCGACGCATGCCACGGGGTGGCGATCCGGGCCAGCCATCCGAACGCCGCCGCCAGCAGGCCGGTGATGGCGCTGGACAGCACCAGGGCGGCCCACAGTTGGGGCATCTGATAGCCGAACATCGCGTACAGCAGGGCCAGTCCGAGACCCTGGTCGGCGCCCACCCACTCGGCGATCATCGCTGCGATGAACGCGGCCGGAGCGGCGATCTTCAGGGAGGCGGTGAAGGCCGGGAGCGCGTACGGCAGCCGCAGGAAGCGCAGGGAGCCCGCCCAGCCCGTGTTCAGGACCTCGCCGAGCTCCCGCACCCGGCGATCGGTCGAGCGCAGTGCGCCGGTGAGGTTGACCAGTACCGGGAAGAACGCGGCCAGCAGCGCCACCGCGGCCTTGGAGGTGAAGCCGAGGCCGAGCCAGGCGACCAGCGCGGGTGCGAGCGCGACCACGGGGATGCTGTAGATCATCAGTGAGAGGCGGTACACGCCGTCCCCGATCAGCGGCAACCGGTCCATGACCAGTGCCAGTACCACGGCGAGAGCCACTCCGCCGATGAACCCGGCCGCGGCTTCTCCCACGGTGGTCAGCGTGTTGCTCCAGTAGGCGGTGCGGCCGTCCCACAGCACCCCGAGGATCCGCGAGGGGGGCGGCAGCACCCCGCCCGGCCGGTACTCGGTCCGGCCGTACACCTCCCAGGCGGCGAGGAGCGCGCAGTAGACGGTGGCGGCGATCAGGGCCGATGTACGGCGGTTCAGCGGCTGCCGCCCGAGGACTCCCGAAGCCGCCGGAGCGTTCCGGTTCACGGTTCGATCTCCCGGTACACCTCGGTCAGCAGGTCGGTGAGCCGCTGCTCGTAGGCCGTGAACTCCGGCAGCAGCATCGTCTCCGCCGTCCGCGGGCGGGGCAGGTCGATCTCCAGTTCGGCGATGATCCGGCCGGGTCCGCGGCCCAGGACGAACACCTGGTCGGAGAGGAAGACGGCCTCGGACACGTTGTGGGTGACCAGGATCGCGGTCGTCCCGGTCTCCAGCCAGATCCGCTGCAACTCGTCGTTCATCTGCCGGCGCCGGATCTCGTCCAGGCCGTTGAACGGCTCGTCGAGGAAGAGCAGCCGAGGACGAAGGATCAACGCGCGGGCGATGGCCACCCGCCGGGCCATACCGCCGGACAGCTTCGCCGGCAAAGCCTTCTCGAAGCCTTCCAGACCGACCAGGCGCAGCAGATCGCGGGCCTGCTCGCGGCGTTCGTCCTTCGGTACTCCGGCCACCTGCAACGGCAGTTCCACGTTGGCCAGCGCGCTGCGCCAGGGGAGCAGCACCGGGTCCTGGAAGACGAAGCCGAACTCCGCCGCCTTACGGGCCTGCGTCGGGGTCCGGCCGAACACCTCGACGGTGCCGGTGGTCGGCTGGACGACATCGGCGAGGATCCGCAGCAGGGTCGACTTGCCGCATCCGGACGGGCCGATGAGCGTGGCGAAGGCGCCCTCACGGACAGTCAGGTCGATGCCTTCCAACGCGGTGAAGGGCGAGCCCCCGACATCGAACCGCTTGCCGATGCCCTCGGCGCGCACCACCGCGCCGCTGCCGCCTCCTGCCGTCCCCGCCGCGGTCTTCGCGGCTGCGAGGGCCGGACCGGGGTGCCGGCCCGCGGCCCTCACGCCCGGACTCCGTCGCTCGCCGCGGTGTCGGCGTCGGTCGCGCCGGGGCCGCCGTCCAGGCCCAGCAGACGGGCCAGGTTGGCGCCCTCGACCAGGGCCCGGTCCGCCTCGTCCGGGACGGCCCGGGCGATCTTGGCCCGTTCCAGGTCGAAGTGGCTTCCCGGCCAGTCGGTACCCATCACCAGACGGGAGGCGCCGAGCCGCCCGTAGGCCATCTGCACCTCGATGAGCTGGGTGCCGGACGTCTCCAGATAGATGTGCTCATTGCGTTCGGCGACCAGGATCGCCTCGTTGACGTTCCAGATCGTGCCCATGTGGGCGATCAGCAGGGGCACTTCGGGGAAGCCCTTGGAGATCTCCTCGATGGACAGCGGGGCGCAGAACGGGTCGTCCAGCGCGTTCACCAGGATCATCAGCCCGGCCTCACGGGCGACCGAGAAGACCGGGTCGAGCAGCCCGTGGTCGGCGAAGTGGTAGCCGTGCATCGTCGGGTGGAGCTTGAGACCCTTGAGTCCGTACTCCTGCCCGCACTTCAGGACGGTCTCCACCGCGTCCGGCCGCCTGGGGTCCACCTGGCCGAAGCCGACGATACGGTCCGGGTGTTCGGCGACCGTCCTGGCGATGAAGTCGTTGTCGATCATCTGGCCGAGGGAGCACCCCACGGCCATGTCCACGCCCGCCGCGTCCATCGACGCGATCATGTTCTCGGGGGTGTAGGACTCGGCCGTGAGGTAGTCCGAAGTCCCCCCGGCCTGCCACACGTTGTTGTACGCGTCGATGATCACGGGTGTTTCACTCCGCTTCGATTGGTTGTCGGGTACCGACCGGCCCGCCGAGGTGTCGCGGGCCGGGACGGGGCGAGCCGGGTACGGCCGGACGGGATCGGGCTCAGGTCAGCAGGGAGGTACGCCCGCCGTAGGCGGCTTCGAGGACGGAGGTGTCCACCACGTCCGCGGCCTTCAGCTTCTTGCCGATCGTGCCGACGCTCACCAGCTGGTCGATGATCTTCTGCATCTTGGCCGGGTCGACCTGGAGCACACCCTTGGGCGAGGTGATGAGGTCCTTCTGGAACCGGGCGGTGGCGGCCTCCTCCTCGGGCTTGAGGCCGCCGGTGTTCCACTTGGTCGCCACGAGCCGCCCGATCTCGTCGGGGTGGGCGTTCATGTACTCGTAGCCCTTGATCGTCGCGCGCAGGAACCGCACCAGCTCGTCGTGCTGCTTCTCCAGGTGGTCCCGGGTCGTGATCAGCACGTTTCCGTAGCTGGGGACGCCGAGGTCCTCCAGGTACAGCACATGGACGTCCACGCCCTGCCGCTTGAGCGCCACCGCCTGGGAGGTGGCGTAGCCGGAGTAGCCGGACGCCTGCCCGGTGGTGAGCTGGGTCGGGTCGGTTCCGGCGGGTATGAACCGGACGTCCTTGACGCCGGCCTTCTTCACCAGCGCCTCGAACTGCTGCCGTGACGCCTCGGTGACGGCGATCGTCCGGCCGGCGAAGTCCTCGATCGACGTGATCGGGTCGTCCGCCTTGCTGATGATCGAGAAGGGCGAGGTCTGGAAGATCGCTCCGTAGATCACGAGGGGCTGGCCCTTGGCGACGGCCACCAGCACATTGGTGTTGTCGTCGTCCCCGGTGAAGGACTTGCCGGAGGCCACCTGCTGCCAGGCCAGGATGTTGGGGCCACCGGCGGTGAACGACGTACTGAGCTTCTCCGCCTTGTAGTACCCCTTCACTTCGGCGGCGTAGAACCCGCCGAACTGGGTGAGTTTCAGCCAGCCGAGCTGGTCGTTGATCTTCAGCGAGCCGTCGGCGGACTTTCCGCCGGAAGAGCCGTCCGAGCAGGCCGTCAGTAGTCCGCCGGCGGCCAACAGCCCGGCGCCGGCTCCGAACAGCCGGAGAACGTCACGGCGCGCGGGGGCTCCGGGAAATATACGTGCTGGGTCCATCCGAATCCTCCACGGGGCGTCAACGAACAATGCGAGAAGGCCAGGGATCGGTGCAGGTCAGACGGAAGACATCCGCTGTTCCGTGACGTCATCCTGGCGAACCCCCGGGTGGTCCACAATGAACAAACTGTCTGCTGATGGATTGATCACTTAACGAACCGTCCACGCGACGAGGCGCCCGCATCCATGGCCGAAAACATCGGGAGAGCTGCGCACAAGAGGCCTATGAGGCAGGGAAGGCGTTGAGCTGGGCCGACGCGCCCGCGGTGATCCTGACGAGGCGGCGCATCGGGGCAGCGGCGACGCCGCCTAGGGTGTCCCCCCCGGCTACCGTTGCTCCACATGACAGCCACCGAGAGGGACATCACCGAGGATCTGATCCGGGATCTGCTGCGCGAGCAGCACCCCGACCTGGCGGATCGCCCCGTGAAGCTCGGAGCGCTCGGCTGGGACAACCAGGTGTGGCGGCTCGGCGACGACCTCGCCGTCCGATTGCCCTGGGCGACACAGTCCGCGGACGCCCTGCTGCGCAAGGAACACGCCTGGCTGCCCCTCCTCGCCCCGCACCTTCCTCTGCAGATCCCCGTCCCGCAGCGCCTTGGTGAGCCATCCGAACGTTTTCCACGGCCCTGGCTCGTCACCACCTGGGTACCCGGCGAGCCTGCCGACCGCGCCCCGGCGACGCGCGGCGCGGAGGCGGCCGTCACCCTGGCCACCTTCCTGACCGCTCTTCACCGCCCCGCCCCCGACGGGGCGCCGACCGGCCGAGACCGCGGGGGACCGCTGGCCGACACCGCCGAACACTTCACCCAGGCGCTCGCCTCGGCCACCGAGAGGGGGCTGATCCGCGAACCGGACGCCGTTCGCGTGGTCTGGGAGGACGCCGCCGCCGCGCCCGAGTGGGAAGGCCCACGCCTCTGGCTCCACGGCGACCTGCATCCGGCCAACATCCTGACCACGAACGGCACCTTCTCCGGCGTGATCGACTTCGGTGACCTCTTCGCCGGCGACCCGGCCTGCGACCTCGCCGCCGCTTGGGTCCTGCTGCCGGACGGCGCCGTCGACCACTTCCACGAGACCTACCGGCCGAGCCCGGACACCGCGACCCTGCGCCGCGCCCGCGGCTGGGCGGTGCTGCGCGCTCTCAGCGGCATCCACATCGGGGACGCCGGCGTTCACGGCCGCCCCGGAGGCAAACCGACCTGGGGCCCGCCCGCCCACGCCGCACTGCGACGCCTCACCGCATCGGTACACCAGTGATCAAGCACCCCGTGCGGTGAGGTGAATGAGAAGCGCAGGTGTCGACCGACCGGCGGTCTTCTCGGCTGTCTGCTGAACTGCTCAGCCGGATGCCACGTATCACCCACTGCGGGTGGGTGGCGCCGTGCCACCTGGCGTCCTGCCGGGGAAACGGGCCGGCGGAGTTCGGGACGCGCGCTGCCCGGAGAAGGGGATGAACGATTTCAGTGGCTTCGAGCCGCCCGGTCGGTGGCGCTCTCGTCTCGACCGCGTCGGCAGGACAGGAGGAGAGGGCGAGCGGAGCACCGGTCCATCGGCATGTGCGGGGTCTGGACGGCCTTCGCGGCCTGGCGGCACTGTATGTGGTCCTGTTCCACTGCTGGTTGTACACGTTCCCGGGCTACCCCGACAGTTCGGCGCCCGCGTGGCTGGATGTGCTGATGTTCGGGCGCGTCGCCGTCGTCTTCTTCCTGGTGCTGTCCGGCTTCTCCCTGGCGATCTCGCCGACGCGTCACGGCTGGCGGTCGGAGGGCGTCGCCCCGTTCCTGCGGCGACGCGCCTGGCGCATCCTGCCTCCCTATTGGGCGGCGCTGGCCATGAGCCTGGCCATTTCCTGGTTCGTGGTACCGGCTTCGCATTACGGCCCGCCCACCGGCGCGTCCATTCTGGTGTACGGCCTCGTCGCTCAGGACATGTTCACCGCCCCGACTCCGAACGGAGCGTTCTGGTCGATCGGAGTGGAGACCGAACTCTATCTCCTCTTTCCCCTCCTCCTGTTTGTCCGGCGGCGGTTCAGCGCCGCGGTCCTGGCCGCATGCGTGACGCTTCCGGTGATCGCCCATGGGCTGATGGCGGCCGGCGCGTCCCCCGTGGAGGGTGACAACTGGCTCACTCCCCATCTCGCTCCCGTGTTCGTCGCAGGCATGCTGGGCGCAGGGATCGTCGCTGCCTCGGACCGAGTTCAGCGCTTGCCATGGGGGTGGTTCGCCGTACTGGCCGCTCTGCCTGTCCTCGCTCTCGGGTTCATCCAGGGTTCTGTGTGGACGGTGAACCACTACTTCTGGATAGACCTCGCCCTTGCTCCGGCCATGACGATGCTGCTTGCCGCGGTCGCCACCGGCAGGCCCGCCATCCTCGTACGGCTCCTGACCGCGCGACCTGTCCGGAGTCTCGGTGGTTTCTCCTACAGTCTCTACCTGATCCATCTGCCGATCGTCATGGCCGTGATCCGCCGGGCAGCCCCGCATTTCGTCTCGCCCGGCCTGCCCACGTTCTGGTTCACGCTCATCCTGGCCCTGCCGGTCTCGGTGCTCGGCGCATGGCTGTTCTCCCGGATCTTCGAGATGCCCTTCAAGCGGAACAGATCGTGGAAAACCATGATCCGCGGACCGCGGAACGGCATCCGGTAGTCCGCGCCCACTTGCTTCATTGACCCCAGGCATGACTGAGGTGCTTCCACTCCGGAGGCAGCTGACCGGGGGATGCCTCGGCGTTCACTCCCGGTGCTGCTCCGCTCGCTGCGGGTTCGGCAGGTTCAGGGTGAACGCCGTTTCGACGCCCGGGTCGCTCATGGCCGTGACGGTGCCCCCGTGGGCGGTGACGAGGTGTCGCACGATGGCCAGCCCCAGGCCGCTTCCGCCGGTCCGCCGACTGCGTGACTTCTCCGACCGCCAGAACCGGTCGAAGATGTGCGGGAGATCCCCCGGGGCGATGCCGCTTCCGGTGTCGCGCACCGTGAGTAGGACATGGTCGTCGGTCTGCTCGGCGGTGAGGGTGATCGTGCCGCCCGCCGGAGTGTGACGGATGGCGTTCGACACCAAGTTGCCCACGATCTGGCGCATCCGGACCGGGTCCGCGTCCAGTTGAACGCCGTCGGGCACCTGCTGGAGCAGGGTGATGCCCGATGCCTCGGCCTGCGCTCCGTGCGCTGCGGCGACATGGGAGAGGAGTTCGCCGGCCGACAGGAGTTCGCGGTGCAGCTTCAGCGTGCCGGCATCGGCCGCGGCGAGGTCCTGGAGGTCGTCGACGACGCGTTGCAGCAGGAGCGCCTCCTCGTGGAGGCTGGCGATGAGCGCGGGGTCGGGCTCCACGATCCCGTCCCGGGTGACCTCCAGCCATCCGCGGATATTGGTGAGGGGTGTCCTCAGCTCATGGGCGATGTCACTGACCATGGCCTTGCGCTGCGCCTCTAGACGCTCGCGGCGCGCGGTGAACTCGTTGAACGCGGCAGCGAGGTATCCGGTCTCGTCCCGGGTGGTGACGGGCACCCGGATGTGCTGATCGGCGGGGTGCTGGGCGGCGGCCGCGAGAACCCGAAGTGGGCGTACCAGCCGGACGGCGACCACGGAGGTGATGGCGATGGTGAGAACCAGGATCAGCCCCGTGACGCCGATGACCTTGATCTTGTTGGCGGTCGAGAGGTCGAAGCGCGGGTCGCTGCGTGAGACGTCCCCGAGGTACAGCTCGGCCGCCGGTGCCACATAGGGGCCGAGTTGCCGGCGACGCGACTCGTCCGCGCAGTTGCGGGCCTTCTCGTCGTATTTCTCGTCGATGCGCTTGCTGTGGACGTAGGCCTCCCGCTCGGATCCCGGTAGCGAGAGGAACGCGTCGTGGCTGCCCAGGCACGTCTGGAAGAACTTGTTCAGCTCGTTCAGCGCCGCCAGTTCGCCGGACGTGGGGGTGTTCAGTTTGCCGTCGGCGCACTGCCATGGGACCTCGGCGGCGCTGTTCACTCGGGGACGGCCGCTCGGCGTCTCCTCGATGTCACCGTCGAGTCCTTGTTTTCGCAGGCAGGCGAGGCGTTCGTCGGCGAGGGTGCGTAGCTGGGCCCGTTCGCTGTCGGACAGCAGGTAGGGCCCCACCGCACGCGGATCGATTCCGCCGAGCTGCGCCCCGGGCGAGGTGTAGGTGTCGACATGGAGCGGATCCACGATCGCCGACGCCTGGGTCGACGGGCGAACGCCCTGCGAGGCCGAGTCCGCGATCACGTCCCCGCCGGTCGTGGTGAGGGAGATTCGGCGGCCTGTGGTGCGGGACAGCTCGGTGACGACGCTCTGGACACCGTCCCAGCGGGGGTGGGTGGCGGCGAATCCGCTCAGACGCCGGAGGATGTCCGTGTCCTCGGACAGGACGTGGCCGCGGGCCTCGGTCACGGCCCTGGTCGTGGTCTGCACGGCGAGCCAGGCGGTGGCGGCCACCGAACAGACCGCGATGACCACCGAGGTGAGCAGCAGCCGGAAGAGCAGGCTGCGATGGAGAGGAACCTCAGGAAGCACCGCGGCCGCCCACGAGCTTGTACCCCACACCGAACACGGTCTGCAGACGCACCGGTTTACGGGGATTCGATTCGATCTTCTTCCGCAGGTTCATGATGTGCACATCCACCGCCCGTTCGGTCGACGCACGGTCGAAGCCGCTGGAGTGCTGCAGCAGTTGCTGCCGGGAGAAGACCCGGCCGGGCTCGGCGGCCATGGCGAGCAGGATCTCGAACTCGCCGGGGGTGCAGAGCACGATCCGGCCCCCGCATCTGACCTCGTGCCGCACCGGGTCCACCGTGATGTCACCGGCCCGCAGCGCGCGGTCGCCGCCGTCGCCGTGGCGCTGGGTCCGGCGCAGCACGCTGCGGATCCTGGCCAGGAGCTCCCGGGGGCTGTAGGGCTTGGTCATGTAGTCGTCCGCACCGATGTCCAGGCCGGCGAGGACGTCCTCCTCGGTGGAACGAGCGGTGAGCATCAGCACGGGAATGTCGTGGTGGCGCCGCAGAGCGCGGCAGACGCCGATGCCGTCGATCTCGGGGAGCATCACATCGAGGACGATCAGGTCCGGAATCCGTTTCAGCGCCTCGTCGACGGCGGCCCTGCCGTCGTGCACCACGACCGCCTCATGACCCTCCGACAGCAGTAGTCGTCGGATCAGTGCGGACTGCAGCTCATTGTCTTCGGCAACCAGGATATGTGCGCACACGGCGCTGACTCTAACCGTGCTGACCTGCGGATTCTATGGAAAGAGTGGTATCTCGCATCCTGACAACTTCCTGAAATCCGCCTGCCACCCTGTGGCCGTGCCCGACGGCGAGTGCGGCGTGGTCGACGCACGAACGCGTGACATGCGGCCCTGGTCGGCCGCGGGCGTCGTCCGTGCATCCGCGCAGGGCTTTCCGCCGTCCGGGCCCGTCCATGTTCGTCCTTCCGCTTGACGCAGACCGGAGATCCCGTGCATTCCATGCGATGGCCCACCTCAGCCGCCATACCCGTCGTTCTGGCGACGCTCCTCGCCGGGTGCGGCACCGACGGAGGGAGCCGGGCCGACGACAACTCCGCCTCGGCCGGCGCAGCCGGCAGCACGGAACCCGGCAAGAGGCCCGGCTCCCGGATCGTGCTTGCGGTGACGGACGGTCAGAGTCACGCTTCCGTGCGGCGCAGCGGTCGTGTCACCGTGCGGGGCGGAACCCTTCGGGACGTGGTGCTCTCCACCGGCGGACGCACCGTCCCGGGCCGGATGAGCCCCGACCGGCTCAGCTGGACGCCCGTCGGGGATCTCGACTACGACAGCCGGTACACACTCGTGGCCACGGCGACCTCGGAGGACGGCCGTGACGCCACCGAGAAGGCGTCGTTCACCACGCTGCGCGAGAGCGAGCGCTTTGTGGGGACCTTCACCCCGGACGACGGATCGACCGTCGGGGTCGGCATGCCCGTCTCGTTCACGTTCGACAAGGCGATCGCGAACAAGCGGGCCGTGGAGGAGGCCATCACGGTACGCTCCAGCAGCGGCCGGCCCGTCGTCGGCCACTGGTTCGGCGACCGGCGTCTCGACTTCCGGCCGCAGGACTACTGGAAGCCCCACTCCACCGTCAGCGTGAAGATCGCACTCGACGGAGTCAAAGGCGCGGACGGGGCCTACGGGTATCAGAACAAGACCGTCACCTTCACCGTCGGACGCAGTCAGGTCTCGACCGTCGACGCCGCCGCACACACCATGAAGGTCAGCCGGGACGGAAAGCCCCTGCGTACCGTGCCGATCACCGCCGGCGCGCCCGAATCCCCCACCTACAACGGGCAGATGGTCGTCTCCGAGAAGCTCGTCCAGACCCGTATGAACGGGGCCACGGTCGGCTTCGCGGGACAGTACGACATCCCGGACGTGCCGCACGCCATGCGGTTGTCGGCATCCGGCACCTTCATCCACGGCAACTACTGGGGAGCCGACTCGGTCTTCGGGCGGTCCAACATCAGTCACGGCTGCATCGGACTCAAGGACGCACAGGGCGGCGGCGACGCGGCGCGGGACGGCGCCTGGTTCTACTCCCAGTCGCTGATCGGAGACGTCGTGATCGTGAAGAACTCGAAGGACCGGACGATCGCCCCCGACAACGGTCTGAACGGCTGGAACATGTCCTGGGCCGACTGGCAGGCGGGTTCTGCCGCGCACTGAGACACCGCGCGGTCCGGTGGCGCCAGGACCCTGGCCCCGTCGCCACCGGACCGCGCGTGCTCAGCGGGCCAGTGAGCCCGCGTCGCCCATGACGATCACGGGATGCCGCCCGGGATCCAGCGCCAGCAGCAACGCCTTCATATGGGCCTTCTCCAGGCTCACACAGGCATGGGTGGGACCGCCGTGGTCCACATGCAGCCAGATTCCACCGCCCCGCTCCGCACCGAGGGGCCGGGTCCAGTCGAGCGGTGAAGTGCCCGCCTTGCGGTTGTAGTTGATGGCGACGACATAGTCGAAGGAGCCCGCCAGCGACTCACCCGCGAATCCGGTCCCGCCGATGGTGAAAGCGTTGGAGCGGCTGTACGGAAGCCGGGACCCGGGGTCCGGCAGAAGACCGCCGGCATCGGTGAGCTCGAACACCCCGATCGGCGAGCGCAGATCGTCGAGGTGGTGGTCCTCGGTCCAGCCCTTGAGGGCGTTGTGCGCCTTCCAGACGCTCCCGGGCTGCCATCCCGAGGCGGTGCGGTCGTACAACACCACCGTCGACTCCGAGGAGTTGACGCCGTTCCCGGTGACGAGCACGACCTGCCTGCTCTCCTCGGGAATCGAAGCCGACGTCTGCGGCCCCACACCGGGCAGCCCGGCGGACACGGACGCGGTTTCCTTGTGCGCCGAGGCCGAGCCGGCCGTATCTGCCGGGGGCGGGACGACGGCCTGGGGCGAGTCGGCCGACGCGTTCGCGTCCTTCCCCTCGGCCGCGACGACGACCTGACCCGTGGGGCCCGGGCCCCCGGCGGTGGCGCACCCCGACAGCATCGAGACGGCGGCCCCGCAGGCGATGGACAGACGTATGCAGAACACGGGTGAACGCATGGAGTACTCCGTACGGCGAAGACAGCGGAAGCACGGGCGGCCGACCGGCGTCACCCGTGGACATGGCCTCACCTTGGAGCACACTTTTAAGGATCTCGTCAGACCGTGAGTGCGTGCTGCTTTCCTCGAACGGGCCCTTCGCGAGGCCCTGCTGGGTCCTGATGCCCCTCAGCGGCCGACCGCCTCCGCCGGGCTGTGCCGATTGGTGCTGTGCGTCCGCTCGTCACAGCACTAGCGACCTTCGTCGGCACCTGCCGTGGGCCCGGCTTCCTGGTGAGAGGTGAAGAATTCGACCATTCGCTCGAGGCCCCGCTCGCCGAACATGATCTCCAAGCTGGTGGCGGACTCGGCGGCGGATGCTTCGCTGCGTGGGAAGAGCGCTTCCTCGTACGCGGCCAGGGCCGCCTCCACGTCGCCGGGGTGGGCGGCGATCGCCTGGCCGAGTTCGGCTCCGTCGAACATGGCCAGGTTGGCGCCCTCCCCGGCGAAGGGGGACATCAGGTGTGCGGCGTCGCCGAGCAGGGTCACGCCCGGGACATGGTCCCAGCGGTGCCCGACGGGCAGGGCGTGGACGCGGCGGGGGACGAGCGCACCGTCGGCGTCCGCGAGCAGGGCACGCAGGTTTTCGTCCCAGCCGTCGAAGTGGGACAGAAGCGCGGCCTTGGCAGCGGCGTCGTCGCCGAAGTCGATCGTGTCCAGCCAGTCCTCGGCAGCCCTGAGCGCGGTGTAGACGTGGAGGCTGCCGTCGGTCTCCCGGTGCGCGAGAAAGCCGCGCTGATCACCGAGGCAGATGAAGAATCCGCCGCCGAGGAGGGTGGCGCTGCCCGGATGACGGGTGTCGGCGTCGAGCAGCTCGGTCTCGACGAAGGAAATGCCGGTGTAGGCGGGCCGGGCCGACGAGAGCAGCGGACGGATGCGCGACCAGGCGCCGTCGGCGCCGATCAGGAGGTCGGTGGTGATGGTGGATCCGTCGGCGAACGTCACCTCGTGGCGTCCGTCGTCCAGCGGGCGGGCGCCGCTCACCTTCTTGCCCCAGCGGATCGTGCCGTGCGGGAGGGACGCCAGCAGCAACTCGCGCAGCTCTCCCCGGTCCACCTCGGGGCGGCCCCCGGTGTCGTCGTCCTCGTGGGAGACATGGACGGTGCCGTCCGGGCCGACCAGGCGCAGTGCCTGCCCACCGCTGTGGATGATCTTGCGAAAGCCTTCGTACAGATCGGCGGCGTGCAGGGCCTTCTGGCCGTTCTCCTCGTGGATGTCGAGCATGCCGCCCTGGGCGCGGGCGTGCGCCGATGCCTCCAGCTCGAAGACGGTCGCCTCGATGCCGTTGACGTGCAGGACCCGGGCGGCGGTGAGACCGCCGAGACCTCCGCCGACGATCGCGATGGGGTGGTGGGTCGTCATCTCGTATCTCCCAGGCTGGGTGCTGTTCCGACAAGCCCACCGTAGCGAACGTGTTCGTTACGAACAAGTTCGTCGAACTGCCGAAGAAGGCAGGCAGGGGTCAGGGTGTCGACGAGACGGTGCCGGGGCGCGGCCGTTCAGCCGGCGGTGCCGGGGAGAGGCGTATGAAGGATGCCGTTGATCAGAACATCGAAGCCCCAGGACAGCCGGTCCTCGGCCGAACCGGCGAGCAGGGCGGGCATATGTCCCTTGATCATCGGATGGGTGGCCTCCTGCACGGTGTGCGCGGCGTGGATGAGGGCGTTCCAGTCGTCCTGGAACCCGGGGGAGTGCTCCTGCGTCCCGTGCTCCGCGGCAGTGGCCGTGGCGTATTGCAGCAGCTTGTCGACTCCCCAGGCGATCTGCCCCTGGGGCGCGCCGCTGCGGGAGAGCAGGCTCAGCACACGCTCGACGAGGTTCAGATAGTTCTCGCCGCTCGGGCGTGCCACAAGAGCCGAGCGGGCCAGCTGCGGGTGTTGGTACAGGACGTGGGTGTATGAGGTGAGCACCGCGACCAGCTGATCGCGCCAGCCGGTTCCGGCGTCGCTGACGGCCAGGTCGACCTCGCCCAGCAGCGCGTCCAGGACGGCCGCGTGCAGCTCGGCGGTATGGGACACATAGACGTACAGCGAGGACGGGCCGGTGTCCAGCTCCTGCGCCAGGCGGCGCATGGTCACCTTTTCCAGTCCCTCGGAGCGCATGATCCGCACGGCGGTGTCGATGATCCCCCGTCGGGTCAGGGCGGGCTTGGCGGGACGTTCACGGCGGCTGATCGGTTCTCGCTGGGGAGTCATGCCCCGATCGTAACGAACGCGTTCGTCGGACATGGTTGCTCCGCCTTTCACCCGCGCACCCACGCCAGTGCCGCATCGGGCAACGTGTGCCCCGTCGCGCCCGGTTCACCGCAGGGCGGGAAGTCCTTCGGCCAGGCGTTCCAAGGCTGTGTCGAGAGCTGCGAGCGGCGGCTCGGGGGAGGGTGGCCGCAGGCCGGGCGACGGAACCTCGGGCGCGGCGAGGCTGCGCCGTATGACAGCGACATTGGCTGCCGTCGCCGCCGCGCCGGGAAGGTTCCCCGGCGCGGCGGTCAGGGCGCGCAGGGGTTCGAGACAGTTCACCAGGGCCTCCACCGGTGCCGTGCGGTGCGGCGTCGTCCGCCGACGGCCCATCAGGTGCAGCATCCTCCTGTGCAGCCACAACGACCGGGCACTGCTGTGCACTTCACGGACGGTGGCCTCGAACCTCCTGAGCGGGGCCACCGTGTCGGAGCCTTTGCGGTGTGCCTCGAGAACGGCGGCGAGCCCTGCCAGTGCGGCGGCGATCCGGCCCCGCACCACGTCACCAGCCCGTACGGGCAGCAGCAGCCAGCCGACAGCGACCGCAAGGACCGCCCCCACCATCAGGGCCTGCAACCGGATGAGCAGCAACTGCTCCGCGGACTCGCCGTAGTAGCGGTACAACAGCGACATCGTGGTGGTCATACAGGCCGCGTAGCCGGCGTAACTGTGCTGCCGCACCAGCGTCGCGGCGGCCGGCACGACGCAGATCAACACGACGGAGGCCGAGCCGTGCGGATGCAGCAGGACGGTGAGGCCGGTGGCGAACAGGGTTCCCAGGACTGCCCCGGCACCCCGCTCCACTCCCTTCAGAGCCAGATCCCCACGTCCGATCGTCCCCAGGTTGACGACCAGGGCACTCAGGACCGCCCACTGCCAGTGCTCCCCGAACAGCAAGTGTCCGGCCGTGAAGGCGACGGCGAGTGAGAGGCCCGTCTGCGCGGCCATGCGGGTGCTGACGGAAGGTCCCCTGCGTGCTCGTTGCCGGTGCGAGGCCGCCGCGCGCGGTTCCGGCCGGGGGAGGCGGAGCAGGCGCTGGCCGGCCCGTCGCAGGACATGGACCCAGCAGAAGGCCAGCAGACCGACCAGCGCCGCCCAACCGGACCGAGGCCACCAGGGCACCTGTTCCACGCCGCCGGTGGTGAACAGAGAAGCGAGCAGAGCCAGCGGCACCATCGCCCCCAGTCGGGTCGCCATCGGTCCGAAGCGCCGCGTCCAGACGGAGGCGGTCATCAAGGCGACGAACACCACCGCGCCGATCACCGGGTGGGGCGACATCTGCGATCCCAGCCACACACTCGTCCCGGCCGTCACCGAGAACAGGACAGCGCTCCCGATCTGCTCCCGCACCGGTTCTCCGCCGGGCCGCCGAAGGAGCGTGAAGGCGAAGATCACACCCGGAACGACCAGCGCAGCCGGGGGCACATCCGCCAGGCGGGCCAGCGCTGCGGCAGAGGTGGAGGAGAGCAGGATCGAGAACATCAACAGCAATAGCTCGTACGTCTTGCGTAGCATTTTCCTGCCTGTCGGGTGAGGATGGGCCACTGCATGCGACTCGATGTCGCCAATGTAGTACGTCATCGCTTACTATTGCAGGCATGGATGACACCACTCCCACCCACGCGCTGCTTCAAGGGGTCCTGCGGCTCGGTTCGCGGCTGCGCCATGAGAGGCCGGCTGGAGCCCTCAGCTCGAACAAGATCAGCGTCCTGGGACACCTGAGGCGCCGAGGGCCGAGCACTCCCGGCGCCATCGCGCTGGTGGAGTGTCAGCATCCGCAGTCCCTGACCAGGACCTTCGCCGAGTTGCAAGCGGAGGGTTTGATCACCCGAGCGCCTTCGGAGCAGGACCGTCGTGCTTCGGTGCTGGCCATCACGGATGCCGGACGGAGCGCGCTGGCACAGGACCTGGCGCAGCGCGAGGCATGGCTGACAGGGGCCATGGAGGCACTGACCGAGACCGAACAGCAGGTCCTCGTTCTGGCCGGTCGCTTGATGAACCAACTCGCCGACAGGCCCGCGGTGACTGCTCGCCCGGAAAGGCCCAGCTCAGAGGCGTGAGGGTGGTGAAAACCCCCTGGGGTGGCGGGGGGTCTGCCCCCGAGGAGACCTGCAGTTGACAGGCTGTCCCGGCGGGACGGCCGTTGCCAGACTCGCTGCATGACGACTTCCCCCGACACCTCGGTCGAGACCGCACCGCCCGCCCTGCATCCCCGTAGATCCGCCCCCGACGCCGGCAGCGACTTCGCCCGGTTGTCCCGGCGTATCACCGAGGCGGGACTGCTGGGGCGGTGCCCCGGCTACTACACGGTGCGGCTCGGTCTGGTGATCGGGCTGCTGGCGGCGGGTTGGGCCGCCTTCGTCGCGCTGGGCGACTCCTGGTGGCAGTTGACGGTTGCCGTCTTCATGGCATTGATCTTCGGTCAGATCGCGCTGGTGGCCCACGATCTGGCACACCGGCAGGTGTTCCGGCGGCGCCGCACCAGCGCGATCTGGGGCCAACTCTTCGGCAACCTGGGCATCGGCATGAGCTACGGCTGGTGGATGAACAAGCACACCCGCCACCATGCCAACCCCAACCATGAGGAACTCGACCCCGACGTCGCCCCGGACATCCTGGTGTGGTCCACCGAGCAGGCCCGCAACAGCAGCGGTGTGGCCCGCTTCATCGGCGGACACCAGGCGTTCTTGTTCTTTCCGTTGCTGACACTGGAGGGCTTCAACCTGCGCGTGGGGAGCGTGCGGGCGTTGCGCTCGCCGTTCATGAAGAGCCGCCTGCTGGAGGGAAGCCTGCTCTTCCTGCATATGACGGCCTACCTGTCCGCGTTGTTCCTGGTGCTCTCCCCGGGCAAGGCGGTGGCGTTCCTCGCCGTGCACCAGTGCCTTTTCGGTGTGTATCTCGGCAGCACCTTCGCCCCGAACCACAAGGGCATGCCCACCTTCACCGGGGACGACCGACCCGACTTCCTGCGTCGCCAGGTGCTCACTTCCCGCAATGTGCGTGGCGGTCGGCTCACCGACCTGATGCTGGGTGGGCTCAACTACCAGATCGAGCACCATCTGTTCCCGAGCATGCCCACTCCTCAACTGCGGCGGGCCCGAGTCGTCGTGCGCGCATACTGCGCGGAGATCGGCGTGCCGTACCACGAGACCGGGCTCATCCAGTCCTACCGCGAGGCTCTTGTCCACCTGCACCGGACGGGGGAGCCCATCAGACGGCAGCGCAAGGCGTCCTGACCCGGCTGTGCGGGACTCCGCCTGACGCCGAATCCGCCCGGCACTCGCAGCATTGCGCAAGAACTTGCGTTATTTGCGTGCGCTTGCGCTGTAGGGGGCAAGGTCTCGCTCCGCCCGCTCCCGAAGTCGCCGCATCAGACGACAGCAGTCTGTTCCGGGCCTCCTCGGGGGAGTGCCGGGTAAGGGAGTGAAGCATCAGATCCGAGTGCCGGGCGGGGCGTTGAGGCTCAGGAGGCGTATGTCGACGGCCCTGCCCGCTGCCGGCTCACCGCCCTGCCGACCGGCTCGGGATCCGAGCCGGAGCCCCATTCCTGGTCGAGGTCCAAGGTGCGCCTGGTGAAAAATGTGTCGCCGCGACCGTAGACGCACTCACAGTCGTCTGCAATATTTCGATGGAACGCTGCAAGAAGTCGCGCATGGGAATCCGTATGGGTTCGTTCCCTCCATACGGAGAGCTCCCGCCGCCTTGTCGTACCGCGCCACCGCTCCAACCAGGAAAGAGCCGCCTCGCCGCCCCTCCGGCGCGCGCGAACCTCCGCAGGGAGTGACCCCGCATGACTCGACACAAGCCGAGATCCTGGGGACGGCGCGCAGCAACTGCTGCGCTCGCCTCCACCGTCATGGTGCTAGGCCTGCCCGTCGTCGGCGCGCAGGCGGCCGGCGGCCCCAACGCCGCCTCGGACGCCCCGGCCACGTCCGGCAGTGCCCTCGGCACCCACTCGGCCGCCAATGTCGCCGACGGCGACGCCGACACCTACTGGCAGGCCGGAAAGAAGTCCGCCCAGTGGGTGCAGACCGACCTCGGCCGGACCGAGCGCGTCCGCCAGGTCGTGCTGCGCCTGCCCGCCGACTGGCAGACCCGCAAGCAGACACTGGCCCTCCAGGGCAGCGCCGACGGCAAGAGCTTCGCCACGCTCAAGTCGTCGGCGCCGTACGTCTTCAGCCCCGGCAACGGCAACACGGTCAAGATCTCCTTCCCGGCGACCCTCGCCCGGTACGTGCGCGCCGACTTCAGCAAGAACTCGGCCGCCTCCACCGCTCAACTCGGCGAGATGCAGGTCTTCACGGCCGCCGCCTCGACTTCCAACCTCGCCCAGGGCAAGACCTTCACCGAGAGCGGGCACGCCGACGTCTACGGGGCGGCCAACGCAGGCGACGGCAACCGGGCCACCTACTGGGAGAGCACGAACAACGCCTTCCCCCAGTGGCTCCAGGTCGACCTCGGGTCGTCGGTCAAGGTGAACCAGGTGATCCTGCGGCTGCCCGGCGGATGGCCGAGCCGCAGTCAGACGCTCAAGATCCAGGGCTCGACGGACAACCAGAACTTCACCGATCTGACGGCCTCGCGGGCGTACACCTTCGACAGCGGCAACGACCAGTCGGCGACCATCAGCCTCGACACCGTCACGACACGCTACGTACGCGTGCTGATCACCGCCAACACCGGCTGGCCCGCAGGCCAGGTGTCCGAGCTCGAGGTCTACGGACCGACCACCGGTGACACCCAGGCCCCCACCGCGCCGACGAACCTGAACTACACCGAGCCGGCCGGCGGCCAGATCAGGCTGACCTGGAACGCGGCCACCGACGACACCGGCGTGACCGGCTACGACATCTACGCCAACGGCCAGCTGCGGGCGAGTGTCGCCGGGAACGTCCTGACGTACACGGACACCCAGCCGGCCGGCAGCGACATCACGTACTACGTCCGGGCCAGGGACGCCGCGGGCAATGTCTCCGCCAACAGCAACAGCGTCACCCGCAAGGGAACGAGCGGCGACACCCAGGCCCCCACGGCGCCCGGCAACCTCGCCTACACGCAGTCCGGCAGCGATGTGAAGCTCACCTGGCAGGCGTCGACCGACAACGTCAAGGTCACCGGCTACGACATCTACGCCAACGGCCAGCTCCTCAAGTCCGTGGCGGGTGACGTCACGACGTACACGGACACCCCGTCGGCCGCGGCGACGGTCACCTACTACGTGCAGGCGAGGGACGCCGCCGGGAACGTGTCGGCGGCGAGCAACAGCGTCACCCGGCCCGGTTCCGGTGCCGGCTCCGACCTCGCTCAGGGCAAGCCCATCGAGGCCTCCTCCTACACCTTCACCTATGCCGCCGCCAACGCCAACGACGGCCAGATCAGCACCTATTGGGAGAGCGCGGGCGGCGCATACCCGGCCACCCTCACCACCAGGCTGGGCGCCAACGCCGACCTCAGCCAGGTCGTCGTCAAGCTCAACCCGGACCCCGCCTGGTCCACGCGCACCCAGAACATCCAGGTGCTGGGCCGTGACCAGGACGCGACGGCCTTCACGAGCCTCGTGGCGGCGAAGGACTACACCTTCAACCCGTCCAGTGGCAACACCGTGACGATCCCGGTCTCCGGCGCGGCCGCTGACATCCAGCTGAAGTTCACCTCCAACACCGGCGCTCCGGGCGCGCAGGTCGCTGAGTTCCAGGTGATCGGCACCCCGGCCGCCAACCCGGACCTCAGGGTCACCGGCATCACCAACACGCCCGCGGCCCCGCTGGAGACGGACGCCGTCAGCCTCTCGGCGACCGTCACCAACAGCGGCACCAAGGCGTCGAAGGCCACCGACCTGAACTTCACGCTCGGCGGCACAAAGGTGGCCACGGCGGACGTCCCGGCCCTCACGGCCGGCCAGTCGGCGACGGTCACCGCGAACATCGGCACCCGGGACGCGGGCAGTTACACGGTCGGCGCCGAGGTGGACCCGTCGAACAAGGTCATCGAGCAGAACGAGGCCAACAACGTCTTCACCCGCTCCGACCCCCTCGTCGTCAAGCCGGTCTCCAGCTCCGATCTGGTCGCCGCGCCCGTCTCATGGACCCCGTCCAGCGCGTCGAACGGTGACGACGTCAAGTTCACCGTCGCTATCAAGAACCAGGGCACGACGGACTCGGCCTCGGGTGCCCACGGTGTGACGCTGACGATCCAGGATTCCAAGGGCGCCACCGTCAAGACCCTGACCGGCTCCTACAACGGCGTGATCGCGGCCGGTCAGACGACCGCACCCGTCAGCCTCGGTTCGTGGACGGCCGTCAACGGCAAGTACACCGTCAAGACCGTCATCGCCGACGACGCCAACGAACTGCCGGTCAAACGGGCCAACAACACCACCACACAGCCCCTGTTCGTCGGCCGCGGCGCGGACATGCCGTACGACATGTACGAGGCCGAGGACGGCACGGTCGGCGGTGGAGCCAAGGTCGTCGGACCGAACCGGACCATCGGCGACATCGCCGGCGAGGCCAGCGGCCGCAAGGCGGTCACCCTCAGTGCGACCGGCCAGTACGTCGAGTGGACCACCCGCGCGGACACCAACACCCTGGTGACCCGCTTCTCCATCCCCGACGGCACCAACACCACACTGAACGTCTATGTGGACGGCCAGTTCCTCAAGACGGTCGATCTGACCTCGAAGTACGCCTGGCTGTACGGCGACGAGACCGCGCCCGGCAACTCGCCCGGCTCCGGTGCGCCCCGCCACATCTACGACGAGGCGAACCTGCTGCTCGGCAAGACCGTTCCGGCCGGTTCCAAGATCCGGCTCCAGAAGGACGCGGCCAACACCTCCACCTACGCCATCGACTTCATCAACACCGAGCAGGCGACCGCGGCCTCGAACCCGGACCCGGCCGCCTATGCGGTCCCGGCCGGCTTCTCGCACCAGGACGTGCAGAACGCGCTCGACAAGGTCCGCATGGACACCACGGGCAAGCTGGTCGGTGTCTATCTGCCCGCCGGAGACTACGAGACCTCCAGCAAGTTCCAGGTCTACGGCAAGGCGATCAAGATCGTCGGAGCGGGACCGTGGTTCACCCGCTTCCACGCGCCCTCCTCGCAGGAGAACACCGACGTCGGCTTCCGGGCCGACGCCACCGCCAAGGGCTCGACGTTCGCCGGATTCGCCTACTTCGGCAACTACACGTCCCGCATCGACGGCCCGGGCAAGGTCTTCGACTTCTCCAATGTCTCCGACATCACCATCGACAACATCTGGGTCGAGCACATGGTGTGCCTCTACTGGGGCGCCAACACCGACAACATGACCATCAAGAACTCCCGCATCCGGGACATGTTCGCCGACGGCATCAACATGACGAACGGCTCCACGGACAACCATGTCGTCAACAACGACGCCCGGGCCACCGGCGACGACAGCTTCGCCCTCTTCTCGGCGATCGACGCGGGCGGAGCCGACGAGAAGAACAACCTCTACGAGAACCTGACGTCCGCTCTCACCTGGCGGGCCGCCGGAATCGCCGTCTACGGCGGCTACAACAACACCTTCCGCAACATCCGAGTCGCCGACACCCTGGTCTACTCCGGCATCACGATCTCCTCGCTGGACTTCGGCTACGCGATGAACGGCTTCGGGACCGAGCCCACGACGATCGAGAACGTCTCCCTGGAACGGACGGGCGGCCACTTCTGGGGCTCGCAGGTCTTCCCGGCCATCTGGGCGTTCTCCGCCTCCAAGGTCTTCCAGGGCATCCGTGTCAACGACGTCGACATCGACGACTCCACCTATGGAGGCGTGATGTTCCAGACCAACTACGTCGGCGGTCAGCCGCAGTTCCCGGTGAAGGACACGATCTTCACCGACATCTCCATCACCAACTCCAAGAAGAGCGGGGACGCGTTCGACGCCAAGTCCGGGTTCGGCATCTGGGCCAACGAACTCCCGGAACCCGGTCAGGGCCCCGCCGTCGGTGAAGTCACCTTCCGCAACCTGCGGATGAGCGGCAACGCCCAGGACATCCGCAACACGACCAGCACATTCAAGATCAACGTCCAGTAGACCGCGAACAGCACCGAAGGGCGCGGGGCCTCTCTCCAAGGAGAGAGGCCCCGCGTCGTCGCGCACTGGAGGAGCCGGCGCGGCACAGCGAAGGCCGAACGCTGTTCTGCGGCCCGGCCTGCCGTCAGTCAGGGTCAGCCACAGTCCTGGGCCGGGCCGCTGTCATGCGGCGAAGCGTTCGGCGAGGCTCTTCGCCCTGGTGGCCGCGTCCTGCAGCGCGCGCTCGCGGGAGGACTCGAACAGCGGGACCAGTTCGGCCATGGCCGGGTTGTGCGGGGCCATCGTGAGCTCCGGCACGATGAAATCGAGGTCCAGCCTCAGCATGTCGGCGAGCACGGCCGTCAGATAGTTCTGCACATACTCGTACGACTCCTTCGGCGTGCCCGGAGCGTAGGAACCGCCACGGCTGGCCACCACGGTGACCGGCGTGCCCTGGGCGGAAGGGCTCTCGCCTGCGGTGCGGCCGAAGAGGATGACGTTGTCCAGCCAGGCCTTGAGGGTCGAGGGGATCGAGAGGTTGTACATCGGGGCGCCGATCAGTACCGCGTCGGCGCGCTCCAGCTCCTCGATCAGCTGCAGGCGCTCGGCGAAGGCGGCGGCCTGCTCGGGGGTGTGGGCAGCGGGGTCGATGAACCCGGCGCCATGGGCGTCGGCCGTGATGTGCGGCACGGAGCCGGCGGAGAGGTCGCGGTAGATCACCGTGCCCTCCGGGTGCTGCTCCTGCCAGGCCTCGCGGAAGGCGCTCGTCACCGCACGGGAGGCGGAGGCGGAGGCGGGGAACACGGACGAATCGATGTGCAGAAGCGTGGCCACGAAGATCTCCCATCAGCGGCAGTGGCGGACAGCCGGGGCGACCGCCGCTCACGTGCCAATTTTTCGTACGTACCTATAGATAGCATAGGTGCTTACTTTTTCTCAGCTCCAAAAGGCGGCGCAGTATCCTGGAGGCATGACGGTCGAGCGGAGCCATGACATCGGTGCGTGCAAGCGGGTCGACGGAGGTATCACCCGCGTCTTTCAACTGCTGGGGAAGCGCTGGACAGGCCCGATCGTGGCGGTCCTGGTCGAGGGGCCCGCACACTTTGCCGACCTGCGCCGTGCCGTTCCCGGCATCAGTGAGCGCATGCTCTCCGACCGGCTGTCCGAACTCGGCACCGCGGGAATCGTGGTGCGCGAGGTGGAGGAGGGGCCGCCGCTGCGTGTCTTGTACCGGCTGACGGAATCCGGTGCCGCGCTGAAGCCCTCCCTGCTGGCCCTCGGGAAGTGGGCCGAGGAGCATCTGCCCGAGGGCGGGGCGTGCGGAGAACCGCTTCCGTGACCGGTTCCGTCAGCCTCAGCGCCTGATAGCTGACCGTTCGGTTATTATCGAAGGATGCCGCGACCAGCCAATCCGCTCGTCCGTGAACGCCTCCTTGCCGCGGGGCTCGAGCTCATCCACACGAACGGCTTCAACGGGTGTGGCATCAAAGAGATCACCGACAGCGCCGGTGTGCCCAAGGGGTCGTTCTACAGCTACTTCGCCAGCAAGGAAGACTTCGCGGTCGCGGTGCTCGAGCACTACTGGGCATCCATCGACCGGGACTTCGGCGCCCATCTGCGGGATGTGTCCCGACCGTCCGTCGAGCGTGTCACCGCCTTCTTCCAGGCCATGACGGACCACAACGCGCAGCGCAACTTCGCGCTGGGCTGTCTCGTCGGCAACCTGTCCCTCGAGCTGGCCGACCACAGCGCAGAGGTCAGGGCGAAGCTTGATCACATCATGGACCGGTGGACCGGTTTGATCGCCACGTGCCTCCGAGAGGCCCAGGCGAGCGGCGGACTCCCCGGTGACGTGTCCCCGGAGGAACTCGCGTTCCTGATCGTCGAGGCGTGGGAGGGGGCCGTCATGCAAGGGCGTATCGGGCGGCGACGCGATGCGTACGAGAGGTTCACGGCTGTGGCACTACCGCGTCTCCTCGGGACGTCGGCTCTTTCGGTGAAGTAGCAAGCGACTGCCGGCCCGGCAAGAAGGCGCTAAGCTGACTCTATAAAAAGACGACCGGTCACTTATTATCGCGGTCGTCAGTCACCCTTCGTGAGGAGCGCTCTCTCATGTCCAACAGCAGCATCTACGCCGAGCCCGCCGGCCCCGCACTTCCCGGAAGCGGTTTCACACTTGACCTCACGCGTGCGGCGCTGGTGATCACCGACCCGCAGATCGACTTTCTGAGCCCCAAAGGCGCTACCTGGTCCGTCTTCGGCGACAGCATCACGGAGAACGGCACCGTCGGCCACATCGGTGCGCTTCTCGCCTCCGCGAAGGAGGCGGGCATCACGGTCGCCGTGTCACCGCACTACTTCTATCCCACCGACCAGCAGTGGCAGTTCAGCGACCCGATCGAGCAGTTCATGCACAGCGTCGGCATGTTCAGCCGCACCGGTCCGCTCACCCTCGACGGCTTCACCGACTCCGGCGCCGACTTCCTGCCGGAGTACAGGGAGTACATCCTGGACGGGAAGACCGTCATCGCCTCCCCGCACAAGATCGTGGGGCCGGAGTCGAACGACCTCGTCCTCCAGCTGCGCAAGCGTGGCGTCTCGCAGGTGATCCTCGCCGGTATGGCGGCCAATCTGTGCACCGAAGGGCACCTCCGGGAGCTGCTGGAGCAGGGATTCGAGGCCGTCGTCGTCCGTGACGCCACCGCCGGGCCCCGGCTGCCCGAGGGCGACGGCTATCTGGCCGCCGTCATCAACTTCCGTTTCCTGGCCAGTGCCGTGTGGTCGACCGAGCAGACCGTCGGTCACCTTCGTTCGGCCTGACGGCAGGCACCCCTGGTCGGCGACTTTCTCGACGGCTGCGCGACCGACACCGCGGGTGGCGCCGTGAACACGACCACCCGCGGGGGTGTCTACCGGACAAGCGCCCGCTCATAGCCGGTCTCCGTCGCAGGCCTGGCGCCGGCCGCTCCCCTCAGCGCGGGGGAGCGGCCGGAGGCGTACTGGTGAGCCCGATCGCCGAGGCGGTGAGCAGGCGGTCGAGTTGCAGGCGGAAGTCGAGGGCGGCGTGGCCCCAGCGCGGTTCCTGTTCGTAGAGCCGGGCGAGGGTGGGCGTCGGATGGGACACCTGCCACAGGCCGGCGGCCAGCAGGACCGCTGACGTCAGAAGGCCCTGGATCTGTTCGACCGTCATGCGGCTGGCGCGACACAGCGCCCGCGCGATCTCGTCGTGGGCGGCGAAGGCATTGGTCTTGTACCGGCGGGCGCGTTCGATGTCGACATCGCCTTCGAGGTGCAGCGGGGCATGGGTCAGCAGATCGCAGAAGACCGGCAGCGAGGCCAGGGTCGTGCTGATCACCGCCGCGGTGTGTGCGGGGTCGAGACCGGTGCGGTCTCCCACGTCGGCCAAGAGCGCGTCGCGCCACTGGTCCCAGCCGCGCTCCGCGAGTTCGAGCAGCAGTTCCTCCTTGCTGGAGTAGTACCGCCGCACCCCGGTGCGATGCAGCCCGGCCCGTTCGGTGACCGCCGCCAGGGTCACATACCGCACGCCCCCGAGTTCGAGCGCGACCGCTTCGGCCGCCGCGAGCAGATCTTCGGCGCGGCGTGCCTTGTCCTCGGACGAGCGGGCTCGTTGACGCATACGGCAAGGGTAACGCACCCCGGGATGCCTTATCGGGCTCCTCGTGTTACGTTCGGCGTAACGCATCACGGGGTGCGTTACGAACGTGTTGAAAGAGAGAACGTCATGAAGGCTGTTCAGGTCACCCGGTTCGGTGACCCGTCCGTGCTCACCCTCGTCGACCTGCCCGACCCGGAGCCCGGTCCCGGTCAGGTCGCGATCGATGTCACTCACGCCGCGGTGGGGCTCATCGACCTCCACGCGCGGCAGGGGCTGTACAAGGACCGGGAAGGGCTGCCCCAGCCGCCGTATGTGCCCGGCCTCGAGGTCGCGGGCACCGTGCGGGCCCTCGGCGAGGGGGTCTCCGGCTTCACGGTGGGCGAGAAGGTGGTGGCGCTGCCCGGGAACGGCACCGGCGGATACGCGTCCGTCTTCATCAGCCAACAGGACCGCGTCATCTCCACCGAGGCCTACGGCATCGATCCGGCCCTCGCCGTCGCCGCCGTCCCCAACGCGATCATGGCGCACATCGCGCTCACCGGCGCCATCCACCTGGCCGCGGGCGAGAGTGTCCTCGTCCACGGTGCCCTGGGGGCTTTCGCGGCCACCTTCCCCGGCATCGCCCGGCAGCTGGGAGCTTCCCGGATCGTCGGCACGGTCCGCACCGCCAGGACCGGCGCGGCCGCCGCCACCAAACTGCCCTACGACGCTGTCGTCGACTCCGACGACCTGCCGGGCGCCCTCGGGCAGGAGAAGTTCGACGTCATCGTCGACCCCGTCGGCGGCACCCTGCGCACACAGAGCCTGGACCTGCTCGCTCCGTCCGGCCGTCTGCTCCTGGTCGGCAACGCCAGCGGCGACTGGGAGCACACCATCCCCAGCAACGCCATGTGGTACGGCAACACTGTCGTCGCCGGATTCAACGCCGGCGGATACATCCCGGCACACCCCGAGACCATTCCGCCGGCCGCCCGCGCCGCACTCGAGGCTGTCGCTGCCGGGCTCATCGAACCCGACATCGAGATCCTCCCCTTCGCCGACGCGGCGACCGCACACGAGAAGCTGGAGAACCACTCGGTCAACGGCCGCGTCGTCCTCGTTCCGTAACCCGGCAGGGATGACGTCCACCGTGGGGTGGGGCAGCGCCGACCTCGGGTGTTCGCTGGCGCGCTCCACACCGACCCGGACCCGGCCCAGGACCAGGGGGCATGGTGGCGCGGTCGGCGGACGTGGGTGCCGTGGCGGCCCCCCGGAGCCCGAAGTCTTCGACCGCTGCCGGCACCCGGGCTCGTGGCGCACGTCTTCGCACGGGTGCCCTGGATCGGCGGACCGGAGGAGGCACTTGCGGTCATCCGCCGACGCGGCGAGTGGCCGATCGCGGTGCCCATCCCCCCGGACTTCTTCGCGGACCGGCTGGGGGCTCACGGCGTCGACGAGATGGTGGCCTCCGGCTTTCCTCCACTGCCGCGGCAGCCGTCAACAGGTGCGCCGGTACTTCAGATCGGGGATGTAGTGGGCCCACTGCTCGGCGCTCAGCCCTTGCGCGGTGCGGGCGCAGGCGAGGTCGAGGGCGCGTGTGCGCACATCGTTGAGCTTGGTGAGGCTGTTCAGGTTGACGGTGCCGTCCGCGGAGGCGGTCAGCAGGGTGCGGTTGTCGGCGCTGATCGCCACGGAGGTGACCGCGTCGGTGTGATGGCTGCCGACCACACCGAGGTCATAGGGGTGGACCACGTCTGTGACGTCCCAGAGGATCGAGGTGTAGTCGGCGCTGCCGGACACCAGGGTGTGACCGTCGGGGCTGAAGGCCAGTCCGAGGACCCAGCTGCCGTGCTGGATGAGCGGCGGGCCGAGATGGCGTGCCTCGGCCGGGTCGGTGATGTCCCAGAGGATGATGCTGGAGTCCAGGCTGCCGGTGGCGAGGGTGTGACCGTCAGGGCTGAAGGCCACGGAGGAGACCCAGTTGGTGTGGCCGGCAAGCGGCTTGCCCAGTCGGTGCGGCCGGGCCAGGTCGTCGATGTTCCACAGTCTGGCCGTACCGTCCCAGCTTCCGGTGGCCAAGGTGCGTCCGTCGGGACTGAAGGCGACCGCGTCCACCCCCGCGCTGTGGCCCCGGAGCGGTCGGCCGATCCGCCGGGGACGGGAGGGGTCCGAGGTGTCCCAGAGGGTGATCGCGGCGTCCCCGCCGACGGTGGCGAGGGTGTGCCCCACGGGACTGAAGGCCAGCCCGTCGACTCCGCCGCCGTCGGCGGTGAACTGTTCGATCTTCCGGAGACGGTGAGGGTCGCTGCTGTCCCAGAGGATCACGGTGCGGTCCAGGCTGCCGCTGGCCAGTATGCGTCCGTCGGGGCTGAACGCCAGCCCGAACACCCTGTCTCCATGGCGCGCGCTCTTGGGCGTGGTCCCCTCGGGATGCTTGGGATCGGCCAGATCCCACAGGGTCACCTTGCCGTCCCCTCCGCCGGTGGCCGCCGCACGGCCGTCCGAGCGGAGCGCCATGGCCTGCACACCACTGGAGTCGCCACCGAGGCGGGCGGAAAGCGGAACGCTTCCGCTGTCGGTCTTGCTCTGCCACAGGATCACCGTGTTGTCGGCGCTCCCGGTCGCGAGCAGGGCGCCGTGCGGGGCGAAGGCCACCGCGCTGGTCCGGTTGGACGCTCCGGTGATGGAACTGGCGGTCATACGGGGAGCGGACGGGGCCGAGGTGTCCCATACGGTCGTGTAATGGTCGGCGAGTGCGATGTCGATCTGGCTCCGGAACACCTCCAGCGCCTCCACCGGGGCGTCTCCGGCGGGGATCTGGCCGATCCAGCCGGGATGGCTCGGATCACCGGCGTTCCAGAGGTCGGCCTTGCCGTCTCCGCCACCGACGACGAGCGTGCGACCGTCAGGGGTGAAGGCGAGGGCGGTCACCCCGCCCGCGTGGCTGACCGGGCTCTTCAACCGCCGGGGGCGAGTGCGGTCGGTCATGTCCCACAGAACGGCGGTGCCGTCGGCGCCGCCGGTCACCAGCAGGTGCCCGTCGGGCCTGAAGGCCATGGACGACATGTCCGCGTTCTGGGCTGACAGGGGCTGTCCGAGCGGTTGGGCGTGCGGAGGATCGCTGGTGTCCCAGAGCCAGACCCCGCCCTCCGCCGCACCGGCCGCCAGGGTGCGTCCGTCCGGCGCGAAGCCCATGGTGTGGACGGCGGCCGGGCCGGTCAACGACTCACCCAGACGGCGCGGTTGTCCGGGCGAACTCACGTCCCACATCTGGACGGTGTGCCCGGCCCGGTCACCGCCGCCCGCCGCGAGGACATGCCCGTCCGGGCTGAACGCCACTGCGTACACCCCGTGGTCGGGGCTTGGCAGCGGCCGGCCGAGCATCCGGGCGTGCTGGGGATCGCCGGTGTCCCACAGGATGACGGTGCCGTCCTGGCTCGCGGTGGCCAGCGTCCGCCCGTCGGGCGTGAACGCGGCGTCCACCACCGCGGCGGTGTGTCCCGACAAGGTGCCGGCATAGGGGGTGAACAGGCTGCTGAGGAGGTTCGCGGTCGTCGCGGGAGTGTGGTCGAGCCGGTCGGCCGCGATGCCGAGTTGCAGCGCAAGGCGTGGGTCATTGGGACGGGCGGAGTCCGCGTCGCGCACCAACGCCTCCGCGAGCGCGGCTCGTTGCTGCCTCTGTGCGTCGTCGCGTCCCTTCACGGCGAAGCCGGTCGCCACCAGCGATGCCACCAGCAGAAGGGCCAGCGTGACGACCGTTCCCGTCCGCACGCGGCGGCGTTGCCGCTCGGCTCGAGCGCTCGCGGTGAAGAACTCGGTCGCCGACTGGCCGAGTCGGCTGCCGCTCCGGCCGGGGTCTCCGAACTGGTCCCGGACCAGCTCCAGTTGGCTCCCACGATAGAGACCACTCGGGTCGCGTCCGGATCTCTCCCAGGACTCGGCCGCGTCCAGGAGCTTCTGCTGGACCAGCAGGCCGGCCCGGCTGGTGTCGATCCAGCGGCGCAGCCGTGGCCAGGCGTGCAGCAGCGCCTCGTGGGCGATCTGGGCGGTGTCGCCGTCAAGGGTGATCAGGCGCGCGGCGACGAGTCCGTCGCGGGCGGCCGCGACGGCGGCGGCTTCGTCCGGCGGGCGCTGCGCCAGCAGATCGGCGAGGTTGAGCCGCCGGCGGGTGTCCTCGGTGCTCTCACTGATCCGGACCATGCCCAGCAGCATCAGCTCGGCGGCTCGCCGGGCGTCCGGGGCGAGGCTGTCATAGGTGAGATCGGCCTGTTGGGTGATCGCGTCCCAGATCCCGCCGGTCGCGGCGTACCCGGCGAGAGTCAGAGTACGGCCCTCGCGGCAGCCCCAGGTCAGCCACAGGGCGTAGGACAGCAGCGGAAGGGTGCCGCCGGCGAACTCGCGGTCGGCGCGCAGATCACGCAGCAGTGTGTCGGCCAGACCCGCCTCCAGCTCCAGCCCGGCCACTTCGGCGGGTTTCTCGATCGCCTCGCGGAGCTGCTCAGGCGTCAATGGCTCGACCGGGAACTGGCGGTGCTTGAGCACACCGACCAGGTCGGGGTACGCCATACAGGACGCGTAGAAATCCGCCCGGACCGCGAGCACCACCAAGGCGGGCGCGCCGACGCCGGGTTGGTCGCTCGCCGCGGCCGAGCAGATCGCCGCGATGAAGCGCCTCCGTTCGTCCTCGTCCTGGCAGACGGTGAACAGTTCCTCGAACTGGTCCACCACCAGCAGCAGTCTCCCGCCCGGTATGTCCGCACCTCCTCCCTGCCGGCGTAACGCGCGACGGATCAGGTGGGCCGAGCGGGCCGGGTCCTCGCGCAACTCCGCGGCCAGCTCAGCCTTCGGGCATCCGGTCGGGCCGGCCAGTTGACCGGCCAGGCTGTCGATCGGATGTTCGCCGGGGGTGAGGATGAACTGCGGCCAGGTACCGGCCCCGGGCAGCGGGAGCTCGCCGCGCTTGACGGCGGGCAGCAGGCCCGCGCGCAGCAGCGAGGACTTTCCGGCGCCGGACAGCCCCATCAGCGCGACCGGACCACCGTCCTGCGACCATTCGGCCAGCCGAGTGAGCAGCTCGGTGGTGACCGGGGCCCGGCCGAAGAAGAACCGGGCGTCGTCGGCGGTGAAGGGATCGAGGCCCGGATACGGGCAGACCTGTTCGTCGGGTGGCTCCGACGCCGCCGGGACGGTCGGCGGCGTGGGACGGCGTGCGGCTACCGGGTTGGCCGCCAGCACCAGGTCGCCGGCCCTGCCACTGAGGTGCCGCTGCGGTGCGGGGAGTTGCCGGAGCGGCAGGACACGGCGGAGATGCCGGTAGGCACCCTCGAGGGTGAGTTCCCGCGGGCCGCCCGGATCTCCCTCGCGCAGAAAGCGCACCAGCTCCCCGGTGAACGCCGTGTACGGCTCGCCCGGCAGCGCCAGCGCCTGTTCGTCCCGGGAGGCCGAAGCGAGGACATAACTGCCGCTGAGCGAGGCCAGCGCGAACGCATCGGAGGCGGCGGTACCGAAGGAACCCTGGGCGCGCCCGGCGAAGCAGCAGTCCAGCACCACGACGACGGAACGCGCCCGGCAGTTGCTGAGGGCGTCGCGCACCGCCTGATAGGGCAGCGCCTTGAATGCCAGCCCCTCGGCCAGGTCGTCCGTCGCGGCCGTGGCCAGATAGAGCTCGTTGCCCGGGCTCACCAGCCCATGACCGACGTAGTGGAGCAGCAGGACGTCCTCGGCCTGCCGGGCGGCCGCCATGACGGCGTTGCCGAACTCGATCGGGTCTCTCGGATCGAGCAGCGGCGGGAGAAGGTTCTCCGGCCGCAGCCCGCAGCGGTCCACCAGCGTTCGGCCGAGCTCATGGACGGTGTCCGACACCGCGGGCACGTCCGGCAGTCGCGAACCGGGCAGGTGCCGTCCGGTGCCGATGAGCAGAGCGCGGGATCCGGGAGAGCTGAGGCCGGTCTCCAAGGACGCACGGGGCAGGTCAGCCCGCGTCATCGGGTTCCCGATCGCCGACGGGGCCGAGGGAGCGGGAGAGTTCGGCGGTCATCCGCTGTATCTGCGCCGCGTCCAGGCCGCTGACATTGGTGGCACTGAACTCGGTCGATGCCCCGTCCGGCCGTACCACCTTGACCGAGACGTCGCCGGTACGCCGACGCAGCCAGGAGATCAGCACGCTCGCGACAGCCGTCGCCACGCCTCCCGGGGCGAGCGCGACGGTCAGCGCCTCCACGACCGAACCCAGCGCACCGGGCTCCGGCGGAGGCAGCTCCAGCCGCACCCGGCCGCGCAGCTCCTCCTCCGCGACCAGCCAGTCACGCAGCGAACGAAGCTCGTCGGCCGACCGATCGCCGACGACCTCGACCACCATCCGCTCGTCCACCCAGGCCTCCCGCCGCCCGTGGCCCACAACCTTCACCATCCTGGCAGAGGGACGCCCACCAGAACGACGATCGGTGAGACTTCCTGCGTGGTCCCGACGTCCCGACGCCGCCGACCCGCGCTGTCGGAGTACCGATGTCGGTGGCGGCTGTAAGAGCTCCGAACAAAAGTGGGGCCCGGCGGGCGGCGCCCGGCACGCACGCTCGCCGCGTTGCCGGAAGGCCCTGGTAGCTCCGCTACAAGGACCTTCCGGCGCCTTGCGATCGCACGCACCGGACACCGCCCGCTGATCGGACCCCACTTTTGTTCGGAGCTCTAAGGCTGGAGGGATGAACGGCGATGAGCAGCTGCTGCGCGGCCGGGTCTACGGCCGTGACCACGACGACCCCGACCCGGGACCGCTCCCGCACCGGACCTACGCCTCGCTCGTAGGAGGGCCGCTGGACGGACTGTTGCTGGACATCACGGGCTGGCGGCCGGACGAGATCGACGTGGGCGCCCCCTTGCCCACCGAACTGTCCCGGTGGCCCGGCGGCCGTGCCCTGTACGGCCCGCGCCCCGACGAGCCGCGCGCGCCCGGCCTGGGTGTGATGTGCCGCTTCTACCACTCCGGCGACACACCCTGATGAGCCCCGACCAGGGCTCGACCGCGACGCCGACCACAAGGGGCCTCTGCGTCCGCTGTCTCAGCCGGGTGTGCGTGCTGTGACGATCGGCTCGAGAAGCCAGCGGCTCCTGGAGGCCCGTAAGAAGGCTCCGGAGAACGAGCCCTTCCTGGCGGCCGAGATCAACTGGTAGGGGGTGAGCGGCAGCAGCCGAAGCCGTCCCGGTCCTGGCCGGCCCGTTCGGGCTGCGCACGGCCCATCGGATGGACCGTGCGCAGCCCGGCCTTCCCCGTCAGGTCAGGGGAATGGTGACCTCGTCCTCGACGGGCGGGTCGATCTCCTGGGCTCGCCCGCCGGTCGCCGCGAAGCAGCGCAACCGGACCGCCTCCGGAGTGACGTCCAGGCGCAGGAACGACTTGAAGAACGGCGGGCTGTACGTGGCCGAACCCGGTGAGAACAGCTGGGTGTAGAGCTCGCGCACCGGAAGGCGGAACCGGGCCCGGCGCTCCGGGGGACGACCGGCGCCGAGCAGGCTCGCGACCAGACGAACGCGCCGGGTGACCCGTACCGGTGCGCCGTTGGCGCGGACGGACGGGACGCCGAACCGCTCGGCGACGACGGCCATCGCCTCGGCCTCGCTGAGCGTGAAGAAGCGGCGCAGCCGCAACCGGCGGCCGTAGAGTCCGCTGTAGAAGGCCAGCGAGTCACCACGCAGCGGATAGCAGCGGAAGTCCGACTCCGTGACGTTCGCGACGGACACACGCGGGATGGTGTGAGTGGCGTGCATGAACGCGCCTCCGCCGCCGGAGACGACGTACTGGACGGTGCGGCCGTCCACATCCACCGGATAGCGCTGGTAGTTGTGGATGTCGCCGCCTATCGCCGCCACATAGCGGTGGGCCGGGTCGCGCACGATGTCGTCGACCGTGCCGCCGCCGTCGATGGCGCACGGGTGGTGCTCGCCGTCCACGTACAGCGGCGATCCGGTGAGGAGGATCTTCGGGCGGGGTCCTCGGGAGACCTCTCGCAGCCAGGCGCCCTGCTCGGCGTCGATCGTGCCGAGCAGGCCGGTGTCGATGCCGACGATCCGTACCGGCCCGGCGTCGATCGCCCAGTACGGGCCCGGCTGGACGGCCTGTTGGCCCGGACGCGACCTCAACTTCTGTGCCTCGGTGAAGCGTTGCTCGTCCACCGGACGCGGCCGGTGCCACAGCAGCGCACGCCACCAGGCGCGGCTGAGGGGCCGGGGCCCCGGTTCGGGCGGCAGCGGCGGGGCGTCGTCACTGAAGACGCGCATAAAACCGCCGAGGTCCTCGTACCAGTCGTGGTTCCCCGGGATCGCGTAGACGGGGGACGGATAGTCCTGGTACGGGCGGAAGAACTTGGTGTCGTAGTCGTCGGTGCTTCCGACCGGGTAGATCACATCACTGGCGATCACGGCGAACGACGTTCCCTGACTCGCGTTCAGGAAGCCCGGCACAACGGCGTATTGGGCGTCATCGCCCGCGCCGGTGTCACCGATGACCATGAAGGAGAACCGGTCCGCCTCCTGCCTCCGGATCACCTTGTCCGCTGGGGCGCCGGCCGCCGCCCGCTGTGCCACCCACCGGGCCCGGGTCCGGCCCGTGGGATCCCCGAACCAGGAGGCGACCACGCCGTTCCGGGCGGCCCAGAGGACACGCGGGTCGAGCCACGACAGCTTCTGGACCCTGGCGGGCAATAACTCCCGGTACGAGCCGGGTTCGGCGGCCGTCCAGCCGGCGCCTGCGACAGTGTCGCGTGAGGAGTCAGACACCCGGGCACCGTAACAACGATCATGCCCGGCGTACGAGCGGGGTCCGGCGATCTCGACGCCAGGCCCCCTGCACGGCCAACTCGCCTGTTGAATCGAGGCGTTCGTGGTCACACACTCATGCCATAGCCCAGTTCCTCGGCTCCGATGTGCCAGAAGGAGTTCTCGTCGGCGACGGCCTCGGCATCATGTGCTCCGAATCGTTCCAGCAACGCTTCTGTGAGCGCGTCGGCGGCCTGCTCGGCCAGGTCCACGGCCTCGGCGTCGCCCGGACCGACGCCGGGCCCCTCATATGCGGCGGCCTCGGCGGCGGCCTCCTCATAGGCGCGGTTGAAGGCGACGAAGGCCTCGACGCTGGAGTTCACCAGGTGGGGAGCGTCGTCCTCCGGCAGGTACCACAACGAGCGGTCGTCACGCCGCACTCCGAGCGCGCTCAGTCCTGGGTCGACCGCGACCAGGGCATACCGCACACCGTCGACCGTGCGTTCACTGAAGGGGGAGTCCTGCCATGCCCCGGGGTACGGGCAGTGAGCGCATCCGGCCAGGAGCGAGGCGAGTTCAGCGTCTTTCATACCGAGAGCTAAGCCCGTGCCGCCGACTCCGGCAGCACTTCGTGTCCGGCGAGGTAGAGCCTGACGCGGCACTGGTCTTCGGCTTCGACGAACACCCGTTGCCCCCAGTGGGCGGTGAGGCGGTGCGCGAGGGCGACCAGCCGACGGCGGTCTTCCTGTGTGTACGCCGGGAAACGTACCCAGCCTCGGTCGGCGATCTTGTTGCCGAGCTCGCTGAACAACACGGCTTGGAAGCGCCGCTCCTCCTCGTCCGTGAGCGGCGTGGTGATGCTCTCCGCGGGGCGCAGCCGGACGTTGTAAAGGTCTCGTATCACTGCGCGGCTCGCAATCTGCTCAAGGTCCGTTCATGAGAGCCTACCGGTCTGATCGGCACCCGCCGTGATCCGGTCCGGTGGGATCAGGCGCTGGTCAGCGCGGCCCGGCCGCGGTCGGCCTTCACCGGACCTGCGGCGGACGGCCGGATGTCGAAGTCGAACATGGCGGTGGGCACGTACAGCGAGCAGCAGGCGTTCGGGATGTCGACGATGCCGCTGATGCGTCCCTCGACGGGTGCCGAGCCCAGCAGCAGATAGGCCTGTTCGCCGCTGTAGCCGAACCTCTTGAGGTATTCGACCGCGTTGAGGCAGGCCCTGCGGTACGCCAGGGTCGCGTCCAGGTAGAAGTTGGTGTCCGTGTCGTGGTCGACGGAGACCCCGGTGAAGGTGAGGAACTCCGTGTACTGCGGCTCCACGTTGCCCGGGATGATCACCGGGTTGGTCGTGATGCCGTACTTCTCCATGCCGCCCTTGATCAGGTCGACGTGGAAGTCGGCGAAGCCGCCCATCTCGATGGCGCCGCAGAAGGTGATCTCCCCGTCGCCCTGGCTGAAGTGCAGATCGCCCGCCGAGAACTTGGCGTCCTTGACATACACGGGCAGGAACGCCCGTGAACCGCGCGTGAAGTTCTTGATGTCCTGGTTGCCGCCGTTCTCGCGGGCGGGGACCGTGCGTGCGCCCTCTGCGGCGATGCGCTCGGCGATGCTGCCGGTGGCCGTGCCGGTGAGCGCATTGGTGCTGTCCGGCGGGATGGCGAGGGGCGGGACCCGGTCCGGGTCGGTGTCGATCAGCGCCTTCTCACGGGCGTTCCAGCGGGCGAGCATCTCCGCGGAGGGGGCCGTTCCGAACAGCCCGGGGTGGGTGATCCCGGTGAACCGGATCCCGGGAAGGTGACGGGAGGTCGCCTGCTGGCCGTGGAAGTCCCATATCGCCTTGTAGGCGTCCGGGAAGTAGTCGGTCAGGAAGCCACCGCCGTTGGCCTTGGCGAAGATCCCGGTGTAGCCCCAGCTCTGACCCGCCGCGTTCCCGGTCTGCTGCGGGACGGGGCCGAGGTCGAGCAGGTCGACGACGAGCAGGTCGCCGGGTTCCGCGCCCTCTATGCCGATGGGGCCGCTGAGCATATGGGGAACGGTCAGGTCGATGTCGCGCACATCGTTTGCGGAGTCGTTGTTGCCGATCTGGCAGTCGGTCCAGTCACGGCACTCCAGCCGAAACTCCGCTCCCGGCTTCACCATGGCGACGTCGGGGACGTCCGGGTGCCATCTGTTGTGACCGGGAACGTCCTGTTCGCGCATCGACTTGCTCTGGTCCACACTGAAGAGAATTTCGGGCATGACGGCTCCTCGTATCAACTCAGGGCCGCGGGAGCGGGGGGTGCGGTGGGCGTTTCGGCCCTGACTCCGGCCCGGTACGCAGCGGCACCTCGGAGACCACTGCCGGGGCCTCACGGGACCGTTCCTCCCGTTCGCGGAGGGCGGCGGACGCTCTCGAGGTCAACGACAGGCCGGGCGCGGAGTACAAACGCCTCGCAGCCCGCGCACAGACCGGGCAGTCATACACCGCCGGAGCTTTTCCGACCGCCGACTTCACATCGAAAGGGCCGCACCGGCCGCACAAGTATTCGTAAGTGGCCATTATCGCTCGCTCCGGAAACGTTGGACACTCATGAAATCCCGCGAAAATGAGTTTGTGGCGCGCTGCGAAAACGCAGGTCCATTTCCTCTCTTCAAGGAGACGTCCCACCCATGCGGGTGTCAAGTCAGGGACGGCCCGACCACCCCTCTCGGGCTCAGACGGCCCGTGGCGTGCACATCAATGCATGTGCGGGCGGTCACATCGATCAGTCGGCTGCCGTGCGGAACCGGTGAAGGTCCGGGGCGAGGGAGCGGAGTGAGGCGATTCACTCCGAATTCACTGGACGCTTGCGGGTGAGGGTTTTAGCTTCGGTGAATAGTTTGTTCTCTTATGCGGGGCTCCGGCGCCGCGCATACTGTGCCGACAAGAAAACAAGAAGAACGCCGGGAGGGCGGATCGGTGAGCAACATGGACGCCGTGTGGGTACGAGGCGTGAACGGCATTCAGTTGCATCACGTGACCGACCTTCAGGACGCCGGCAGGTTTTTGGGCAACGCGATGATGGCCCTGCGGGCCGCACATGTGAGGACCGGCGCCGACCAGTACGCCGGCATCGCCGCCGAGCTGAAGAGTCTGGTGCGCCGGGTGCGGGAGCTGGAGGACGAGGCGCGCTCGCGCATGCAGGACCTGCATTCCACCGACCCCGAGCGGTTCGCCCGCTGCCGCGACGGTCATGAGCCATGGCCCGGTGAGATCCCGGCCGGGTTCATACCGCGTCACACCTGCAAGGACGAGTGTCTCTACCACGACCGAGGCGTCATCGACGCCATCATGCAGTGCACCTGCGGGCAGCCGCCGTGCCGGGCGTGCGAGATCGGCGGCAAGCTCTGACGAGCGGAGACGGACAAGGTGCCCGGCGCATGCCGGGCCCCTTGTGTGTCGGTGCGCTGGTGGAAGGGCGGCACGCCGGAACGTCGGAACGTGCGTGTCCGCGAGAGCTCAGCCGCTCGCGATACCGAGTGCCGTACGGATCTCACTCGTCAACCGTGCGTCCAGGCCGGGCACCGTCATCCTGTTCTTGACCAGAGCGAAGGAGAACCGATGCGCCGGGTCGGCGAAGGCCGTACTGCCGCCCGACCCGCTGTGGCCGAAGCCGCCCGCCGGGCGCACGGACTTCTCTCCGCTGTCCCCGATCACGAAGCCGCCGCCCATCGTGCAGGTCGTGCCCATCATTCTGTCCACCCCGCTCACCCACCCCGTGGTCGCCTCCTTCAAGGTCGCCGCCGACAGCAGCCGTACACCCTCCAGCTCACCGCCACACGCCAGTGCCGCATACAGACGGGCTGCTCCACGCGCGGTCATGATCCCGTTGGCCGGCAATGCGATACGCCGGAAATCGTCGCGGTTGCCCAACTCCGCCACCGGCAGCACCCCGTGGGGAACGCAGCGGAAGAACGGCGCCCCGGGCGGCATTCGTTCCAGACGCGCCGCCCAACCACCGTCGTAACAGGTGGCCACCCTCGACGTCAGGTGCTCAGGGACATGGAAGAGCAGCTCGTCACCGATCCCGAGCGGACCGGCCAGCTCGTCCCGCAGCAACTGGTCGCAGGTCCGGCCGGTGGCCCGGCGTAGGATCTCGGCCAACAGCACTCCGTAGGTCCAGGCGTGGTAGCCGAACGCGCTTCCGGGCTCCCACTGCGGCTGCTGCCCGGCGATCCAGTCGGCCATGGCCGGCAGGTCGAGCAGCCGCTCCGGGGTCACGTCCGCGGGCAGTTGGGGCAACCCGGCCGAGTGAGCGAGCACGTGCCCCAGAGTGACCCGCTCTTTCCCCTCCGCAGCGAACCGCGGCCAGTACCGCGCCACCGGCGCGTCATACGCCAGCACCCCCTGGTCCACCAGTACCGCTACCAGGGCAGCTGCCACGCCCTTGCCGGTCGACCAGGCCGGCACCAAGGTCTCCGGCCCCATGGGCCGTTCCTCGGCGACGTCGGCCGTTCCCGCCCACGCGTCGACCACCAACTCGCCGTCGCACCAGGCCGCCACCTGCACCCCGGCCTCCACGCCTGATCCCGTCAACTCCGCGAGGATCTCCTCGACGCGCCGTTGCGCCGGACTGTCCGGCACCGTGCTGGTGTTCACAGACCCACCTCCCCCTTCGTTCGGGGCGCCGCGATCAGGTTCGCCCGTTGAGCCCAACGCGGCTCCGACCAGAACCGTTCCAACGGTCGCTGAACCTGCACTGGCAACTGCGGCCTCGCCGTGGTGAATACGCTGGAGCGCTGCTGGACAGTGACGCACCCGCGCGGCTCGTGGCCGTGGTCACCAAGGAAGTCGTGGAGCCTCTCGCCCCGGTACTTGCTGTGGAGACCATGCTGAGCAGGGCGGTGATCTTGGCCCCGTCGTCCGGCCGCCTGAACCGCGCTTTAATGCCCAGGTGGTGAACTGGACGCAGATGCATGACTGCTACATGGATGTCGATCGCGTCCCCGCGCTTCTGGAACGGGTGGAGCTCGAGGACAACGCCGAAGCGTGGGAGGAGTTGAGATACCGACTGGTCCTCGAACACGACCTCGTCTTCCCCGCCGGCTTTGCCGCCCTGCCGCGCCTGGTGCGTCTCGCCTCGAGGAGCGCACGGGCGCGTGGACTGGCCGGGACGATCCTACGACGTGCGGCAGGACACCACGGCTGCGACGATCTGCTGGCGGACTGCGCCGGCGCGATCGCGGAGTTCCGTAAGCTGCTGGATCGGCACCTGCAATCGCGGCCCGTCGATTACCTCGCCACCTTCCTCGATTTGCTCGCGGCCAAGGAGCAGTACCACTGGAGTGCCGTCCTGGGCGACTTTACGGACGATTTCTACCACCTGACCTGCCCCCACTGCGCCGTGGAAGTGACGATCGCCATCGGGGACTACGGGCGCTATTCAGCGATCAGGGACTGGCACCAAGGTGACGTGGACCGTCGTGTCCTGCGGCAGGCGTCGCGCGAGGGGCTCTCCGGTATCGGACGGTGGATGCACGAGACTGCCGTCCGCGACGGCCGCGAGGCACTCGCTGACGGAATTGCTCACCTCTTCGGCAAGGGTGAATGCCCATGCTGTGCGAGCGTGTTCAACATCGCGGAGGAGTACACGTCTGCCAACCGTCCCGTCCTGCGGTAGGCCACGGTGAATCGGACGTCATCGGGCAGGGCTCAGAAGCGAAGCCACAGCCGGATCGCGGCGACGGTGACCGCCCCATGAAGGACGTAGGCACGATTGTCGAAGTGAGTGGTGACGGCGCGGGGCCTCTAGCCTCGATCCTTCGTGACGGTCCGCCGACGGAGTCGCTGGACCGTTTCACTTTGTGTGGCTGATGGTGGGCAGGGCAGTGGCCCGGTTGTCGCATCGGGTGAGCGCCGGGTTCCACTGCTCCGGGTCGAGATGGTGCTGTTCGTCGAGACAGGGAGATCTACTGGTCAGCCGGGGTTCGGCAGTTGAGCGAGTCGGTCGAGGGCGGCCGTGATGTCGTGGGTCCAGGGCCAGTGGGCTGCGAGGCGGAGGATGCGGCGGCGGCCGGTGGTGACGAGTTGTCCGGCGTCGGTGAACAGGCGGAGCCTCAGGCGGCGGGGCTCCCAGAGCCGGGCCTTGCCGGCCAAGGCGAGCATGGGCATCCAGGCCAGCAGGTCGAGCGCGATCTGCACGATCTCCAGCCAGACCTTGTTCTGGGCGGCCGTAGCGGGACCGAACCGGCCTGGGAGACGACCCGACGGCCGTCGCCCCGGACACGCACGCAGGGATAGGAACCTATAGGCTGCTTCACCTGGAAAGTGCCTCTGGTTTCAGCGGGAACAAGGCGAACTCGAAAATCCTCATTCTTGCTGTTCAGGGGCATTCTCTGCTGAACTGACCACCTGTCGGACAGCCCGCTTCATGAAGGCGCGAGGTTAGGGCGAGTGATCGTCCGTCTGCCGCCGGCGGCTCTGGTTCCGTTCGGTACTGACGAGGCTGGTGCGCTGCAGCGCATGGAGGGTCGTTCACAGTGGGCAGGACCGGTTGAAGCAACTGCCCTGCTTGTGTACGGAGTAGTCCCAACGCTTGGCTGAACACCCGTGCCCGGGCCCCGTGACAAGAGCCCGGGCACGGGTGTAGACGGAGCACAGAACAGAGTCCGTGGTAGGAAACGAACGGAGCGGTGATGAGCGCAGGTTCCGTGTTCCCTGGGAAACTCCGAACTCGGCGATGTGGAGCGGTCCTGTTGTTGGCTGGGGTCCTGGCAGGTTGCGAGAGCGCTGCCACTGATGGCTCCGGTTCCTCATCAACTACGACACAGGGGACCAGCGGCAGGGGCGTGGTTTCAGCGCCCCCCAGCAGTGCGCGGGGCGCTCGGTGTCTCAAGGTCGCGGATGATGCACGATCTGCTGAGTCGGGCGGCGTCCAAGCCGGCCCTTTCGATACCGCTGCCTTGGCGGCGAGCTCGGGGGTCGCCAAGTTCTGGGTTGCCACTGCGAAGGAGCAGAAGACGCCGCATGACGCGTTGATCCGGGTGGAAGCCATCGGAGGGGTGGGGCCAGCTGATCCAGCCGTGTACGTCCGCCCCGCGGATGCAACCGTTGCTGTGACTCCTACGCCGAAGCGAGGGCCGAAAGAGATCTACAACGGGACGATCTTCGTTCCGACCGCTTCTGGCGCCAAGCTGCGCATAACGGTTACTATCGGTGACGAGTCAGGATGCTTCGAGACGCACGTCTGACCTGACCTCGCTGGTCACACGGGTGATCGCGGTGCCTCGCAGCGGCCCATCAGCGCAAACGAAGGCTCCGACTATGGAATCTTGGTCGGACCATCGTCGTATCGCGGGCGCAGTGGCGCAGATCTACACGGCTTGCGGACGATCAGCCGCCTTCCCTTGGGGTGGCCGTCGAGGATGTCGCAGGTCAGTTCGGCGGCCCAGGCACCGTCACGGACCTCACCGTCCGTCTCGATGGCCGAGGTCCAGGCCGAGGCCGGGATCTTCAGCGCGGGCTGGTGGATGGTGTCGGCGATGGTCATGCCGACGTCCGGTCGAGACCGGTCTTGCTGAACTGACCACCTGTCGGACGGCCCGCTTCATGAAAGCGCGAGGCTGGAGCGCGTGTCACTCGCAGAAAACCTGCACTTTGGCGTCAGGGTCGTCGACGTCGACGGTGACCTCGTCGAGCTGGTCGATGAGGTCCTCGAGGTGCTGTGGCTTGAGCTCCGTGAGGTCGATGGGTACTCCCGACCTGTTCAGCTCGTCGTTGACCTTGGTGAGTGCTTGCGGCGGGAGGAGGCTGGTGAGCCGGACCCCGGCGCGCAGCAGCTGGAGCGGGATCCGGATGTCGACTCGGCTCGCGCCGTCGTCGCCACCGGAGCCGTCCGCCGCGTCCACCATCACACGCAGGTACTTGGGGCGGCTTTTCGACCGGGGTGCGGCGCCCGGCGTCGGCTCGGGCTTCTCGCGGTCGAGGACGTCGATCAGCCGCTCGGCCTCGTCCGCGGTGATCTTGCCTTCGGACAGCATCTGCAGGACCTGACGGCGCTGCTCGTTCATGTCGTTCTTCCTCTCCGATTCATCTGACGCTTATCAGGAAGGCCGTTCGGCCGTCGTCGATCTCGAACCGGGTGCCGGGCAGTGCCCACAGCAGTTGCCCGGTGCCGCGCAGCGCGCCCATCGGACTGATCCGGGTGGCCGAGCAGGCGACCAGTCCAGCCGATACGGCGAGCAGCAGCAGCGGTGACAGCGCCAGTACGACCGGCACCACAGGGACGTACAGGCGGCGCCGGCGGCCGTCGGAACGGCGATAGCGCACCGTCACCAGTTGCGGGACCATCAGGCCCCCTCCAGCTCGGACAGTGCCTCCTGGGCGCTGATCTCCCCGCGCTGAAGGCGATCGATGACATCGGCGGCGCTGGTGGACGGTGGGGCGGTGTCGACGAAGTCGAGGTGTTCGGCGATCCGCTTCAGGCGGGACTTGATCGTCGGGTAGCTCACCCCGAAGATCCGCTCCATCTCCTTGATCGAACCGTGCGACCGTACGAACGAGGCAACGAACACCTGGTCGTCGACGCCGAGTTGAGCCAGTTGTGGCGGCTCGAACTGCCCCTCGACCGCGACGCCGCTGTCGGCGAGCCGGACCCGCTCCACCACGAACGGTCGTCCTTGGGTCAGGTCCGTCAGGTCCTGCCAGTCCACCCTCGGCTCCTGTGCTCTCGGCGGCGTGCTTGCCATTCAGTTGTACATTGAGTTTTTTAAGGGGTCAATGCAGAAAACTTAAGATCTGTGGCTGTATATTCAATATTTACGTCTGAGGGCTCCCGCGCCCGCCGACGGGGATCCATGGATGGGTGGGGCTGTGCGTCGAGGTACCGGTGTCTGATGTCGGCGGACGAGACGACGAGCCGGCCCTCGCGGACCTGCCACTCGGTCGTTCCATCGACTTCGTGACTGGCAAGGAACAGGCCCCGGACGAGGTCTCCGTCGTCATCGGAAGCCGGGATCCGGGCGATCTCTCGGAGCTGGCCCATGAATCAGTCCAGAGCCGACTCCCGGATGTCGGCGCCGTAGAAGAGGTAAGAGGTCCAGTTGACCCGCTGCCGAGGTGTGGTCCAGCCGCTGGAGTAGTGCTCGTCGGTGTGGGACGAGATGATCTCCTGGGCGGCGGCGAGTTGGGTCTCGTCGCACTCAAGCCACCCTCTGACCGACACATAGACGCCCATGTGTATGCCCTTTCTGTCGTTGCCGGTCCTGCGCCGCCCAGGCGTTCGCGGCCGCTCGGGAAGGCCCGGCGGAGGCACGGTGCTCACCGTCAGGGACTCGCCGGGCCTTCCCGCTCGCCCGGTCAGGGCTGGATGTTCTCCAGGTCCTCCAGAAGGCCGACGTGCCTCGGCTGCCAGCCGAGAGTCTGCCGGGTGTGGGTGCTGGACGAGGGCTGGTCGGCCGAGAAGATCGGGCCGAGGGGGCCGTAGGTCTCCGTCGGCACCGACTCGACCGGCAGGCCCAGTCGCCGGCCGATGACGGTGGCGATGTCGCGCACCGGGTCTCCCTCGTCGGCCACGGCGTGCCAGGAGGTTCCGGCCGGAGCCTCTTCCAGGGCGAGCCGGAGGAGGACCGCCGCGTCGAGCGCGTGCACGGCCGGCCAGCGCTGGGTGCCGTCGCCGGGGTAGCCGGACACCCCGCTGCGGCGTGCGATGTCGGTCAACAGCCCGGCGAACCCGCCCGTGCCCTCGTTGTGGACCGTGCGCGGCAGGCGTACGGCCGTGCTCCGCACCCCGCGCGAGGCCAGCTCCAGGATCGCCGTGACCGCGCGGCCGCGACCGCCGACCGGTCCGTCCGTCGACACCGGGTCGGCCTCGGTGGAAGCGCGGCCCGGCACATACGGCGTACCCGAGACCGTGACCAACGGGCGGTCGCTGCCCACGAGTTCCTCGCCCATGGCCGCGAGGGCGGCGCTTTCCTCGGCGACGGCCCGGGCGACGGCCTCGGCGCTGCTGAAGTCGTGGCTGAAGGCCAGGTGGATGACCCCGTCGGCCCGAGCGGCCCCGGCACGGAGGACATCCAGATCGCCGAGACCTCCCCGGATCGCCTCGGCGCCCGCCTTCTCGGCGGCCAGCGCGGACGCGTCGGAGCGGGCGAGTGCGAGGACGGTGTGGCCGTTGCCGAGCAACTCGGCGACGACGGCGGAACCGATCAGGCCGGTGCCGCCGGTGACAAAGACGCGCATGAAACACCTCTGAAAAGTGATGGGACCTTTGTCTTATGACGTTAGCAGAGTGATGGGACAAGAGTCCCGTCGCTATGATGGGATCCATGGCTCGTTGGGAACCGGGGGCGCGTGAACGCCTCGTCGTCGCCGCCGTCGATCTGTTCACCGAGCAGGGGTACGACGCCACGACCGTCGCGCAGATCGCCGAGCGCGCCGGGGTCACGAAAAGCACCTTCTTCCGGCACTTCCCCGACAAGCGCGAGCTGCTGGTGGCCAAGCAGGAGATGTTGTGCCGGTTGCTGGCCGAGGGGGTCGCCGAGGCACCCGAAGGTGCCAGCCCGCTCGCGGCGGTCGCCGCCGGTCTCGAGCGTGCCTCGAGTGCGATGGGCCCGGTGAACCGTGAGCTCGCCTCTCGACTGAAGGCCGCGGTGTCCGCCAGCACCGAACTCCAGGAGCGCGACGCCCTCAAGAGTCTCAGTCTGGCGGCCGCGATGACAGATGCCCTCGTCGCCCGCGGCGTACCCGACCCGACCGCGGCACTCGCGGGCGAGCTGGGTGTCCTCGCCTTCAAGCGGGGATACGCCGCATGGTCCGAGGGCGACCGTGACGCCGAGGACGAGCTCGCCGGGTACACCCTGGCGGCCTTGGACGAACTGCGTGCGGCGAGCGCATCGCTGGGCTGACCGGTCGGCCACGCCCACTCATCGGCTGTTTGCGCGTCGCCGCGTGGCCCGTCGCTGTCAGATCTCCCGGGCCGGAGTGTCGTCGTCCGCGATCGTGGCGGAGAGGGACCGCTGGCCCGTGATGCTGCGCGCACGGAGGACGCCCCAGCCGACGAGCGCCGCAGAGGCGACCGTCAGGGTGAGTCCCGCGGTCGTGACGGCGTCCCGGAACTGCGACACCTGCTGGGTGCTCCAGTGCGAGGAGGCGATGTTCCCGGTGAACAGGGCCGCGAGGATCGTTCCGGTGACGGCCACCCCGATGCCGGTGGCGACCTCGGAGGAGGTGTCCACGAGTGCCGCGCCGATGGAGGTGCGACTCTCCGGGAGGCCGCGCAGGACGTTGGTGCCGGCCACGACGCCGACCATGCGCATCCCGGCGGCGGTGAGCACCAGCGCGACCGCCACCCAGAGGTAGCCGTAGTCGCTCAGCAGGGAGTAGACCGCGAGCCCGGCCACAACGGCCGCGGAGCTGAGCCATGCCGCTGTCTCCATGCCCACCCGCTTCACGAAGGGGGTGATCAGGGCGCCGCCGCCGATGAGGACGATGACCTGGGGCAGCATTCCGATGGCCGCCAGCCCGGGTGTCCAGCCCCAGTCGAGCTGTAGCTGCAGGGTGACCAGGTAGCCGAGTCCGGCGGTCGCCAGGCCGGTGGCGGCCTTGTGGGCCAGTCCGCTGGAGACCAGCGGATGGGCGATGAGCCTCAGATCGAGGAGGGGGTGGACGGCTTTTCGCTCGCGGACGACGAAACCGATCACCGCCAGGACGGCGCCGGCGCCGGCCATCCACGCGCCACAGGAGCCGGCCCCCTCATTGACGAACAGCGTCGGAGCGAGCAGGGAGAGCGTGATCGCCGCGGTGCCCAGCACCGCACCCGCGACATCGACCGGATCGCGATGCAGACGGGCCTTGTCGTCTGCGGCGACGCCGACCCGGATGCCGATGAGGGCGAGTACGGCGATCGGCACATTGACCAGCAGCAGGACCTGCCAGGGAGCGAACGCCAGCACGAAGCCGCCCGCGGTGGGGCCGACCGCGAGGCCGATGAGGCCGACGGTCGAGATGAGCGTCATCGCGCTCACCCGCAGCCGGTCCTCGTCGAAGAGGCGGAAGGCCAGAGCCATGGACCCCGGAGCCGTCATCGCTGCCGCGACGCCCATGGCGCCCCGGACCGCGATGAGTTGCTCGGCCGAGGTGACGAACGCCGTCGCCAGACTCGCGACGGCCAGCAGGGACAGTCCGGCCAGCATGATCCGCCGTCGGCCGACCCTGTCGGCGACGGCGCCGAAGACCAGCATCAGTCCACCGAAGACGAGCGAGTATGCGCCCGTGACCCACTGCAATGCGGTCGTGGACGCGTGCAGTTGGCGTCCGATCGTGGGCAGGGCGACATTGAGGATCGAGTTGTCCAGCATCTCTACGAGAAACACCGCGGACAGTCCTGCGAGGGCGATCCACGCCTCCCGCAGCGACGCGGGCGCATCCGCGGACCCGGTTGTCGGCTGGCCGGCTGTGGTGGTGGGGCGATGTGCACGCATGCACACTCCTCGAGGTTCGAGTAGCGGCGTGGTGCATCGCGGCGGCGACGGTGTCCTCAGTCTGTTTCTGTCGCGGGGCGGTGAATGTACGCCCTCGCCGTGCGCAGACTGCTTTTCCCACGGGGGTGAAGGGGGATTGCAGTGCGCAATCTAACACGGGGGACGGGGCCGTCACCGTGGAGCGGTGCTGCGAGCGGTCGCGCATGGCCGACTCGGTAGGTGTCGAGGCCTGGCCCTCGGCCGTCCCTCCCGGGGGGTGGGAAGGCGTGTTTTCGGCCCATCGAGCCACGGAATTAAGTCAGTCGGTTGATTTAAAAGAGATGCTCGGGTTTTAGTGGGCGGGCGACCGAGCGGAGGAGACGACATGAGCCGGACGAGCTCTGGTGAACTGCGGTGTACGGAAGGTGTGTTGGCCACCCCGCTGCACGAAGTGCCGGTGACATGGTGAACGACACCACTCACCGGACGGAGCGCAGATCCCTTCGTGGGGCCGGGACCCGTGAGGCGATCATGGCGGCGGCCGAGCGCCTGTACGCCGAGCATGGTCTTTCGAACGTCTCCAACCGGCAGATCGGCGAGGCGGCCGGACAGGCCAACACCACCGTCGTCAGCTATCACTTCGGCAGCAAGACCGCCCTGGTGCGCGCCATCATGACCAGCCACGGGGGCCAGGTCGAAACCATCCGCCGGCGCTATGTGGAGGACGTCGGCGACAGCGACGACGTGCGGCAGTGGGTCCGCTGCCTGGTCCGCCCGGTGACCGAGCACCTGGGCGCCTTCGGTGTGCCGTCCTGGCAGGCGCGGTTCGCCGTGCAGGTGCTCACCGACCCCCTGATGCGAGCGCTGGTCACCGATGAGTCGCTCACCCGCGACAGCCTCCGGCAGACCCTTTCCGGCCTGGGCAGATGTCTGGAGTCCACCCTGTCCGCGGAAGTGCGCCGCGAGCGCGGACAGATGGCCCGGCACCTGATCACCCACACCTGCGCGGAGCACGAACGGACCCTGGCCGACGGCACGGCCGAGCCCGGCGCCTCCTGGCCGCGCACCGCGACGGCCCTTGAGGACGCGCTGGTGGGACTGCTCACCGCCCCCACGACCCACCCCACCGGACGCCGTCGATGAAGTACCCCGCCCATGAGCGGGGGCGTCCCCGCGAACGCTGAGACCCGCCCGCCGGGTCCGGCCCTGTCCCCCCACCGAAACACCGGGAGAACCATGAAGATCACCGTCGAGGAAGACAAGTGCTGCGGCGCCGGACAATGCGTGCTGATCGCCCCTGAGGTCTTCGACCAGCGCGACGACGACGGTATCGTCATCCTGCTCGACGCCACCCCCGCGGAGGACCAGTACGAGCAGGTCCTCGAGGCCGCCGCCGTCTGTCCCGCCGCCTGCATCCACCTGGACGACAAGGCATGACTTCCGTACAAAGCGTTCTGGTCGTCGGAGCCTCGGCCGCCGGTCTGACGACTGCCGAGGCGCTGCGCCGCAAGGGCTTCACCGGATCCCTGTCCCTGCTCGGCTCGGAGAGCGAACTTCCCTACGACCGGCCACCGTTGTCGAAGCAGGTCCTGAGTGGCGCCTGGGAGCCGGAGCGCGCCCAGCTGCGTTCCGCAGAAGCCCTGGCGGCGCTGGACGCGGAGTTCGTCCTCGGCGACCCCGCGGTCGGCCTCGACGCCGACAACCGCAAGATCACCACCGCGTCCGGACGGACCCTCACCGCGGACGCCGTGGTCATCGCGACCGGCGCCACCGCCCGGACCCTGCCCGAACAGCGCGGGGTGCGCGGTACCCATGTGCTCAGAAAACTGGAGGACGCCGCGGCGTTGAGGGCCGGTCTGCTCTCCGCGCGCCGGGTCGTCGTCGTCGGTGACGGCGTGCTGGGGGCGGAGACCGCGGCGACCGCGCGGCAGATGGGCCTGGACGTGACCCTGGTCGGGCCGCAGGAGGCACCGATGACCGGGCAGCTCGGTGCCCTGGTCGCCGGTCATCTCGCCGACCTCCATCGGCGCAACGGGGTCAAGCTGCGCGGCGGGGTGCTGCCGGACGCCCTGCACACCGAGGACGGCGCGGTCTCCGGTCTGCGGCTCAGCGACGGTACGGAGCTGGAGGCGGACGTCGTGGTCACGGCGGTCGGTTGCACTCCGGCCACGGACTGGCTGGAGAGCAGCGGTCTGAACCTGGACAACGGTGTCGTCTGCGATGCCTACTGCCGGGCGGCTCCGGGCATTTGGGCAGTGGGGGATGTGGCCCGCTGGCACCATCAGGGGCTGGGACGGCTCGTACGGCTGGAGAACCGGACCAACGCCGCCGAGCAGGGTCTCGCCGTCGCTGCGGACATCCTCGGTGACGGCAAGCCCTATGTGCCTGTTCCGTACTTCTGGACCGACCAGTTCGACGTCAAGCTCCAGGTCTACGGCATCGCCTCGGCCGTCGCCCGGGCCGAGGTCGTCGAGGGCGACCCGGTCGAGGGGCGCTTCGTGGTCAGCATGACAGGCCCTCAGGGGCCCGAGTGCGTCCTCGGCTGGAACATGCCCAAGCAGGCCCGTCTGCAGCGTGCCGCCGTGGTGGACCACTACACGCGGCCCCGGCAGCCCGTCACCCCCTGATACCGGCCGCTCAACCCGCATGGTCGGGAACGGCGGGTCTGCCCGCCGCAGGTCCCGTACCGGCCTCCCGTAGGCCGCAACCACCCCGCCCCACGGGCGCGTTCCCTCTTCCCCCCACGTCACGGAAGCCGATGATGACCACCCAGAGCAAGACAGACGACAGCATTCCCGCGTTCCCGCCGCCCCGCTCCGCCGTGTGCCCCTTCGCGCCGTCCCCGGAGTTAACGGCCCTCGCCGATCACGGTCCGGTGACCAGGGTGCGTTCCTGGGGCGGCTCGACCCCGTGGGCCGTCACCGGTCACGCGGAACAGAAGGAACTGCTGGCCGACCCGCGTCTCAGCGCCGACTTCGCCGCGCCCAACTTCCCCAGCCCCATCGATCCCCGGTACAGCCACGGGGGCGCCACCGATCTCAGCTTCGTCGGCATGGACGACCCGGAGCATCTCCGGCTGCGCCGCATGATCAGCGGTGCGTTCACCATCAAGCGGGTCGAGGTGATGCGCCCGGCGGTGCAGCGCATCACCGACGACTTCATCGACCGGATGCTGGCCGGCCCCAACCCCGCCGACCTCGTCCAGTGCCTGGCGTTGCCACTGCCGTCCCTGGTGATCTCCGAGATGCTCGGGGTGCCCTACGAGGACCACGAGTTCTTCCAGCGGAACAGCAAGGTGCTGGTCTCCGCCACCGCGACCGGAGAAGAACGCGGCGCGGCGCACACGGCGCTCGCCGACTATCTGCACGACCTCGTCGCCCAGAAGACCGCCGAGCCGGGCGACGACCTGATCTCCAAGCTCGGCGCGCAGGTGCGGTCCGGCGAGCTCACCGCCCGCGAGGCCGCCACCATGGGCGTGCTGCTCCTGCTCGGCGGCCACGAGACCACCGCCAACATGATCAGCCTGGGCACTCTGACGCTGCTCCAGCACCCCGAGCAGCTGGAGATGATCCGCGACGCCGAGGACCCCCAGGTCGTCGTGAACGCGGTCGAGGAGTTGCTGCGCTACCTCTCCATCGTGCACCTGGGCCGGCGTCGCACGGCGCTGGAGGACATCGAGATCGCCGGGTACACCATCCCCGCCGGTGACGGTGTCATCCTGCTCGGCGAACTGGCCAACCGGGACCCCGAGGTGTTCGCCGAACCGGACCGGCTCGACATCACCCGCAACGCCCGCCGGCACCAGGCGTTCGGCGGCGGCACCCACCACTGCGTGGGCCAGCCGCTCGCGCGCCTCGAGCTCCAGGTGGTCTACCCGACCCTCTTCCGCCGCATCCCCACCCTCCGTGCGGCCGTCCCGCTCCAGGACGTGAAGTTCAAGTACGACGCGGTGATCTACGGCCTCCACGAGCTGCCCGTCACCTGGTAACGACGGTCAGCGGGAACAGCGACGGCGCGATGCCGCCGAAGGCATCGCGCCGTCGCAGCTGTCGCACCGGAAGCAAGGCGACCCGACCTGGCCTCAGTCCTCGACGAGCGGCTGTGATCCGGGGCACCGACGTCAGGTCGCCGCCGCATAACACCGGACGGTCACCTTCTGCTCCGGGCCCCACTGCTGTTCGACCGTGGCCAGCAGCTGCCAGCCGAGCCGCTCGTACAAGGCGGCCGCCGCAGTGTCGGAAGCCACCACATCGAGCACCGGATGCAGGCCGCGATCCTGTGCTTCGGTGACAGCCTGCGCCATCAGCAGCGCACCGATCCTGTGGCCGCGGGCCCACGGCGCGACGAACAGCCGGTTGACCACGGCGGTCGCGTCGACACTCACCCCTGCGCGAGCGCTCCACAGCCCGGGTGCCGCGTCCCCCGCATCGCTCCGGGACAGGCCGATATGGCCGGCGATACGGCCGTCCAGTTCCGCCACCCACGAGGCGACCAGCGACGGCGGCGTGAGCCATGCCTCCGGGAACTCGGGCCAGTTCACCGGATAGCCGTCATGCTCATGGACCGCTGCCAGCACCCGCACACAGTCACCGAGGTCACCATCGGTCCGCCGGCGGGCACTCGGGGGTACGTCCACACCGGACACGCTCTCGCTCTTCACTGCGGCATCGAAACACGGATCAAAGGACCGTGACCAGTCACTTTCGCAACAGACCCTGGCGCCGCAAGGCAGCGGTGCCCCGGTCCGCCCGGGGTTTCCTGCGAGGCGGCAAGGGACGTGGCGTCAGTGCCCTTCTGCAGAGTGCCGACATGATCAACGACTTGGACGGCATCGACGGGTCGTCGATGAGACATGCCTACGGCCCGGCCGTCGATCGCCCGGCCGCGACATTTACCGCTGATCCTTTCGTTGCGGCCGCCGCCGTGCACAACTAGTAATTCCACCAGTTTCGGATCCCGAGCAGGGCGTGAGTATCACCCGGAATACGCCTGGCGCACAGCGCACCGACGAGCTCCGGATCGGTGAGCAGCACCTTGGCGACCCGGGAGCCCTTTGGGGTGCGGCATATACGGCAAGTCCCTTAATAAAGTCAAGAGTTGACATGCCGCAGGGCGTGGATCCATGATCACGTCCATGTCAAAGGAGTCATCTGGGTGGCTCCCGATGACAAGTGCATCAACATAACCAGGTAAAGCAATCGATCGAATTCCGGCGCATCCCCACCCACCGGATTGACGGTTGTCCGCCGGCGGAATTCCGTGCGGTGCCGTCCTTCAATGCGCCGTCGTTCCGCCCCGGTCAACCCCCACAGGAAAGCCAGGCCTTGCCGGTGCACAACACGCCCCCTGCCGAGTCCCACCGCATCCGTCCGGCGTCCTTCTCCCAGCAGCGGCTGTGGTTCCTGGCCCAACTGCCGGGCGCGAACGCCGCCTACAACGAGACCCTCGCCTCCTTCCGGATCGACGGCCCGCTCGATCGCGAGGCCCTGCTGAGCGCTTTCGGGCTTCTGACCGACCGTCACGAGAGTCTGCGCACACGGCTGGTGGCGGAGGACGGCGTCGTGAGCCAGCACATCGACCCGCCGGGCGCCGGGTTCAAGCTTGTCTTCGAGGACCTCGGTGCCGACCCCGATCCCGACGAGCGCGTGGCCCGATATCAACGGGAGGAGGCGGAGCGGCCGTTCGACCTGGCGGCCGGCCCGCTCGGGCGTGGCCGGCTGATCGCGCTGGGTCCCCGACGGCACGTCCTGCTGCTGACGTTCCACCACATCATCTTCGACGGCACCTCGATGAAGGTGATGATGGAGGAGGTCGCCGCCCACTACACGGCGGCGCTCACGGGCGGCAAGGCAGACCTCCCGGAACTCACGGTGCAGTACGCGGACTACGCGCAACAGCAGCGCGAGGCGGTCCTCGGCGGTGCCCTCGCCTCCCAGGAGGACTTCTGGCGACGCACACTGGAGGGCGCTCCGGCCGTCCTGGAACTGCCCACCCGAGGGCCACGCCCGGCCGAACAGCGCTATGACGGCGGACGCGTCGAGTTCGCTCTGGACGCCGATGTCACCGACGCGCTCCGCGCCCTCGTCCGCTCCCAGCAGGCCAGCCTCTTCAACGCCGTCCTCACCGGCTGGGCCATCCTGATGTCCCGCCTGTCCGGACAGGACGACATCGTTGTCGGCAGCCCGGTGGCCGGCCGCCGCGCACCCGGCGCCGCCGGACTCATCGGCTTCGTCGTCAACACGCTCCCGCTGCGCGTCGACCTCTCCGGTTCCCCCACCGCGTCCGAGGCCCTGGCCCGCACCCGCACCGCCGTCCGGGCGGCCCTCGCCCAGCAGGACCTGCCCTTCGAGCGCATCGTCGAATTGATGAACCCGCCGCGCAGCGCCTCCCACACCCCCCTGTTCCAGACCATGCTGGCCTGGGTGCCGGACCGGCACGACCTGCTGCACCTGCCCGGGGTGACGACCGAGCCCCTGCCGATCCAGGACGCCCCGGCCAAGTTCGACCTCGTCCTGTCGGCGGCCGAGTCCGAAGGCCGCCTCGTCGGGCACCTCGACTACGCGACCGCGCTGTTCGACGCCGGCACCGTGGAGCGATGGGCCGGACACCTGCGCCACCTGCTCACCGACCTCGCCCGGCACCCGGACCGCGACATCCACACCCTGGAACTGATGGACCCGGGCGAGCGCCGGCATCTGATCCGCCGGGGGGACGCGACACGACAGCACGGGGAACCCCCGGCGGCCGACCCCGTGGCAGCCGCTCTGCGCGCGGCCAGCGGAGTCACCGATCTTTTCGAGGCCCGGGTCCGCGAGCATCCCACCCATGTCGCCGTCGTCGACACGGAGGGCGCGATGGACTACGCGACCCTCGACCGCCGCGCCAACCGCCTCGCGCACGCCCTCGTCGCTCGCTCGGTCCGCCCCGGTGACGTCGTGGGACTGCACGCGCGACGCAACCGCGACCTGCTCGTCGGCATCCTGGGCATCCTGAAGTCGGGCGCCGCCTACCTCCCACTCGACCCCGCACAGCCCGTCTCCCGGCTGACCGCCATGGTCGAGGACGCCGTCTGCCCCGTCGTACTGAGCGACCACCCGGAGGTGGACCGCCCGGGGGAGTGGCTCGACCTGGGCACCGTGGAGGCCGAGGCGGCGAGCTGTGACCTGCCGCCGCTTGCGGTCACCCGCGCCGCGGACCGGATCGCATATGTGATCTTCACTTCCGGGTCCACGGGACGGCCCAAGGGCGTCGCCGTCGAACACCGCAGTGTCCTCAACCTGTTCACGGTCTGGCACGAACGGATGGGCACCGCCCCCGGCGAGATCGGCTCGGCCTGGTCCAGCACCGCCTTCGACGCCTCCATCCATGAACTCCTGCTGCCCCTGACCACCGGCGGCGAGGTGCACATCGTCCCCGACGAGGTGCGAGGCGACCCGGGCGCCCTGCTGGGCTGGATGCGCGAGCACCGGGTGACCCAGGCGTTCCTGCCGCCCGCCTACGTCCGCTGGATCGACGAGGATCCCGGCGAGCGCCTGCGCGGTCTGCCCCTGCGCAAGCTGCTCACCGGCGTCGAGTCCCTGACCGAGGCCGCACTGCACCGCATGACCGAACACCTGCCCGGCCTACGGATCTGCTTCGGGTACGGCCCCACCGAGGCGACGCTCTACAGCACCGCCTACTACGAGCCACGCCCGCTGGAGCGCCCCTGCCCGATCGGCTGGCCGCTGCCCGGCACCCGCCTCTACCTGCTCGACTCCCGGATGCAGCCCGTCCCGCCCGGCGTCGTCGGCGAGATCTATCTCGGCGGGGAGTCCCTGGCCCGCGGCTATCTCAACCGCCCCGACCTCACCGAGGAACGCTTCCTGCCCGACCCGTTCGTCCCCGGCGCCCGCGTCTACCGCACCGGAGATCTCGCCCGCTGGGGGGACGACGGTCAGGCCCACTACGCGGGTCGTGCCGACGACCAGGTCAAACTCCGTGGCTTCCGGATCGAGCCCGGGGAGATCGAGGCCGCGCTGCTGCGTCTGCCGGGCGTGCGCGAGGCGGCCGTCCTCGTCGACCGGGACACGGCCGGTCAGCCACGGCTGGTCGCGGGCATCGGCCGGGGGAGTGCACCGCCCCGCAACGACTGGCGTACAGCCCTCGCCCAGGACCTGCCCGACTATATGATCCCCGCCGTCTTCGTCGATCTGGAGAGCCTCCCGCTGAACTCCAGCGGCAAGCTCGACCGCCCCGCGCTCCTGCGGCAGGCCCGCGAGCAGACCACCGACCAGGTCAACACGGCCACCCCGCGCGACCATGTCGAACACGCCCTGTACCGCATATGGCAGCAGGTCCTGCTGCACCCCGGGATAGGCATCGGCGACAACTTCTTCGACATCGGCGGCACCTCCCTCTCCGCCATCAAGATGGCCCACCATGTGACCGAGACCTTCGGCCGTCCGCTCCCCGTCGCCGAGGTCATGGTGCGTCCCACCATCGAATCGCTCGCGGCGCTGCTGAGGGAGGACGCCACCGACCATGAGCCGGGCAGTCTCATCGAGTTCCGCCGGGGCCCGGGCCCCAAGGTGATCTGCGTGCACCCTGCCGGAGGCACCGCCTTCTGCTACCTCCCGCTGGCCGCACTCCTGCCCGCTCACACGGGGCTCTACGGGATCCAGTCCCCGGGCGTGAACCCCGGAGAGGACGTCCTGCCCACCGTGGAGGCCATGGCGGAGGCGTATCTGCGGATGCTCGAACCCCTCGGCGAGGGGCCCCTCGTGCTGACCGGCCTGTCCTACGGAGGCCTGGTCGCCCACGAGATGGGACGCCTGCTGAGCCTCGCCGGACGCGATGACGTCAGCGTCGTCCTGCTCGACACCCAGGCGACCGACGACGCCTCGGCCCGGGAGGCGATCACCCCCGTCGACGCGGCCGAGTTCCGCGACAAACTGGTGCGGTTCAACGGGATGTACCCGGGTATCGACGACGCCCAGGTGGACCGGTACTTCCGGCTCTACAACCACAACCGGCTCACCGCCCGGGACCACCGCCCGGGCGCCTCTCCCGCCCGTCTCGTCCTCGCCGAGGCCGTGCCCGACGGCGCCGACACCCCCTCCCATGCCGAGGTCCGTGACTTCTGGCGGCGACGCGCGACGGGAGACTTCCGGGTGGAGACGCTGGAGTGCGACCACTGGGAGGTCCTGGAGGGCACTGGGACGGCACGGGTCGCCGACCTGCTGGCCGCCGAACTCGCGTATCACGAGAAGCAGTCGGCCACGGAACAGCACTCCGCCGTCGCACCGGTGGGAGAGGCGCGATGAACACCCCTCGCCTCGAGCCCGGCTCGCTCGCCGGGGCCGTACTCGCCCAGGCCCGCCGTACGCCCGCCGCGGTCGCCGTCGAGGACGGCGCCCATGTCCTGGACTACGCGGAACTCGACCGGCTCAGCGGCCGGGTAGCCGCTCACCTTCGCCGTCGTGGAGTGCGCCCCGGGCAGGCCGTCGCGGTCTGCCTGCCCCGCTCCTGGCAACTGGTGTGCGTCATGCTGGGCATCCGCCGGGCCGGCGCCGTCGTCGTCCCGCTCGACCGGGTGAGCCCCCACGACCGGCAATGTCACATTCTCGAGGACTCCGGCGCCGCCGTCGTGATCCACGACGGCGAGAGCGCCCACCCCGGTGCCCTGGACGCCGCCGACCTGCTCCGGCCCCCGCAGGACACCGTCGAGCCGGAGCCCACCGCCGGTGCTCCCGACGAAACCGGCTTCGTCTTCTACACCTCCGGCAGCACCGGCCGCCCCAAGGGCGTCGAGGTCACCGACGCGGGCGTGCTGCGGCTGGCCCGGCCCGGCTATATCGAGCTGAAGCCCGGGGACCGCTACGCCTGTCTGTCCAACCCCGCCTTCGACGCCCTCAGTTTCGAGGTGTGGGCCCCGCTGGTGACCGGCGGTGTCTGCGTCGTACTGGACGACATACAGGTGCACACCCCCCACCGGCTCGAGGCCGTGCTGCGCGAGCGCCGGGTGGACACCCTGTTCATCACGGCGGCCCTGTTCCACACGGTCGTCGAGAAGGTCCCCCACTGCTTCGCCGACACCACCCAGGTCCTCATCGGCGGGGAACGACTCGACCCACGGTCGATCCGCCGCTGGTACGAGGCCAATCCCGGCACCGCCACCGTTCTGCACAACGTGTACGGCCCGACGGAGGCCACGACCTTCGCCCTGATCCACCCCGTCCCACGGGACTTCGACACCGACGAGGTACCGATCGGCACCCCGCTGCCGGGGACCGGACTGCTGCTGCGCACCCAGGACGGACGCACCGCGGACCCCGGCGAACTTGCCGAACTGCTGCTCTGCGGAACGGCGTTGGCCCGCGGATACCGCAACCTTCCCGAGGAGACCGCGCGCAGCTTCGTCGAGCTGCCGGACGAGAGCGGCACCCCATGCCGCTGGTACCGCACCGGCGACCTCGTACGCCAGGACCCCGAGGGACGCGTCACCTATGTCGGCCGGGCGGACCGGCAGGTCAAGGTGCGCGGCTTCCGCATCGAACCCGGTGAGGTGGAGCAGCGGATCCAGGCCCTGCCCGCCGTGCGCCAGGTCTATGCCTGCGTCCGGCGGGACACGGCCGGCCGCAACGAACTGCTGGCCTTCCTCGTCCCCGGTGACGGCCTCGACTTCGACGCCTACGAGCGCCACCTCACCACCGCCCTGCCCCCGTACATGCGCCCCCATCACACCCATCTGGTCACCGAACTCCCGCTGAACGCCAACGGGAAGGTCGACCGGGCCGCCCTGATCGAGGCAGCGGGAACACCCTGGCGGGCCGGCCGCGAGGGCGCCGCCCGGGTCACCGATGAACAACGGCCCGTGCTGGAGATCGCCGAGGAGATCCTCGACGTCCGCGGACTGCGCCCCGACGACCGCTGGATCCCCAACGGCGGCGACTCGCTGAAGGCACTGCGGTTCCGCTTCGAGATCCACCACCGCTTCGCCGTCGACCTGCCCCAGGACCTCGTCCTGCGCGCCGACTTCGCCGCCCTCGCGGACGCGGTGCACGCCCCGGACGGCGCCGCCCGCCCGCACCCGCCGGTACCGCCCGCCACCGAGGAACCGGACGCGCCCGCCACCAGCGAGCAGGAACGCCTCTGGCTGCTGCACCAGCGCGACCCCGAGGACCGCTCCTACGACGTGCCGCTCGCTTTCCGGATCAGGGGACATGTCGACCCGGAGGCATTGCACCGCGCGGTGCACACCCTGGTGCAGCGGAACCCGGCCCTGCGTACTTGTCTGGTCCCGGCCCCCGACGGACTGCGTCAGCGCACCGAACGCCCCTACGACCCCTGGCAACCGTTGGAGAGCCGGGCGGGGGAGCGGTGGCAGGACACCGCCGACCGCTTCTTCGCCCACCGTTTCGACCTCACCGATCCGCGGATGTTCCGCGCCGCCTGGGTGCGGCGGTCCGACGGCGGCCTGCTGCTCCTCCACCTCCACCACGCGGCCGTGGACGGCTGGTCCCTCAACCTCCTCCTCCAGGACCTCAGCGAGGCCTACGCCGGGGCCCCCGCACGCCCGGAACCGCCCGTCATCCCCCTCGACTTCGCGCGCTGGCAGCAGGACTGGCGTGCGACCGGCGCCTACGCACGACACCGCGCGGACCTCCTCGCCCATTACGACGACGAGCCGGCCCCCTCGGCCCCCCTGCCCGACCCCGCACCCGAACAGCGTCGGCGGGCCCGGCTCCTGCGCACCTCCCTCGACCTGACGCATCGCACCGCCCTGGACCGGCGCGCCGCCGCAGCGGGACTGACCCGGTTCCAGCTACTGGTGTCCGCGTTCACCGCGAGCCTGTACGGAGTGACGGGACAGACCCGCCCGCTGGTCGCCGCACCCGTGGCCAACCGCCCCCGCCCCGAGTTCGGCGATGTGGTCGGCATGTTCGCCAACACCGTGCTCCTCGACCTGGCGGCCCGGCCCCGGGACACCCTCGACAGCAACCTCGCCGCGCACGCGGACACCGTGAGTGCCGTGCTGGGCGGGCAGGAGGTCGCTCTCGCCGACGTCCTCGCCGACCGGTCCTTCCGCGAGCGCACCCCGCTGTTCGACTACCTGTTCGTGCTGGAGAACACCGAGTTCTCCCGGCTGAGCCTGGACGGCTGTCGCACCGAGCCCCGCTGGCCGCAGCCGACGGGAGCCAAGTGCGCCCTCACCCTCTCGGTCGTCGAGCACGAGTCCGGCTTCGACTGCCTGTGGGAGTACCGGGACGACATCGGCACCGAGCGCGCCCGGGTCGCCGCCCGGCTCTTCCGTGAGGCCCTGGAGCATCTGACCGCCGGCAGCGACCTCACCCTGCGCGAACTCGTCGCCCCCTACCGGCACAGCCTCGACCGGCCGGGCCACGGCACCGAGCCCGCGGACGACGTGACCACCGTGGCCGAGGCGTTCGCCCGCCAGGTGTCCCGCACCCCCGACGCCCCCGCCGTGACCCTCGGCGACACCACCCTCACCTATGCCGAACTCGACGCACAGGCCGACGAGTTCGCCTCGGCCCTGAGCGCCTTCCGCCCGGCCGATCCCGCCGCGCCCGCAGCCGTGGCCCTCTACCTCCAGCCCTCCGTCGAACACATCGTCGCCCTCCTGGCGGCGACCCGCCTCAACCTGACCCTTGTCCCCCTCGACCCCGCCTATCCGCCGTCCCTGCTGCGCCATGTGCTCGACCAGGCCGCACCGCGTTGCGTCGTGGTCGCCCCCGAGGACACCGCCGTTCTCGACACCATCGCCCCGCCGGACCTGCCTCGGCACGTCCTCACCCTCGCCGACACACCCCGGGCCCCACGCGTTCCCCACCGGCACCAAGGGCTACGCCCCCTGTACACCTTGTTCACCTCCGGCTCCACCGGGACCCCCAAAGGCGTCCAGGTCCCCGACCGGACCCTGTGCAACCTGCTGTCCTGGCAGCGGGAGCAGGGCGGACTGGACCGGCCCGCCGTCACCCAGCAGTTCTCCATGCTGTCCTTCGACGTCTCCTTCCAGGAGATCCTGACCACCCTGTGCAACGGCGGCGAGCTGCGGCTGGTGAAACCGGCCTGGCGGCAGGACGTCCCCGCCCTGCTGCGAGAGCTGGAGAACGGGGCCGTGGAACGGATCTTCCTCCCCTATGTGGCCCTCCAACTCCTCGCCGAACACGGCGTGCGCCTGGGCCGGTACCCCTCCCGACTCCGAGAGGTCGTGACCGCGGGCGAGCAGCTGGTGTGCACCGACGCCATCCGCACCTGGTTCGCCGGACTTCCGGGCGGCGCACGGCTGTTCAACCACTACGGCCCGACCGAGACCCATGTCGTCAGCGGACTGTGGCTCGACGGCGACCCCGCCACCTGGCCCCTGCGCCCCGCGATCGGGCGGCCGGTGTCAGGGGCGGTGCTGCGGGTGGCCGACGAGGAGGGCCTCCCCGTCCCGCCCGGCGTCACCGGCGAACTGCTGATCGGTGGCCTCATGGCCACCCGCTGCTACCTCGGCGGCGACGACGCACACCGCGACCGGTTCCTCGACGATCCGGAACTCGGCACCTTCTACCGCACCGGCGACCAGGCGTACTTCGACCGGCAGGGCCTGCTGCACCACGCGGGCCGCGACGACGGCCAGGTCAAACTCGGCGGCCACCGGCTGGAACTGGGACAGGTCGAGGCCGCGCTCCTCCAGTACCCCGGGGTGACCAACGCCGTCGCCGGCGTGGAGGAGGGCCGGCTCGTGGCCGTCCTCCAGTGCGGGGAAGAAGCCCCCGATACCGTCGGCCTCGCCGCCCATCTCGACGGACTGCTCCCGGCCTACATCCGTATCGCCCGCTTCCGCCTGGTCGACGACCTCCCCCGCACGCCGAGCGGCAAACTGGACCGTCGGGCGGCACTCACCGCACCCGGCAGAGAACTGCTTCCCGCCGCCTCCCCGACCGAGGCCCCGACCGGACTCGAACAACGGCTGGCCGGCCTGTTCGAGACGGCCACCGGCAAGGTGCCCGGCGTCGACCAGCGGTTCTTCGACGCCGGGGCCACCAGTCTGGACCTGATGCGGTTCCACCTCAGATGCGCGGGAGAGGGCGACCTTCCCTTCTCCGTACCGGATCTGTTCGAACACGTCAGCCTGCGCGCGCTTGCCCGGTTCCTCACACAGGACCGCACCGCCGCCGAGCCGGACCGTGCCCCTTCCCGGGCGCCGGCACGAGCCGACGAACCGATCGCCGTCATCGGGATGGCGGTACGGCTGCCCGGCGCGGACGATCTGGCATCCTTCTGGGACCTGGTGGTCACCGGCCGCCGCGGCATCGAGCACTTTCCCGCGACCGAGGGCCGCACCGGTGCCCGCAGCCAGATGGCGGGCCTGCTCGCCTTCGACCCGGGCAGGTTCACCATCAGCCCCCAGGAAGCCCGGCTGATGGACCCCCAGCAGCGCCACCTCCTGATGAACTGCGTCGAGGCCCTCGCCCACACCGGGCTGGGCGACCCCGCCACCCGGCGGGTGGGGATCATCGCGTCCTGCGGCGAGAACACCTACCACCAGAAGATGCTCCGCGAGGCGGATCCCGGCGCGCTGCCGGACAGCTTCCGCATGGCCCAGCATCACGACAAGGACTTCCTCGCCACCAAGGCCGCCTACCATCTGGGACTCACCGGCCCGGCGCTCACCGTCCAGTCCGCCTGCTCCAGCTCCCTCGTCGGGGTGCATATCGCCTCGGGGATGCTCCGGCAGGGCGACGCCGAGGCGATGATCGTCGCGGGTGTCCTCGTCGACACCGAGCTGACCGACGGCTACACCTACCGCCCGCAGCACATCTTCTCGCCGGACGGGCACTGCCGGCCCTTCAGCGCGGACGCCGAGGGCACCATCGGGGCCAGCGGCGCCGGCGCCGTCGTCCTCAAACCCCTCTCCGCCGCCCGCCGGGACGGCGACACCGTGTACGCCGTCCTCACCGGGTCGGGCGTCAACAACGACGGCGCGGACAAGCTCGGCTACAGCGCTCCCTCCCGCGCCGGACAGCGCGACGCCATCCGCGCCGCCCTGACGCGCAGCGGCCGCCGGGCCACCGACCTCGGCTACATCGAGGCCCATGGCACGGGCACCCGGCTCGGCGACCCCGTGGAGGCCGCCGCGCTGCGCGAGGCGTACGGGCTCGAGGACGACGCGCGAGTGCCGCTGTCCTCGGTGAAGAGCCAGATCGGACACCTGGGCGCCGCGGCCGGAGTCGTCGGCCTGATCCGCGCCGTCCTCGCCGTGCACCACGGGATCCTTCCGCCCACGGCCGACTTCGACCGGCTCAACCCCGCCATCGACGACGGCCCGTTCCGGGTGCCCGTCGCGGCCGAACCCTGGCCGGCGAACACCCCCAGGGTGGCCGCCGTGAGCAGCTTCGGCATCGGCGGAACCAACGCGCACCTCCTCCTTGAACGGCCCGAGGAGACACCGGCCGCTCCCCACGCGCTGCCGGTGATTCCCTGTCTGGTGCTGTCGGGCAGCTCCGACGCCGCCGTGCGCGCCGACGGCCGTCGCATCGCCGACTACCTGGAGGCACACCCCGACGCCTACCCGCAGGTGCTACGCCATCTCCAGGCCGGCCGGCCCGCGCTCAGCCACCGCGCGGCGGCGGCCTGCCCGGACGTCTCCTCCGCCGTCGGCCGGCTGCGCTCCCTGACGACGGTCGCACCCGCACCGTCCGCGCCCCGGTTGTCCGCCGACGGCCTCGACCCGCACGCCCTCGCCGAGGCGTGGACCGCCGGACACACCCTCCTCTGGCCCGAGGGCCCGGCCCCCGCGCCCTGGGACTTCCCGCCGCCCGCCTTCGAGACCGCGGAGTACGACTTTCCGCGCGCACCCGCTCCGGAACGCGCCGCCCCGGCGGACGAGGCCACCGCGGCACCCGGACCCGAGCAGGTACCACGACTGCCCATGGCCCAGTGGCTCCACCAGCCCCTCTGGGCACGCCTGCGCCGGGCGCGCACCGGCGGCCACGATCCTGCCCGCATCGCCGTCGTCGTCACCGCCGCCGACTCCGCGCACTCCGCCGACTCCGGTGACTCCGGGGACGAGGCCTGGCGGTTCCTCGAACGGCACTACGCCCGGGTCGTGACCGTGCGAGCGGGAGCCGTCTTCACCCGCATCGACGAGGACCGCTACCAGGCCGACCCCGCCGACCCCGCGCACCTTTCCGCGCTCCTCACCCGCGTCACCGGCGCCACCCCGGCCGTCGACTGGCTGCACGCGCTGCCGCTCGCCCTGCACGGCGAACCGAGCACCGACGCCGTCGAGACGGGCCAGTGGGCCTGCCTCGACACCGTCGCCGCCCTCACCCTGGCCGTGGCCGCCCTCCCGGAGGGGCAACGGCCGAACCTCTGGCTGCTGTCCCACCAGGCGCAGCCGGTCACCGGCGACGTCCGCACCCCCGAGGCGGGTCTGCTCGCCGCCGCCCTCGAAGTCCCCCGCCAGGAACTGGGCGTGTCCGCACGCTGGGCCGATCTGCCCGGACCCCGCCCCGCCGACTGGGCCGCCCATCTGCCCGACGTGCTCCTCGACACCGCACTCACCATGACGGCGACGGCTCTGCGCGACGGCTACTGGTGGCACCGCACACTCCAGTCCGTCCCCGTATCCATACCGGAGTCGGCCCCGCCGTCCATCCCCGGTACCCACCTGGTGCTCGGTGGCACCGGCGGCATCGGCACCACCCTGGCCGCCTGCCTGCTGCGGCAACCCGGCAACCGCGTCGTCCTGGTCGCACGCGGCACCGACACACCGGACGCGCTCGCTGCGTTCCCCGACCGTGTCACTCTGGTGTCCGCCGACCTCGCCACGGAGGAACCGGAGACGATCGCCGCCCGACTCGCCCCGCACCTGGCCGGCCTCACCGGAATCGTCCATGCCGCCGGAACGGCCGCGGGGGGCCTTCTCGCCCGGCGCGAACCCGTCACCGCCCGCCGCGCCACCGCGGCCAAACTGCGCGGTGCCCTGCTCGTCGAACTCCTCCTCGCCGAACACGACCCCGACTACGCGCTGTTCTGCTCGTCGATGGCCGCCCGGTTCGGGGGCGTCGGCCAGTTCGACTACGCGGCGGCCAACGCCTTCCTGGACGCCCACGCCCACCACGCGCCATCCGGCCGCACCCGCACCGTGCGGATGAGCATCGGCTGGGACGCATGGCGAGAGGTGGGCATGGCGCAGCACGCTCTGGGCACCGACAGCCGCCATCAGGCACATCTGACGGTCGCGCTCACGCCCGAGGAAGGCGCCACCCTCTTCGAGCAGGCCCTCGATCTGCGCCTGCCGCATCTGATGGTCAACACCACGGACCTGGCCGCCGCATCCCTCTTCTACGAACCGGCACCCCGCCCGCGTACTCCGGCAGCCGACGACGACCCCACCACCGCCCTCACCGCCGCCCTCTGCGGACTTCTCGGCGTGGACACCATCGACCCCCAGGCGGCGCTGTACGACCTGGGAGCCGACTCACTGACCCTTCTGGAACTCCTCGACGAGGTGAAACGCCTCTTCGGCACCGACCTCGACCTGTCCCGCCTCAGCCATCGGGTCAGTCTCGCCGAGATCCTCGGCCACCTCGGATCCGACACCCGTTCCTCGGAAGCGGTGGAGGTCGAGGTGTGGCAGCAAGGAACGGGCCGCGACGTGCTGTGCCTCGTCCACCCCGTCGGCGGCGACATCCAGGCCTACCGCCCCCTCGTGGCAGCCCTGCCCGACGACCTGACTGTCTGCCTGATCGCCGACCCGGCGCTGCGCGACCCCGCGCAGGCCCCCCTGACGATCACCGAGCGCGCGGAACGCTATCTGGCGTCCGTCCGGGACACGTTCCCCGGCACCGGCCACCGACTGCGCCTCGCCGGCTGGTCGTTCGGCGCCTGGACCGCCCTGTCCATGGCGGCACTCGCCGAGTCACAGGGCGACGCCGTGGACGCCCTCTACCTGCTCGACCCGCCTCCGCCCGGTGCGGGACGACTCCTCGCCGCCTACAGCGAGGAACAGGTGGACGCCGTCTTCGCACGCGAGCTGAGCGGCGGCCGCGCCGAAAGCCTGCCGGACGCCGGCCGCGCCTACGCCGAGCGCCTCGCGCACTGCTGCCGCAGCAACCTCGCCGCCATGGCCGGGCATCACGTACCGCGTCTGCACAGCACCCCCACCACCGTCTGGCTCGCCGAACGCCCGGTCGGCGAAGGGCTCCTCGCCCCGGAACCGACCGCCCCCGACGCCTGGGACCACCACCTGCCTGGCCCACGGGTCGAGCGCATCGACGCGGACCACTACGAACTCGTCGCCGAACCCCACGTCCAGGACATCGCCGTCGTCCTCTCGGCCCCGTCACCGCCGAACTCCTCGACCATGCCCTGAGAACCGCCCCGGCCCCACCCCCGACCCATCACGGAGGTCCCTCATGGAGGACTACGCACTGCGAGCCGTCGAACAGCTCACCACCCGCCCCGTGGAACCCTACGAGGCCATCACCGTCGCTCCGTTGACCCCGCTGCTCGGCGCGGAGGTCTCCGGCATCGACCTCGCCCGGGAGCTGACACCACAGCAGGAGAAGGAACTCAAGCACGCCTTCGCGGCCCACCACGTGCTGGTCTTCCGCGACCAGGACATCACACCCGAGGAGCACAAGCGCTTCGCGGGCGTCTTCGGTGACCTGCACCCCGTCACCCTGCCGGTCGAGGGCTCCGACCCGTACATCCTGGACATCAAGGCCGGCAAGGACTCGCGGAACGTGGCCGGCAACGGCTGGCACGCGGACGGCACCGCCGACGCCGAACCCTCCCTCGGATCCATGCTCTACATCACGACCATGCCCGAGGGCGGCAGCGGCGGCGACACCCTCTTCGCCAATATGCACCTCGCCTATGAACTCCTCTCACCCGCCCTGCGCGCCTTCCTCGACGGTCTGACGGCCCTCCACGACGGTGCCCTGCCGTGGACCGCGGCCGGCCAGACGCCGCCGCCCGAGTACGACGTGCCGCGCACCGAACACCCCGTGGTCGTCCGGCACCCGGAGAACGGCCGCAAGCTGCTGTTCGTCAACGCCCCCTACACGTCCCACATCACCCAGCTCTCCCCGGCCGAGAGCGACGCCCTGCTCGGCATGCTCTACCGGCACATCGCCCAGACCCCGCTGCTGCACTGCCGGGTCCGGTGGCAGGAACGCACCCTGGTGTTCTGGGACAACCGCAGCGTCCAGCACCATGCCGTCTGGGACTACTTCCCCCTGACCCGGGAAGGCCGCCGCGTGGCGATCGACGGCACCAAACTGGACGCCTGACCGCCGGGTCACCGATCCCCGGCCCCTCGAACAGCTTCGGCGTCAGGGGCGACTCGGACGAGGTTCCTTCGAGACGTCCTTCACGAACACGATGCCGTCACTGTCCGCCAGATGGGCCGGGTCGAGCGGGGCGTAGCCGAACCAGGGAGACACCCGGGGCGCCGGCCGCCTGTCGCCGAGGGCGGCGGCCAGCCGCGGGGCGTCGATGACGCAGCGGTCCTCCGGGAGGGCGTAGAGGAGTCCTTCGACGGTGTCCGGCGGCGGGGTGTCCACTCCCTGGTGCCGGATCGTGCCGAGGGCCGTGGGCGCGAAGGCGTACTCCTCGCCGAGCCGGGCGCTCACCAGCGCACCGGCGCTCCACCACTCCACCGACCCCTGCCACATTTGCATGGTGCTCTTCTCCCGCTGGAGATGGGAGTTGTGGGCGTGGACGAGTGCCGGGCCCCGAGCGGCGAGGGCAAGGAGGTTGTGGGCCATCATCGCGTCGCGCAGCGCGCACAGCCGCGTCATACGGGCCGGTGAGGTGTCGGCCATCCAGTGGTGGTAGCGCAGCAGGCCGGTCGCGGTCCGCCCGTACAGGCAGGCCCGGTCCCAGTCCTCCCGCGAGGTGGCCGCGAGCAGGTGCGGTGTCTGGGCGTCGAGCAGCGCCACCAGATCGTCGGCGAGCAGCCGCAACTCCCTGGCCTCGACCGACCGCCCCACAGACCGGGCCGGGTCCATCATCGCTGCGGGGTCGGTCCACCGGTCGTCGGTGCCGAGCAGACCGTCGAGGGTGTCCATGGTGCAGGGGAGCAGATCCGCGTCCACCCGGGCCGCGAGGTAGTCGTGAAGTGCGGTGAGGGCCTCCCGGGGGCTCGCGGCGTGGGTGATCTCCAGCGGGCCGTCGAAACCGGCGAAGCGGAGCCACTCGGACGCGGGCCGGCCGGCGTTGTAGGCGCGCATCCAGTGCACCAGTTCGCGGTTGCCGGCGAAGGCGCCCCAGCCGTGACTGAACCCATGCTCCATGACCTCGTCGAGGGTGCCGGTTCCCGAGGTGATGTGGTCGTCCACGGCCAGCCCCGTCATGCAGTCGCTCTCGATCGCGATCGTTCGGTAGCCCTCCTCCTCGACAAGCTGCCGGAACAGCTCGTTGCGCAGCCTGAGCAGGGTGTCCTCGCCATGGGTGGGCTCGCCCAGAGCCAGCAGCCGGGGCCGGGCCGGGAGCAGCCTCAGGACGACGGCAGCGTCGACGACATGGGCGGCGTCCTTGATGTCAGTAGCCATGCCTTCAACGCTATCGTTGAACCCTCGGTTGAAACTTTGCCGCGGTATCGTCGCTGACATGGGCCAAAACCTTCAAAGCGGCGAGCGCCTCAGGCCGGTCGATCTGGCGCGCGGGCACGGTCTGTCCACGCAGGCGGTCAGGAACTACGAGGAGGCCGGCATCCTTCCGCCCGCCGATCGCACACCCCACGGCTACCGCACCTACACCCCGCTGCACGCACAGGCCCTGAGCGCCTTCCTCGCCCTGGTGCCCGGCCACGGCCACCCGACGGCGACGTCGATCATGCGGGCCGTGAACCGGGGAGCGGTCGACGAGGCGTTCCGACTCCTCGACGAGAGCCACGCCCAGCTCCTCGACGACCGCCGGACCCTCCAGGCCGTGGAGAGCGCCCTCCGTGACCTGGAGCCCACCACGACGCCCGAGCCGGCCGCGGTGAGCGGCACCTTCATCGGTCCACTGGCGGGGAAGCTCGGGATCCGGCCCGCGACACTGCGCACCTGGGAGCGCGCCGGTCTGGTGACCCCGCGCCGCGACCCACGGACCGGGTACCGCGTCTACCACCAGTCCGATGTACGGGACGCCCGACTGGCCCACCAGCTCAGGCGGGGCGGCTATCTGCTGGAGCAGATCGCCCCGCTGCTCGCCCAGGTGCGAGCGGCCGGCGGGCTGAAGCCCCTGGAGACCGCACTGCGCGACTGGCACGGCCGACTGTCCAGCCGCAGCCGCGCGATGCTGACCGGCGCCGCCGAACTGGACGAGTACCTCCGCCGGCGCGAATGAGACGTCGGCCGCCGGCCGGAGAGCACACGAGCCGCAGACCAGCCACTCGGTCGACGGCCGCGTCGTCCGTCGTCCGTGTTCCGCAGCCACCGCACACCTGTCGAGGCGATGCGAGACTGGTGGAAAACACCCGCTTACGGCTGATTCGGCACGATCAGCAGCCGCTAGGCGAGGGAGGAAACGACCATGATCTCCGCGGCATTTCCGTACCCGAAGCAGCGCCGGCGGGTTCTCGGCCTCGAGATGGCGTATGTGGAGATCGGCGAGGGCGACCCCGTCGTGCTGCTGCACGGTAATCCCACCTCGTCGTACCTCTGGCGCAATGTGCTGCCGTATCTGCAGTCGCGGGGCCGCTGCATCGCCCCCGACCTGATCGGCATGGGCGACTCCGACAAGCTGCCCGACAGCGGGCCAGGCTCATATCGCTTCGTGGAGCACCGGCGCCATCTCGACGCCTTGCTGGATGCTCTGGACGTGCATGAGCGCGTCACGCTGGTCGTTCATGACTGGGGCTCGGCGCTCGGCTTCGACTGGGCCAACCGCCACCGTGAGGCGGTCAAGGGCATCGCCTATATGGAGGCGATCGTGCGACCGCAGGCCTGGGACCACTGGGACAGGATGGGACAGCGCTTGCTCCTGCACGAGCTGCGCTCCGAGGCCGGCGAGACGATGGTCCTGCGGGACAACCTCTTCGTCGAACAGGTGCTGCCGCAGGCCGTCCTGCGCACCCTCTCGGCCGAGGAGATGGCGGCGTACCGAAGGCCGTTCGCCGAGCCCGGCGAGGGACGTCGGCCGACACTGACCTGGCCCCGGGAGATCCCCATCGAGGGTGAGCCCGCCGATGTGGCCGCGATCACGGCCGCCTACGCGGACTGGCTGGCCACGAGCGACGTACCCAAACTGTTCGTGAAGGCCGAGCCGGGCGCGATCCTCGCCAGCGACTGGCTGCTCGACTTCGTCCGCAAGTGGCCGGCACAGACCGAGGTGACGGTGCCAGGAATCCACTTCGTCCAGGAAGACTCCCCGGACGAGATCGGACGGGCCATCGCCGACTGGATGGAGACGCTGAGCTGACGGGGCCCCCTTCTGGCCGCCGGAGCGGGACCTTTCGGCCGATGAGGTGGTCGATATCGCCCGGACTGGTCCTAGTCGACTCGGACCACGTACTTTCCCCGCACTCCGCCCGCCTCCAGCGCCCGGTGGGCCGCCGCTGTCTCCTCCAGGGGGAAGACCTCGTCCACCGCCGGGCGTAGCCTTCCCTCCGCCACCTCGCGGGCGAGGTCGTCGAAGAGGGCCCGCTTGGGGTCGCCGCTGAAGAAGCGCACCCGGCCGCGCCCGTGTACGGCGCTGGCCGCGATGTAGCCGAGCGAGGCGGCGAGCCGGGTCTGGTCGAAGGTGATGGTGACCATGCGTCCGCCGGGTTTCAACAGGCGCCGGAAGGCCCGCAGATCGGTGCCCGCCGTGTCGAGGACCACGTCGAACAGGCCCAGCTCCGCCGGGGCGACGGTCCGGTGGTCGACGGCATGGCGGGCGCCGAGGGAGCGGACGAAGTCCAGGTTGGCGGCGCGGGCCAGGGCCGTGACCTCGGCGCCGTACGCCTGCCCGAGCTGGACGGCGGCGTTGCCGACCCCTCCCGCCGCGCCCCGTACGAGCAGCCGTTCGCCGGGGCGCAGTGCGGCCTTGTCGCGGAGCGCGGTGACGGCCGTGGTGGCCACCGGCAGTGCGGCGGCGGTCACCAGGTCCAGTCCGTCCGGGACCCGGCCGAGCCGTTCGGCCCGCACGGTCACATATTCGGCGGCGCTGCCGAACCCGGAGAGACGGCCCATGACACCCCACACCCGGTCGCCGACCGCTACGCCCCTCGTACCGGTGCCGAGTGCGGCGACCTCACCGGTGAAGTCCAGCCCGATGCGCTTGGGGAACCTCCGGCCGGTGAGGAGGCGGAGGCGACCGGAACGGGCCGCCAGTTCGCCGCCGTTGACGCTGAACGCACGCACCCGGACGAGGACCTCGCCGGGTGCGGGTTGGGGGCGGGGTACCCGGCCCACGTACAACACCTCGGGGCCGCCGAAGCGGTCGAACAATACTGCTTTCATCGTGCGGTCGTTCATCGTTCTCACCTTCGCCGCCAGTGGCCGTGCGGGGGACCAGGGCGCCGAGCGTAGGCTGTGAAACGGACGAGATCGTCCGTTTGGCCGGAGGTGAGAGACAGTGGTGGGTGAATCCTCTCGGATCGCGGGCCCGGACGGGCTGCGGACCGACGCCCGGCGCAATCGGGGGCGCATTCTGGTCGCCGCCCGCGCAGTCTTCGCCGAGCACGGCATCGATGCGCCCATGGCGACCGTCGCGCGTCGGGCGGGAGTCGGCGTGGCCACGCTGTACCGGCATTTCCCGACCCGGGACGTCCTGGTGCGAGCCGCGTTCGCCGAGCAGATGAAGACCTGTGCCGGGACCCTCACCGAGGCGCTGGCCGACCCCGACCCCTGGCAGGGCTTCCAGCGGCTGATCGAGACGGTCTGCGAACTCCAGCGGGAGGAAAGGGGGTTCCCCGCCGCGTTCCTCGCGGCCTTCCCGGACAGCACGGTGCAGCACGCCCGGGCCAGGGAACAGGCCGAGCGGGACCTCATGACCCTGGTCCGCAGGGCCCAGGCGGCGGGCGCACTCCGGGCCGACTTCCACCCCTCCGACCTCACCGTGGCCCTGCTGGCCCACTGCGGCCTGGTCACCGCGCTGCCGCACGACCGCGCGGCGTCCCGGCGCCTGGTGGCGTATCTCCTCCAGTCGTTCCGCACCGAGGCGGCCCACGGGCCGCTGCCCCCGCCCAGCGCGCTGTCGCTCGGGAGTGTCCCGCTCGCCACCGACAGCTCCCCGGGCCGGTGACCGTCCAGTACCTGATGCGCGGCAACGCAGGAGCAGGAAGCCGGGCGCGCATATGTCGCACCGTCACGAGTGGCCGGGAAAGTCTCCTCGGGCCGTGCGGTACAGGCCGATCATGAGGAGGGCGGCGGAGCCCGCCCAGGAGAGGACGTCGGAGGGCTGTGCCGCGGGCCAGGCCCACCAGTGTGCCGCCTGTCCCGGTCCGTAGCCGAAGACCGAGACGGTCAGGGCGAGCAGCGTGGGGATCACTGTGGAAGCGTGGTTTCCGAGGACTGTTCTGCCGATGAGAGCGAGCCCGGTGTAGCAGGCCAGATTGCGGACGGCGGACTCAGCGAGGAAGCCGTCGACGCCGCTGATCCATCCTGCTGCGACCGGGGTCGCCACAGCGGCCGTTGCCGCCACCACCGCGAGGGCGAGCAGGGAATCGCGAACGGCGACGCGTCGTACCGCCGTCGCCTCGACGGGGGTGGGCGTGCCGTAGCAGGCGTTGAGGGCGATGGCCGGTGCCAGCGGGGCGAAGAGAACGAACGGGACGCTCGCCGATGTCGCTCCGCCCAGTTGGGGCAGCGGAAGGCTGGTGTTCCCGACGGCGAGCGTCGTCATCCAGAACCCGGCGGTGACGACCGCGAGGAGGACCGTGCGCCGGGTGTAAAGCCACCAGGTCATCGTGGCAGGCACCGCGCCCGGGCGAGGGTGGACCGGTACCAGTTCTTCTGGCTGGTCACGCTGCCGTGGAGGACATCCGCGACAGGCCCCCAGGTCTGTGGGTCGGTTCGACGTCGGGCTTCCTGTGGGCTCATGCCTGCGCGAACGGAGAGCCAGATGCGGAGTTCTTCCTCGGACGCGAAAGCCTGTTGTGCCGCTTTGGCCGGGTCGGCCGGACAGTCTGTGTCGCTCTCGATGCCCGGGTCGTCGACCAGGACCGTGGTGAGGTCGGCGGTGATACCGGCCATGATGTCCTGGCCGGTGAAGCCGGGGTCCTGCTTGACCGTGACGGTCCATTGCGTCCGGCTCGGGTGCCGGTTGCTTTCGGTGACGACCGCCGGTGGAGTCACTCCCGCGAGACGGAGGCGTGCGACCGCCGCGCTGACCGTACGGGCCGTCTCGGTGAGGCGGGATGCGTGTTCGGGCCAGACGCACACCCGGGTGTCCTGGGAATCGGCGCAGATCAGGTCGGACGCGGGACGCGGGCGAACCGCGTCGGGGCCGAATGTGTTCACCAGGCTGACGCCCCCGGCAGTGGTGGCCATGGCGGCGATCACCGCCAATGCGGCACCCGCGTAGGGGACGGAGTCGGGCAGGCCCCCCAGACGGGGGGTGCCCCGGGACACGGCCGCCGCGGCGACTGCCAGGCCGGCCAGGCCGACAGCCACCAGCGCGGGTGCCAGGATCCCTTTCGGGTCGACTGCGGTGGTGCTCATGCAGCAGCCGGCGGCCGGCCGAGTGAGATGCCGCAGCCACAGGGGCTCCAGCGCGGGCGGATACACGTTCCACAGATAGTCGCCGACGAGGACCACCGGGACGGCGGCCACGGCGGGCAACCACATGCCGAGCGCGTAACCGGCGACGACATGGGCGCATACGACGACACCGGCCGAGGCGATGATCCTGGCATCCGGCCACCCGGGAGCCGACTCCATCCGCAGGCGAGCGACCGCGACTGCCACCGCGAGGGCGAGAAGACCCAACAGTACGACCGGCACCAGGGATGCCCCGGCGATCTGCCACCCGCTGCGGGCCGGGGTCCCGTCCCCGATCTTGGCTCGGCGGAGCCTGCCGGCTTCCCACGCCGCACACGCCGCGGTCACCGGGGCGATGAAGTTCAGAGCGGTGACCGCCCCGGCGGTGGCCGCGGGCCAGTAGCCGTCCAGATCACCGGAGACATAATCCGAGGACACATGGAGGACCACGATGCAGAGAAGCAGGGGAGCAGCGAGCACAGCCGAGTTGGCGCGCGGGTGCACACGGAACAGCACTATGCCTCGCCCCCGTCGAGAACCGCAGCATAGGCGCCCTCCGCGAGCCGGCCCGAGGCGGTGTCAGTCGGGGCCAGGGCATGGAATTCCGCGACCGTACCGCTGAACCGGACCGTCCCGTCCGACAGGACCACCACATGGTCGTAGACCTCGGACAGGTCCTCGGTCTGGTGTGTGGAGACGACGATGTCGGCATCCTCGGAGAGCTGCTCGACGACCTTCCGGAACGTGCCCCGCTGCGCGGGGTCGAGACCTGCCGTCGGCTCGTCCATCAGAACAAGCCGCGACGAGTGAACCAGCGTCTGCGCCACACCCACCCGGCGCAGTTGTCCACCGGACAGCGAGGACGCCTGCTGTCCCGCCTTCTTGGCGAGTCCGACCCGACCGAGTGCCTCCAGCGCTCCGTCCCACGCGTCGCGTCGTGACATGCCCTTGAGCCAGCCGGCATAGGCGACCTGCTCCTGACAGGTCATACCTGGAACGGGAGTGATGTGCTGGGGCATCCACCCCACTTGGCGTCGATAGGCGCGCAGTTGGGAGCGCACGGCGGGGTCGAGTCCGGCGAAGGAGACGGTGCCGGAGCGAGGCTTCAAGGCCGAGGCGGCAAGAGCCAGCAGCGTGGTCTTGCCCGCACCGTTGGGCCCGAGCAACACGGTACGGCCCGGGGGGAAGGCGAAGCTGAGTCCGTCAAGGACGACCGGGCCTCGCCGGTACTGGTAGGTGCAGGAGTCGAACTCGACAGACACAGCCTCAGGGCCTTCTTCAGGAGAACGTCGTTCCTACAGTGCGCTGCTCAGCCGGCTCGACCGGCCGGTCAGTTGTCGAACTCCAGGACGAGCCGCCCGCGCCTGCCTCGCTCCTCGAGCTTATGGTGGGCGCCCGAGGCTTGCTCCGCGGGGAGTACTCCGGCCACGCGGACGGTGAGCCGTCCGCTGCCCGCGAGGTCGCTCAGCCGGTCGAGCTTGTCGCCCGCCTCCACATAGTCGCGGACGAAGATCGGTGTGACGTGCACGCGGTCGGTTCCGTCGCCCTGGTAGCCACGAACCGTGACGACGGTGCCGCCGTCCTTGACCGCGGGCAGCGCGGCCGAATCGAGTACGGCGCAGTCGACGAGCCCGTCCACGCCGGCCGGGTGGCGGCGGCGGATCTCGGCCGCGAAGTCGTCCTCCCGCGGCACGATCTCGTCGGCGCCGCAGGCACGGACGAACGCCTCGTCCTGTCGGCCGGCGTCCGCGATCACGATCAGCCCTGCCAGCTTGGCGAGTTGGATGACGTACCCACCCACCGTCCCGGCCGCTCCGGACACCGCGACCGAGGCCCCGGCCGGGAGTGCCAGCGTGTCGAGCGCGAGTTGGGCCGTAAGACCGTTCATCGGGACGGTGGCTGCCTGGGTCTGCGAGAGTCCTGCCGGGACCTTCGCGACCGAACCCGACGGTACGACGAGGTCGGACCGGTAACCGCCGTGCTCGCCCGAAGGCACCACGATGGCCATGACCGCGTCCCCGGGCTCGAAGGGCCGGTCGACGTCGGGGCCGATCTCCGTGATCACGCCGGCGACCTCCATGCCCGGGACCCGCACGACGTCCGCCTCGTCCTGCCGAGGGCGGGAGCGGATCACGGCATCGGCCGGGTTGACAGTGGCACAGCCGACCCGGATCCTGACCTGTCCGGGGCCGAGTGGTTCGGCGGCCGGCCGGAGCTCTTCGAGCGCGTCCGGGCCGCCCGGTTGCCTCACTCCGATTGCGTGCACCATGGTGTCGACTCCATGTCGTTCGCGGTGGGTTGGTTCAACGGGAGGGATTCGGCCGCGAGACGGGGGCCTTGAGCCCTTCCAGGAGCAAGGTGCACACCTCGTCGAGTTCCGTGCCGATGCCCGGGTTCTGCCACTCGGACGCGTGAGCGATGTGGTTGAACCGGGCCGTGGCATGGAAGACGGTGCGTGCGGTCGCGGCCGGATCACCGCATGCGAAGCTGCCGTCCGACGCACCGGCGGCGACGATGACCTCCAGTTGGTGCAGCAGATCAGCGATGTGCTCGGCGGCGACGCTGCTGTGCGCGGCTGCCAGGGCTCCATAGGCCGCGAACAGTTCCGGATCCTCGCGGATCTTGGTCTGCTTCACGGTCAGTACCGCCATGAGCCAGGTCCGGAGCCGTTGGGGCGGCGGGAGGGCGGTGTCATGGGCGATTGCGGCCAGGGTGTCCCGGTTCTGGTTCAGCCACCGTCGGGTCACGGCCTCGCGCAGTGCCTGCTTGGAGGCGAAGTGCTTATAGACAGCGGCGTGGCTGACGCCGAGCGCCCGGGAGACATCGACGACCGTGGCCTTGGCCGGCCCGTGGCGGCGCAAGATCTCTTCGGTGGCCGCCAGAATGCGGTCCGGATTCAGGGGTACGCCTGCGGGCATCAGCGGTCACCGTCCCAGACCGACCGATGGCACGCGCAACTCCGCGCCCAGCGTTGTCCGTTCCATGGATCGAACGCTAGGCCGCACAGGTTACAGATGTCAAATTCTGTAACCGGGGCACTCTCGCGCCGCCCCGTCGAAGTCCCTCCAGTGCGACGGTCGTTGGCTCAGCCGCCGCATGATCCGACGCAACGGTTTGACGGCCCAAAGGATAACCGTTAACTATTGACCGTCGGCGGAGGAGGGGCGGGCCGTGCAGGACGTGGTGTTGGCGTTGTTGGTCAAGGAGCCGTTGCACGGCTATGACCTGCGCAGGCGGTTGGCCGCGGCGCTCGGGCCGCTGGGGGAGACGCTGAACGCGGGGCGGATCTATGTGACGCTCACCCGGCTGGAGAAGGCCGGCCTGGTCGTCCTGGAGCGTGAGGATCTGCCGGTGCGTGGCCCGCGGCGCAAGGTGTACGGGCTGACCGCGGCCGGGCAGCAGCGGGTGGCCGCATGGATGGCCGAAGGCGTCGGCGCCAGGGCGGATGTCACGGAGTTCCATCTGAAGCTGGTGGCCGCCGCCGAGTCGGGACTGGCCGATCCCCTCGCACTCGTGGACGCGCAGCGGCGGGAGCTGATGCGCGACCTGGCCGAGGCCCAGCGTGCCGCCCTCGCCCACGACACGGACTCGGAGGCCGGACTGCTCCTGGAGGGCATCGCCCTCCGGCTGCAGGCCGATCTGCGCTGGCTTCAGGCGTGCGAGCGGACCTGGTCGGCCCGCACCCCGCGTGAGAAAGGCGGAGGAAACGGATGATGAGAGTCGGTCAGCGGGCCGGGGGCCGGTCGCAGCAGAGGGGTACGGATGGCGGTCCGGACGTGCGTGATGCCGGCAGCCGACCTGGTGAGACGGCCGGGCCGGTACTGCGGGCGGTCGGCCTGACGCGCGTCTTCGGTCAGGACGAGAGCCTGGTGTGGGCGGTCGACGGGGTGGACCTCGATGTTCCCGCCGGGCAGACGCTCGCCGTGACCGGGCCCAGCGGCTGCGGCAAGTCGACGCTGCTGCAGCTCCTCGGCGGTCTTGACCGGCCCACCGACGGCGAGGTGTGGCTCGGCGGACGGCGCATCGACCACCTCGGCGAACGCGCGCTGGCCGCGCTGCGGCGCCGGACCGTCGGCTTTGTGTTCCAGGACTTCCATCTGATGGACGAGCTGACCGCGACGGAGAACGTCGAGCTGCCCGCACTGCTCGCCGGAGCCTCCCCGCGCGCCGCCCGCCACCGCGCCGCCGGCCTCCTCGAACGGGTCGGGCTCGCCGACCGGGCCCGGCATCTGCCCTCGGAGCTCTCCGGCGGGCAGCGGCAGCGGGTCGCCATCGCCCGCGCCCTGGTCAACGAGCCGCTGCTGGTCCTCGCGGACGAGCCCACCGGCAACCTCGACAGTGCCGCCACCCACGACATCCTCCGCCTCTTCGACGAACTGCGCGCCGCCGGTCAGACCCTGGTCATGGTCACCCATGACGAGCGCGTCGCCGCCACGGCGGACCGCATCGTCACCCTGCGCGACGGAACGCTGGCCGACATCACCCCCTTGGACGGCGACGGCCGTGGCGACGGCGGTGGCACAGGGCTGGGCGCGCTGCTGAGCTGGGAGGACTGACCGTGGGACACCTGCTGCTGACAGGGCGTCTGATCCTGCACGACATGCGCCGCCGTCCCGGCGAGTCCCTCATGTTCCTGCTCGCCGTCACCCTCGCCACCTCCGCCCTCACCCTTGGACTCGCGACCAACGACGCCGTGGCCACCGGGTACGCGAAGACCCGCGCGGCCACCGCCGGGCCCGACATCACCGCCATCACGACGGCCTCGGACCCGTCCGCCCTGGCCGAACGCCTCGCGCACACACCCGGCGTGGCCGCCCAGGCCGACCCGGTCTTCGCATTCGACACCACCATCGGGGCGCACGGCCGGACCGCGCACTCCTCGGTCGAGGGGCGCGACAGCTCGCCGTCCGCGGTGGACCGCCCACTGGTGACCTCCGGTACCTGGGTGCGTGCCGGTGGCGCGGTCGTCGAACGCGGCTTCGCGCAGGCGCTCGGCGTGCGCGTCGGCGACCGCGTCACCGTCGGTGAGCGCGGCTATCCGGTCGTCGGGATCGCGATCAGCGCGGCCACCCCGGTGTATCCATGGAGCGACTGGGCCCAGGGACCGGGCCCGAGCGACTACGGCGGCAGGATCTGGCTCACCACCGCCGACATCCGCGCCACAGCCGGCGACACCCCCGGTGTCCACCTGATCCACCTGAAACTGACCGACCCCACCGCGACCCGTCGCTGGCTCGACACCGCCTTCACCCCCGAGAACAGGGACGACTTCTGGGTCAACACCCACGACTGGCAGACCGTCCTCCAGACGGACACGAACATGATCGAGGACACCCAGCCGGCCCTGGTCGTCGGCGGCTGGCTCCTCGCGGTCGCCGCGACCGTCACCCTCGCCGCGCTGGCCACCGTACGCTCTGCCCGCGACAACCGGCGTGCCGGACTGCTCAAGGCCGTCGGCGCGGGCCCCGGAACCGTCACCGCCGTACTGCTGGCGCAGTACCTGCTGCTGACCTGCCTGGCCACCGCGCTGGGACTGGCCGCTGGGACGCTGGCCGCGCCCGAGCTGGTCGACCCCAGTGCCGGCCTGCTCGACACGGTGAGCCCGCCGGACTCCGGCACCGTTCTCGCCGCGGTCCTCCTCGCCGTCGTGGTCGCCGTGACCGGTGCGCTCGGCCCCGCCGTGCGTGCCGCGCGCACCAGCACCGTGCAGGCCGTGGTCGACCCGGCGCACCTGCTCACACACCACCCGCACCTGAACGCCGTGACGGCGTATCTGCCGACGCCGCTGCTGCTCGGCGTCCGGCTGCTCGCCCGCCGGCCCGGCCGCGCCGTCCTCGCCTCCGCCGGCACGGCCGCCACCACCGTCATGGTCACCGCGCTGCTCACCTGGCACACCGAACTCGACGCGGCTCCCGACTTCAAGCGGTTCGGCCCCATCGAAGTGCGGACCGACCAGACCGGCCAGGTGCTGCTCGCCGTCACCGTCGCGCTGGTGGCGTTGTCCACGCTCAACGCCGTGCTTCTCGGCCGGAGCACCGCGATGCAGGCCCGGCGCGCCCTGACCATCGCCCGTACCCTCGGTGCCACACCCGGCCAGGTCGTCTCGGCGCTCTGTGTCGCGCAACTCCTGCCTGCCGTGCCCGGAGTGGCGGTGGGCATTCCGGCCGGGCTGGGCCTGTACTGGCTCTTCGGCACGCAGATCACGCCCCCGGGAACGTGGCTGCTCAGCGCCGCCCTCGGCGTACTGCTCGCCGTCGGGGTGCTGACCGCGTTGCCCGCCTGGATTCACACCCGCAGTCCGGCCGGGCGCACCCTCAACGCCCCAGCCGCCTGACGGACCTTCACCAGGCCGGCCGAACCGCCCTGGGCCGGCCGGTCTTGCCGCCGAAAGGGTGGAGGCCCAGGAAGTCGATGTGCCGGTCCTTTCCGCACCCATGTGAGCAGGGCCACGGCAAACGCGCATTCCGGAGCAGTCACGTCGCCGATGCGGGCGGTTCGGTCAGTGAGGCGATGCATGTGGTGAGCAGGCGCCGCATCTGAGCTTGTTCGTCGGCATCCAGATCGGCCAGCATGTCCTGCTCGACGCGGCGAACCGCGGCGCTGGCCACCTCGAGCTGGGCGCGCCCACGATCGGTCAGCTCGGTGGGCAGGGCCCTGCCCACGGGTGCCCGTGCCGGGCGGATGACGAGTCCCTGGCGTTCGAGGGCCTGCAGAAGCACATTCATCGACTGCCGGGTGACGAACGCGCCGCGGGCGAGCTCGGAGTTCGACAGGCCCGTTCGCTGGGCCAGCAGCTCCAGGCAGGAGTAGTGGGTGATCGTCATGCCGAGCGGACTCAGCACGGCCTCCAGGGCGGAGTGCAGAGCGCTCGACGCCGCCTTCAGCATGTACCCCAGTGATGTGTCCAGCTCGACTCCGGGCTCACCTTGACTCATGTCAGCAGTCTGACATACGTTGCGGCATGTCAGAAGACTGACATGCGATGAGGAGGCAAAAATCATGGCCGTCACCGGACCCGACTTCATTTCACTGCAGGTGCGCGACCTGGAGCGCTCCGCCGTTTTCTACGAGCAGTACCTGGGGCTGAAGCGCTCTGACGCAGGACCGCCGCACGCTGTCGTGTTCGACACCAAGCCGATCGCGTTCGCCGTCCGCGACGTCGTCGCGGGCGTCGACCTGGACACGATCGCGCAGCCGGGCCAGGGGATGGCGCTGTGGCTGCACGCCCCCGACGCGCAGGACATCCACGACGCCCTCGTCGCCGCCGGCACGACGATCGTCTCAGCGCCCGTCGACGGGCCGTTCGGCCGCACCTTCACGTTCGCGGACCCCGACGGCTACCAGGTGACCCTCCACGACCGTGGTTGAGCGGGGCGGTCTGGTCGGGGACGGGGACGGAGACGGGGACGGCCTGCGGCCGGGTGTGCTGACAGCGGATCACTCTGTCGGTGTCGCGCACCCGGACCGCCATGTCGAAGTGGTCCAACGGGTCGGACCCGGGAGATTTGGCACCCCATGGCCCCGTGGATCTGTGATCCTTCGACCCCGTCGCCCCGTCGCCCCGCACCTACGCCGTCGCCGTCGCCGTCACCCCCGTGCCCAGTTCCCGTCGGGCGCGGGCGGCGGCGCCGACCGGGACGGCGTCGGAGGCCAGGGCGGCCTTGACCAGGCGGACGGGGTGGCCGCTGACCGGGGGATCGGCGGCGAGGGCGGACAGGACGACGGGCTCCAGCAGGGGCCAGGCGCGGCTGACGCCGCCGCCGACGACCACCGTGGTGATGTCGACGACGCCCGCCGTGATCACGATCGCCCGGGCGATGCCCTCTCCCGCGGCGCGGTACACCGCGAGAGCGTCCTCGTCGCCCCGGACGGCGGCCCCGGCGACCTCGCGGGCGGTGAGGTGCCGGCCGGTGCGGTCGGCGTAACGAGCCCCGATGGAGCGGCCGGAGGCCAACGTCTCCAGATGGCCGCGGCCGCCGCAGGAGCAGGGCAGGTCACCGAAGCCGGGGATGTGGCCGATCTCGCCGGCCGCGCCGTGCGGACCCGTGTACAGGGCGCCGTCGGTCCACAGGGCGCCGCCGACGCCGGTCCCCAGGGTCATGCCGAGGACGTCGGTCTCGCCGCGCACCGCTCCGCCGTAGACCTCCCCGTAGAGGAAGGCGTTGACGTCGTTGTCCAGGAAGGCCGGGACACCGAGGGCCTCCTCGACGGCGGCGGTGACGGCGAAGCCGGCCCAGCCGCGAAAGGAGTCGCTGGCGACCAGGATGCGGCCGTTCGCGGAGTCCACCACCCCGGCGGCACCGATTCCGGCGCCCACCAGGCGGCCCGGGGTACGGGCCAGCAGCGGGGCGAGCGCCTCGAGCGCGGCGCCGACCATGGCCCGGCCGCCCTCCTGCGCCGGGGTGGCGGTCTCCGCGCGGTCGAGGACGGTCAGGTCGTCGGAGCAGAGCACCACCTGGGTGGTGGTGCCGCCGATGTCGATGCCGGCGAACAGCGGCCGGAGAGTGCTGGGAATGGCGGAGTCCTGCGGGGTGTGGGGGGAGGGTGGAGGGCTGGTCACGCCTGGGCCTCCGTACGGCCGGCCGCGAGAGTGGCCAGGCGTTCGGCTCTGCGGCCCCGCTGCACCACCGGATCGGGCACCGGTACGGCGGCCAGCAGACGGCGGGTGTAGTCGGTCTCCGGATGCAGCAGGGTCGTCCCGGTGGAGCCCTGCTCCTCGATGCGGCCGGCGCGCATCACGACGACGCGCTGCGCGAAGTGCTGCACCACGGCGAGGTCGTGGGAGACGAACAGGCAGGCGAAGCCCAGTTCGCCCTGGAGCTCGGCGATGACCTCCAGGACCGCTTCCTGCACGCTCACATCGAGCGCGCTGGTGGGTTCGTCGGCGACCAGCAGCCGGGGTTCCAGGACCAGGGCGCGGGCCAGGCTGACCCGCTGGCGCTGTCCGCCGGAAAGTTCGCGGGGGGCGCGCCGGGCGAGTTCGCGTGGCAGCCGGACCCGGTCGAGGACGGCGGCCACCTTGGCCTGCCGGTCCTTGGCGGACAGATCGTGACGGTGTACCCGGAGCGGTTCGGCGATGCACTCGCCGACGGTCATACGGGCGTCGAGCGAGGCCACCGGGTCCTGGAGGACGACACCGATGCCGGAGCGCAGGGCGCGGCGGGCCCGCGCGCGGGTGCGGCCGAGGTCGGTGCCGAAGAGGGAGACGGTGCCGGAGGTGGGCGGGATCAGGCCGAGCGCGACCCGGGCAGCGGTCGACTTCCCGGAGCCGGACTCGCCGACCAGACCCACGGTCTCCGCCGGCCCGACCTGGAACGACACTCCGTCGAGAGCGCGTACGGCGGCCCTGCCACGGCCGAACACCACGCTGATGTCACGCAGTTCGACCACCGGCTCGCTCCCGGGCCGGTCGGTCCCGGCGGGCGGGGCCGACGGCTCGGCCGCGGAACGGTTCGTCCCTGCCGGCACGGACCCGGCAGGCCGGCCGGTGCCGTCCGCGGTCCCGGCGACGGACAGCCGGGGCACGGCGGCCAGCAGACGCCGGGTGTAGTCGTGGGAGGGGCGCAGCAGGACGTCCTCGACCGATCCGGTCTCCACGATCTCGCCGTGATACATGACGGCGACCCGGTCCGCGAAGTCGGCGACGACGCCCATGTTGTGGGTGACGAGCAGCACACCGGTGCCGGTCTCGGCGGCGAGCCGCCGCAGCAGATCGAGGATCTCGGCCTGCACGGTCACATCGAGGGCGGTGGTCGGCTCGTCGGCGATGAGCAGGACGGGCTCGTTGGCGATGGCCATGGCGATCACGACCCGCTGGCGCTGTCCGCCGGAGAGCTGGAACGGGTAGGCGTGGGCGCGCTTCTCCGGTTCGGGGATGCCGACCCTGCGCAGCAGTTCGACGGCCTCGGCGGCGGCTTCCTTGGCGGACACCTCGCGGTGGTTGCGGATCACCTCGGTGATCTGCTTCCCGATCCGGGTGAGCGGGTCGAGTGCGGTGGCCGGCTCCTGGAACACCATGGAGACGGTCTTGCCGCGCAGTGCCGCGAGGCCGTTCTCCGAGGCGCCCACGATCTGGGTGCCGGCGATGACGGCGCTGCCGGTGGCGCGGGCGTTCCCGGCGAGCAGGCCCATCGCGGCGAGCGCGACGGTCGACTTGCCGGAGCCGGACTCGCCGACCAGGGCCAGCGTCTCGCCCGGTCGGACCTGGAGGGACACACCCTTGACCGCGGGTACGTCGCCGGTCTCGGTGGTGAAGACGACGCCGAGGTCGTCGAGTTCGAGGATCGGGCCGGACACCGCGGTGCGGGCGGCGGAGCCCTTGGTGGTGGCGGTCATCCGCGTCCCCTCACATCGAATGCGTCGCGGAGTCCGTCCCCGATCGCGTTGAACGCCCACACCACCAGGATGATGGCCAGGCCGGGCGGCAGGATGAGCCACCAGTAGCCGGAGTAGGCGGCGGTGAGACCGGCGGAGAGCATGCCGCCCCAGTCGGTCTGCGGCGGCCGGACTCCCATGCCCAGATAGGAGACATAGGCGACCAGCAGGATGGCGTCGGCGACCTGAAAGGTCGCGGCGACGATGATGGTCGAGACCGAGTTCGGCAGGATGTGACGCAGGATGGCCCGGGCGTGCGTGCCGCCGATGGCGCGCAGGGTCAGGACGTAGTCCCGGTTCTTCAGGGTCAGGGTCTCGGCGCGGACCAGCCGGGACGGCACCAGCCAGGACACCAGGCCCAGGATGAGGACGAGACCGGTCAGGCCCGGCGTGGTGATGGCGGAGACCACCAGCAGGATGAACAGCGCGGGGATGGCGATGCCGGCGTCGACGATCCGCATCATCACGGCGTCGATCCAGCCGCCCGCGTAACCGGCGGCGGCGCCCCACAGGGTGCCGATGACGGTGGCGAGGACGCCCGCGGCGAGGCCGACGATCAGGGAGACCTTGCCGCCGTACATCAGCCGGCCCAGCTCGTCGTGTCCGACGGCGTCGGTGCCGAGCCAGTGCGCTCCGCTGGGGGCGAGGTTGACCTGCTGGAGCAGGGTGTGGGTCTGGTCGGTGGAGTACACCAGCGGACCGACGAAGCAGAACAGGAAGAAGAAGGCCACGACGCCCAGTCCGACGACGGCCAGCTTGTTGCGCAGAAAACGGCGGACGGCGAGCCGTACGCCGGAGGCCTCACGCGGCGCGGCGGCCTTCGTCGGGGCCATGTCCGGCTGGATGACGGCGCTCATGCCCGGCCTGCCTTCACTCGGGGGTCGATGATCCGCTGGACGATGTCGGCGAGCAGGGTGCCGACGACGGTGGCGACGGCGATCACCAGGACGCAGCCCAGCAGGACCGGGTAGTCGGAGGACTGCGCCGCGGTCCAGAACAGCAGCCCCATGCCGGGGTAGTTGAAGAGCTGCTCGACGACCAGGGCACCGCCGAAGAGCACCGGCACGTAGTAGCCGAGCATGGCGACCACGGGCGTCAGCGAGTTGCGGAACACATGCCGCCACAGGATGGCGTGGGAGCGGGAGCCGCCCGCCCTGGCCGTGCGGACGTAGTCCTCGGAGAGGTTCTCCAGGGTGGCCGACCGCATGTAGCGGCTGAACACCGCGACCATGGAGGCCGCGCCCGCGACCACCGGCAGCACCAGGGCCTGCGGGTCGGAGAGCACCTGGCCCAGCGTCTCGCCCTGCGGAGCCTGCGACGGGAACCACGCCAGCATCTGGCTGAAGACCAGCACCAGGATCAGCCCGAGGAAGTACACGGGCGTGGAGTACGCGATGAAGCTCAGCGTGGTGATGACGTAGTCCACCGGCTTGTTGCGGCGCATGGCCTGCCACATGCCCAGCGGGATCGCCAGGACGAGGCCGACGAGCGCCGACAGCACGGTGAGGACCAGGGTCTTCGGCAGCCGCTCGGTGATGAGCTGGGAGACCGGCTCGTTGAGGGTGTACGAGGTTCCGAGGTCCCCGTGCAGCAGCTGGCCGAGGTAGTAGAAGTACTGCACGGGCAGGGACTTGTCGAGGCCCTGTTCGTGGTTGAAGCGGGCGATCTGCTGTGCGGTGGCCTGCGGTCCGAGGATCCCGCGTGCGGGGCCTCCGGGCAGCGCGTGCAGCAGGCCGAAGACGACGATCGTCACGATGACGATCACCGCGACGGCCTGGAGGACGCGTCTGATCAGGTACGAGGGAGTGCTCATATGTGTTCCGGTCGCTTCGTCTCTGTGGTGCGCTCGGGTGTCACCTGGACATGGACGTCACTGCGACGTGGGTGTCGGTGCGGCGAGTGCCGGTGCGGCGGTGCCGATGTGGTGCGGACGCGCGGGCCCCGGGCAACCGACAGGCTGCCGTCGGCCCGCGCGGACACCGACCGGGCTTACTTGGTCCACTTCCACATGGCGGGGTGGAAGTTGGCGAGGGAGTCCTGGGCGAAGCCGCCGAGGCCGTCCTTGACCACGGAGATCTGGTAGTCGGGCTCCGGCAGCCAGATCACGGGGAGGTCCTTGGCGAGCGCGGCGCTGTACTTCTGCACCGCCTCGTTCGAGGAGGACGTGGTGGTCTCGTTGATCAGCTTGTCGACCTCGGCGTTGGAGTAGCTGCCGAAGTTGGAGCCGCCGCCGGTGGCGAAGAGCGAGTCACCGCTCGGGTAGGCGGGGAAGTACCAGCTGCCCGCGGTGCCGAAGAAGGACAGCTGCCACTTGCAGCCCGACTCGTCGGCGGTGCACTGGCCGGACTGCGACAGGACGGAGTTGACCGGGGCGGTCTTGATGCCGAACTTGATGCCGGTCTTCGCGAACGACGACTGCAGCGCGCTCATCATGTTGTCGGTCACGGTGGAGCCGGACTGGGACAGCACCTCCATCTCGAACTTGGTGCCCTTGGCGACGCCCGCGCCGCACTGGTTGTCGCCGCTGCCGGGGCCGGTGCACACCATGGTGCCGCCCTGCTCGGTCCAACCGTGGTCGGTGAGCAGCTTCTTCGCCTTGGCGGTGTCGAACGGGTACGGGTTGTTCTTCTGCTCCGGGGAGACGAAGGACGACTCCTGGCCCTGCGGGATCGGGCCGTAGGTGGAGACGGCGGTGCCGTTGAAGACCACCTTGGAGAGGGTGGTCTGGTCCACCGACATCTGGATCGCCTGGCGGGCGTACAGCTGCTTGAACACCGGGCCCATGGCCGGGTTGTTGAAGTTGTACGGCATGTAGGTGATCGCCCAGCCGGTCCACGGCTTCACCGAATAGCCCTTGGCCTTGAAGGACGACTCCTGGCTCAGATCGGTGGCGTTGATGTAGCCGTAGTCGACGGTGCCCGCGCGGAGGGCGTTCTCCTCGGCGTCGGTGGTGGTGAACGGCAGCAGATTGACGTTCTTGATGTTGGCCTTGCCGCCGCCGTCGTACTTCGCGTTGGCGGTCAGCTCCACCTTGCCCGCGGTGGAGAACGACTTGATGGTGTACGGGCCGCTGACCGTCTTCCACAGCGGGTCGGTCGCATAGCCGGAGATCTTCTTGGCGGCGTTGTTGAGGTACGTCCAGACCTTCTTGGCGCCGACGGCGGTGCGGTCCAGGTCGGAGACGGCGCCGGAGTCGCTGGTCTTGTCCCAGACGTGCTGCGGCATCGTGCGGATCATGCTCAGCTCGTTGGCGAGCATCCACTCCTGGTTGTACGCCTTGTCGAAGGTGATCGTGAAATGCGTGTCGTCGATCGTCTTGAAGGAGGTCCAGTTGTCCGGCGCCTTGCCCGGGCTGTAGCTTGCCCAGTCCGCCTTGTTGGCCTTGACCAGGTTGAACCAGAACTCCACGTCGCGCGAGGTGATCTGCTTGCCGTCGCTCCAGTGACGATCGCCGAGGGTGATCGTCACGCTCTTGCTGTCCGCGGCGAACTTCGCGTCGGTGGCCAGCGAGTTGTCCTTGTTCCAGCCGACCGTGCCGGTGGAACCGTCGTATGCGATCAGCGGCTCCCAGACGGCCTGGGATATGGAGGCGTTGTTGGTGTTCAGGTGCGAGGCGGTGCCGACCGGAAGGATCCAGTTCGGCGTGAAGTTCGCCGGCAGGGCGTAGTTGATGGTGTCCGACGACGCCGAGCCCGAGGACGACGAGCCACCGCCGCCGGAACAGCCGGTGAGCAGCGCGCCGGTGGTGACGACGGCACCCGCGACGAGGGCCCAGCGGCGGCCGGCCGCCGTGTGAGCAAGGAACATGACTCTCCTCAGAGTGAAAGGACCCGCATACATCCCGGGAGGACCCGGGCCGGCGCCGCGGGATCGGCGCTGTGTATGGCGACATACAACGACGGACGCGCCGAACAAACAAACAAGATTTAGTAAAAAGTAAGTTTCTGCAGTTTCGATAAAAGTCACAGTCAGCCACTTCAGGCGCCTTGAGTGGTGTCTATGTACTGATTTGAGGCGATTTAACTGTGCGCTGACGCTGTCCACTTCCTTCACGGAGGCTGTTCCCTGCCCGCCGGGACGGGCGTACTGTCTCCGTCACATCCACCATTGCGGAAGTTACTTCGTACATGACTGAAATAAGTCCACGGGACCGCAGGACCACCAAGGGCGTGTCCCTGAAGGGTGCGACGTCGAAGGGCACCGCGCAGAAGGGCACGACCATCGCCGCGCGGGTCCTCGAACTCGTCGCCTCGGGCCAGGCCACGTCCCGCGCCGAACTCGCGCAACTCCTCGGCACGGCTCCCTCCACCATCTCCCTCACCGTGGCCCAGCTGGTCGAGCGCGGGCTCATCGCCGAGGAGGGCACCCACTCCTCCACCGGCGGCCGCCCCCGCAGGGTGCTCAGGGCGGGCAGCAACGACGAGTACGCCGTCGCCGCCGACGTCGGCGGCCGCCATGCCCGGATCGGTGTGGTGCTCCCGGGCGGCGGTGTCCGTGACGTCGCCAACGTCCCGTTCGAGATCGCCGACGGTCCCGAGGCCGCCCTGCCGAGGCTCGCCGAGCACCTGGAGTCCCTCGCCGAGCTGCGTGGACGCGACCGGCTCCGGGGTGTCGGGCTCTCCCTGCCCGGGCCGGTGGACGTCGCCGCCGGCGCCGTCGTCCAGCCGTCCCGGATGCTCGGCTGGAACCGCTTCCCGGCCGCCGCCTGGCTGGAGGAGCGCTTCGGGGTCCCGGCCGTCGTCGACAACGACGCCAACTGCATGGCGGTCGGCGAGCAGAGCGTCAGGCCCGCCGAACACCGGCAGTCGATCATGGTGAAGATCGGCTCGGCGATCGGTGCCGGCGTCATCGCCGACGGCCGTCTCTACCGGGGCGCCCGCGGAGCTGCCGGCGACATCACCCACATCCGCCTCGACGGCGGCGCCGACATCCCCTGCTCCTGCGGCAACACCGGCTGTCTGGAGACCGTGGCGTCCGGCGCCGCGCTCGTGCGCATCCTGCGCGAACGCGGTCTCGACGTCGCGGGCCCCGAGGACGTGGTGCGGCTCGTCACCGACGCCGACCCGGAGGCCACCCGAGCCGTCCGCAGGGCCGGCGACCACCTCGGCCGGGTACTCGCCGCCAACGTCAACTTCTTCAACCCGGACGCCGTCTATCTCGGTGGCATCCTCTCCACCCTCGAGCCGTTCGTCGCCGCGGTGCGCAGCCAGCTCTACGAGAGCTGCCACCCGCTGGTGACCGAACATCTCACCATCGAGCGGGCCATGCTCGGCGCCGACGCCGGACTGGTCGGCGCCGGACTGTTCGCCCTGCAGCACGCCCTGGCCCGCGCCCTGGGTGACGCCGGGGGCATCGGCGCCGGCACGGACCGATTCCGTACCGCCGCGCCCCCCGGAAGGGGCTGACGCCCGCTCACAAAGACCCGCACCGGGTGAACTCCCGCCCCGGGCCGTACCGCCCACTCCGCACCACCCCGCACGAGGAGCCATGTCCCACACCCGCACCGCCGTCGCCCGTCCGGTCATCGCCGTCGCCGGCCTCGGCATCGAGTCCTCCACCTTCTCCCCGGCCCGCACCGAGGCCCCCGCCTTCCACCCCTCGCGCGGCACCGAGGTCCTCGACCGGTACCCGTTCCTCGCGCCCGGCGAGGAACTGCGCGAGGCCGCCGAATGGCACGGCGCCCTGGTCGGCAAGTCACTGCCCGGCGGCACCGTCACCGCCGCCGCCTGGACCGCGCTCACCGACGAGCTGATCGAACGCCTCGCCGCGCTGCCCCGGTTGGACGGCCTGTGGTACGACATCCACGGCGCCATGACCGTGGAGGGGATCGACGACGCCGAGGCCGTGCTGCTGGAACGCATCCGCGCCACCGTAGGCCCCGACGTGATCGTCTCCACCTCGATGGACCTGCACGGCAACGTCTCCCGGGAACTCGTCCACGGCAGCGATCTGATCACCTGCTACCGGATGGCCCCGCACGAGGACCACATGGAGACCAAGGAGCGCGCCGTCCGCAACCTGGTCGACCTGCTGGTGTCCGGTGCCCCCCGCCCGGTCAAGGCATGGGTGCCGGTCCCGGTGCTGCTGGCCGGCGAGCAGACCTCCACCCGGATCGAACCCGCGAAGAGCGTGTACGCGGCGGTCGACGAGGTCGAGGCCGCCGACGGCGTGACGGACGCCGCCGTCTGGGTCGGCTACGCCTGGGCCGACGAACCCCGCAACCGCGCCGTCGTGGTCGTCACCGGCGACGACACGGCGGCGGTCTCGGCCGGGGCCGAACGCCTCGCCCGGGGCTTCTGGAACGCCCGCCACGACTTCGACTTCGTCGCCCCGACCGGCACCTACGACGAACTCCTCGACGAGGCCCTCGCCTCCGACCAGCGGCCGTACTTCATCAGCGACACCGGCGACAACCCCACGGCGGGTGGCGCCGGTGACGTCACCTGGGGCCTGACCCGGCTGCTCGAGCGCCCCGAGTTCCAGAAGGAGGACGGGCCGACCGTCCTCTACGCCTCGGTGCCGGGCCCCGCCGCGATCGAGACCGCCGTCGCCGCCGGGCTCGGCGCCACCGTCACCGTCACCGCCGGCGCCGAGGTCGACGACCGGCACGCCGGCCCCGTCACGCTCACCGGTGTGGTCCACTCGATCCGGCACGGCGACCGGGACGCGAAGACCGAGGTCGTCATCCGGGTCGGCAGTGTGTACGCGATCCTCACCAGGCTGCGGAAGCCCTACCACCACGAGCACGACTTCACCGACCTCGACCTCGACCCGCGCTCCGCCGACATCGTGATCGTCAAGATCGGCTATCTGGAGCCCGAGCTGTTCGACATGTCGGTGGGCTGGAAGATGGCCCTCACTCCCGGCGGTGTCGACCAGGACCTGGTGCGCCTCGGTCACCGCCGCATCCGCCGCCCGATGTTCCCCTTCGACCCCGACATGGCCGACCCGGACCTGACGGCCCGTGTCATCCCGGCCTCCGACCAGCCGCTCACCGGGGACGACGAGTGACCGACCGCACTTCCCGGCCCCTCGGCCCGCCCCGAACCAGCGGGGCGGGCCGGGCCCTGGCATCGGTGGCGTCCGACGAGGTTCCCGGGCCGGCTGTACCTTCCCGGCGGCCCGCACTGGAGATCGCCGTCACCTCACCGGCCGGTGCCCGTGTCGCTCTCGACCACGGGGCCGATCGCGTCGAACTCTGCACCGGCCTGGAACTGGGCGGCCTGACCCCGTCGGCCGCCCTCGTCGAGGCGGTCGCCGCCGTGGGCCTGCCGGTGCAGGTCCTGGTCCGCTGCCGGCCGGGCGACTTCGTCCACGACGCCGAGGAGATCGCCCTGATGGCCGCCGAGGTGCGGTCCGTGATCGCCTCCGGCGCCTCCGGCGTGGTCGTCGGCGCGCTCACCGCCGACGGAGGCCTCGACACCGACGCCGTCGCCCGCCTCGCCGCTGCGGCTCATGAGGTGAGCCGCCCCGTCGAGGTGACCCTGCACCGCGCGATCGACCAGTCCGCGGACCCGGTCGCCACCGCCGCGCAGTTGCCCGCCCTGGGGCTCACCCGGGTGCTCACCTCCGGCGGCGCCCCGGCCGCCGGACAGGGGCTGGCCGACCTCGCCGCCATGGTCGAGGTGGCGCCCGGCGTGCAGGTGATGGCGGGCGGCGGGGTGCGCCCCTCCGACATCCCCGCGCTGACCGCTGCCGGCGTGGCCGCCGTCCATCTCTCCGCGAAGCGCCGCGCCGAACCCCGGCGCGTGGGCGCCTGGATCCCCCTCGGTGCCTCCAGCGCCTCCGCCGCGCAGGACACGCACTTTGTCACCGACCCGGCGGTGGTCGCCGAGGCCAGGAGAATGCTGGAGTCGCGGGCGACCGGCTCGTCCCGCTCCGAGGGCCGTCGGCCAGGCACCTGACAGGACACAGCCGTCGGGAGACTCCCCATGCTCCCCCCCCCCGGCCCTGTCGGGAGGGGCGCTCACTCGGTTGCCCGTTCGTGTCCGTGGGACAACGGGCCGGGGGCGTGGTGAGGTGATGCAGGCGGCGGGGACATGGGCCGCCGGTGTGACGACCTCCGGCCCTCGTCGAGATGGGGAGCATTGATGCACGGCCTGCTCAAACCTGTTGCGCTGACCACTGGTGCGGTCTGCGCGCTACTGGTTCCGTCGCCGGCTCCGGCCGGCTCCGCCGCTGTGCCCCGTCCCGTGCGGGCGGCCATGGATTCGTGGAGCGAGGGTGGGAACACCCCGATCACGCGTCTGCACACACCGCCCACCGGTACGTCGATCGCGTCACCCGCGCGCAACACCCTCTACGCCTGCCGCGGGGGAACCCTCACCCGGCCCGACCGCCCGTGGATCGACGCGCACGGTGTGATCGATGTGCGCAAGCGGCCCTTTGTGTCGGGGACACTGCGCTGGCACGGCAGACTGCGGGTGACGACGACCTCGACCAAGAGGCACTTCAAGGGCAACGGGCTCCCGGACCATCCGACCGGGCACTTCCCCGTCCAGAAGGGCACCCCCGCGTACAAGTACTACGCGGAGATTCCCGCGCACGGGTACCCCAATGCCGCTGCGATCCCCATCAAGCCGTGGGACCTCGACGTCACCGTTCCCCGCCGTCCGTCCGTCGCGGCGACGCCCACGTGCATCGACCAGTTGACGACGGGGATGGCTCTGGCGGGCGGCACCTTCCACCTGGAGGTGGCCACCGACGCGCAGGACCGCCCGGTCGACCCGAACGCGGCCCTGCCCCTCGACCGCTGCTGGGGCCATCCCTACGACACCCAGTACCACTACCACGGCCCCTCGCAGACCTGCTTCGGCAAGGCTTCCAGAGGGCCCGCGCATGCCCGTGACCGGCACTCACCGCTCGTGGGATACGCCATCGACGGCTTCGGGATCTACGGGCCGCGCGGCGAGGACGGAAAGATCGTCAGAAACAAGGACCTGGATGTCTGCCACGGCCATACGCACGCGATCATGTGGGACGGCCACAAGGTCGTCATGTACCACTACCACCTCAACGGCGAGTACCCGTACTCGATCGGCTGCTTCCGGGGGAAGCCGGTGACGGTTCCCGGGTCCAGGCACGGCTGGGGCCACCGGTAAGAATCGACACCGGCCGCGGCCCGGTCCGGCACGGCAAGCCCCGGCCGACGGAGAGGTCACTGACCCACGGACACCCTCACGGTGACGGCGAGATCCGGGTGTCCGTGCGGGCACGGACCGCCTCGACGGCCTCCCACTGCTCGATGGTCAGGTAGGCCAGGGCGGCCGGGAAGACGCCGTCCTGCTCCTTGAGTATGTGGTCACGCAGCAAGGCGAGCGTCTCGATCAACCGCTGCGGCCAGGTCGGATCGGCCAGGAACGGTCCGTCCGCCTCCGCCAGTACGGCCTCGATGCGCCGGTGCTCGCTCTCGAGTTCGGCCATCTGCTCGGGAAAGTCGGCGGCCAGGGCCGGGAACAGACCCTCCTCCTCGACCCGGGTGTGCGGGCCGAGCAGGGCGGCGATCTCGCGGGCGACCTCCGCCATGAGAGCGACGTTGCCGCCGGCGTGGGCGTCGCCGACACGGCTGATGAGCGTCACCACCCTGTCATGCTCCTGAGTCAGCTCGTCGATCGCTTGCAGCGCCTGGCAGCCGCAGTACTCGCACATGGTGTCGCTGTCCTTCCTGCTCAGTTCGCCTGGGGCGCCGGAACCCGGCGGGTGACCGACTGACGTACTCCGGTACCGGTGAGGGTGAGCGCCGCGGCCGCCACCGCGGCGAGCAGCGCCAGGCCGAGGGCGTACGAACCGTAGGCGCCGTACAGCGAGCCCATGACCAGCGGCGGGATGAAACCGCCGAGGCCGCCGGCCGCGCCGACGACACCGGTGACCGAGCCGACCTGGTTCGCCGGGGCTATGAGTGCGACCAGGGCGAAGACGGCGCCGCTGCCCGCGCCGAGCGCGGCGGCCAGCGCGAGGAAGGCGATCGTGCCGATCGGCGCCAGGTCCGGGGTGAACGCCTGGGCGAAGGCTCCGGCGAGGACCACGGTCAGGGACACCGTCAGAACCCGTACCGGGCCGATGCGGTCCGACAGCCAGCCGCCGATCGGGCGCATCGCGACCGCGAGCAGGACGAAGCCGGCCATCCGGTTGGCTGCGTCCGTCTGGGCCAGACCATAGCCGGTCTTCAGATAGGTGGGCAGATAGACGGAGAAGGCGACGTAGCCGCCGAATACCACCGCGTACAGGGCGGATGCCTGCCAGGTGATCCCGAGCCTCAGGGTGGTGGCCAGCCGGCCGGCCAGTGGTTCGGTGGGCACCGTGCGGCCGGGCGCATCCCGCAGCACCAGGGCCGCCACCACCGCATAGACCACCAGCACGGCGGCGGTGATCAGAAAGGGATCGGCCATGCCGTGCGCCGTCACCAGCTTGACCGTGGTGAGCGCGCTGATCGCGGTGCCGCCCATGCCGGCCCCGAAGATCCCGATGGCGAGCCCGCGCCGCTCGGGCGGAAACCAGGCGCTGACGAAGGGCACTCCGACGGCGAACGCGGTGCCGCCGATGCCGAGGAAGAACCCTCCCGCCAGCAGGGCGGCGAGGGAGGAGTGGCCGGCGAGGCCGAGGTAGAGCACGGGCACGATCGTGGCCGCCGAGACGAGGGGGAACATCACGCGCCCTCCGAAGCGGTCGGTCAGCGCGCCCACCGGTATCCGGCCCAGTGAGCCGACCACCACCGGCACCGCCACCAGCAGCGACTGCTGGAACGAGGTCAGCTGCAGGCTGTCCTTGAAGTGCGGGCCGAGCGGGCTGAGCAGGGCCCACGCCCAGAAGTTGACCGCGAAGCCCACCGTGGCCAGTGCCAGCATCAGCCATGCCCGGCCGGACACGGACACGGCCGTCGCCTCGTTCTGCTTGCTCGATGGCTGAAGCATCGTCAGCCCGTCCCTTCGCGTTCGCGGTGGTGTGGCCCCGGCCAAGGGGTCCGGGCCACAGGCCGTCCGACGGCGTGGTGCGTGCCGTCGGCCCAACGCCACTATCCGCGTGCGGAGTTCTCCATGGGCCGGGCCGTCCGGCCTCATCACCCGGTCCGGCCGTCCCCGATTTCCGTCCGACCGGGCCGCGAGGTTTTCGTGCGCTGGTTGCCCACACGCCCGGACGCGACGGTGCGGCCGCGGGCGGGTGTGGTACCGACGTCCGCGGGCTCGGAGACCTTGACTGTCGTCCCCGCGGCACAGGCCCCCGCCGCCGGTCGCAGAATGCCGCTGGGCCTCAGGGCCGTAGCGGGAGGTCCACAAGAGGGTTCGGTGATGTCCCCGGACCGGAAGGGCCTGGGGACATCACCGCGTTTATGTGGCGGGCAGGGCGGCGGCGAGCAGGACGACGCCCAGCGAACCGACCAGCGATGCGACGGCAAGGGCTCGGGCCAGTTCGGCGCGCCCTCTGGTGTGGGCGATGCCATGGCCGGCAGCGGCGAGCATGACCAGGACGAACAGCCCGAGCTTGGCCGCCAGGGTGCGTCCGTAGCCGGGGTCGGCGAGCGAGGCCCAGGTGACACCCTTGTGCCAGGCCATGGCCCAGCCGGTGCCGAGTTGGAGGGGGAGGAACAGCGCCCCGGTCAGCAGTCCGAAGCGGCGGCCCGCCTCGGCCGCGAAACGGTCCCTGGCGTCCTCGGACAGCATCCGCCGGGCCAGCGGCAACACCACCAGGGACAGGGCCAGTTGCCCGCCGACCCACAGGACGGCACCGGTGACGTGCAGGAAGCGCACCAGAGACCACAGACCGACACCGCCCACTACTTGCTCACCTCCACCATGCCCATGGCACCGGCCTCGGCGTGGCGCATGTCGTGGTCGATGAAGGAGTAGTGGCCGGCCGCGGGGAACGTGGTCTCGACGAAACCTCCTTGGGCCAGGGCCAGGCCCAGCACCTGCGAGCCCCCGGGCCGACCGGGCTCGACGAGGTAGGCGCCCTCCTCGTAGACCGTGTCGAAGACGGTGCCGACGATGTGGAATGCGATGCCGTCACCCGGCCCGGCGGCCACCACCCAAAAGCGGGCCCGCTGCCCGGCCTTCGCCCTGAGGGGCGCCTTGGCGTACTGGGCGGCGACGCCGTTGAACACCCAGGCGTCCGGGGCGCCCTGACGCATCTTCGCCACCTGGGCCGCGCTGCCGGGCGTGCCGAGATAGAGCTCCGAGGACACCAGCACATACTCATGGTCCACCTTCGGCAGGCCGGGCGGGTCGATGACGACGGCACCGTACATGCCGTTGCCCATGTGCTGGAGCATCGGCGCCGTACTGCAGTGGTACAGCCAGGCGCCGGCCCTTTCGGCACGGAAACGGTAGACCAGCCGCTGTCCCGGAGCGATGGTGCGCATCGCCCGGTCGGGGGAGAGGGAGCCGGCGTGGAAGTCGATGCCATGGCCCATGGCGGGATCGTCGTTGACGAGGGTGACCTCGAAGACGTCGCCCACCCGTCCGTGCAGTACGGGGCCGGGAGCGGTGCCGCCGAAGGTCCACATCTGCTGTCTGACGCCCGGGGCCACCTCGATGGTCCGGCGGACGGCGTGCAGTTCGATCCTGTGCACCGTTCCGGCGAGTGCGGGGGCCAGGGCCGCGTCGCGGGGCTTCCAGCCGGGGGAGAAGCCGGCGGAGAGGTCCGGATTGCTGTCGTCGGTGACGGCGGTCGGCCCGTCGTGCATGCCGGCCATGTCGTCGGTGCTGTTCCGCACGACGATGTCCATGGTCATTCCCGCGGCGCGGTGACCGGGCAGGGTGCACCACGCCGTTCGGGTTTCGGTGACGGGCCCGAGATCGAGGGTCCGGCTCTGCCCGGGGGAGAGGAGCGGTGTGGCGGGGCCGCCCTCGACCTTGAGGTCGTGGCGCTGGGCGTCCTTGTTGGTGACCTTCAGCCGCAGTTCGGTGCCCGCCGTGACATCGATCCTGCCGGGCCGGATGCGCATGCCGGCCAGGGTCACATCGACGGTGCGTGTGACGGCGGCGCCGTTGCCGCCCGCTCGTGAGGCGTCGGCCGGGTGGTCGGTGCCGCCGCCACTGTTCGCCACCAGTACCGCCAGCACGATCAGTACGGTGCCGCCCGCGGTGCCCAGCAGGACCGGCCGTCGCGACGAGGGGCTTTCCCCCGCACCGCCGCCCCTGCGTACGAGGACGCGGACCAGGAGAGCGAGGAACGCCGCTCCGGCCCCCGCGGCCAGCAGGAGTCCCGCCGTGCCCACCGGATCGGGCAGCGGCAGGGCCAGCAACGCCACTCCGCCGTTGAGGGCCACGAACCGGGCCGGCCAGCCGAGTTCCAGGACCGCCCGCAGCGCGGCCCGCTCCCTCGGCCCACCGGTGAGCACGATCGGCAGCAGATACGTCAGGGCGCCGATGAGGACCTGCGCCACGAAGCCGACGATCACGACCGGGACCAGAAGAGTGAAGTCCTCCCCTGCCTCGGTGAGCGGCCGGACGGCCAGGACGCCCGCGTCCGCGGCCACGCCGGCGCACAGCCATCCGGCCGCCGCGCCCAGCATCCATGCGGCCGCCGCCGATACCGGGCGTCGACGGCGGATCGTGCGCGCGAGCAGGGTCGTCATCAGGACCGTGCCGACGGCGTACGCCATGACACCGGCCACAGCGGGCCAACGCCGTCCGGCCACCAGAGCGACCACCGCGGTCAGCAGTCCGCCCCCGGTCAGGGCCAGTACCCAGCGCGCGACCCGCGTGGTGCGCTCCGTCATGCGCACGCCCAGCACGGTGGGCCAGAGCATGAACAGGGTGCCCAGGACCGGCAGTCCGATCCAGCCCAGCAGGGTCACATGGATGTGGGCCAGCCGCAGCCCGGCGTAGTACCGAGGACCCGCGTGACCGGTTGCGATCAGTCCGCCCAGTACCGCGCCCACGATCAGCGCCGCCGCGGCCGCCCGGTAGAAACCGACCACCCGGGCGAGACGTCCGCCCAGGGCCCCTCGCCCCATGCGCACGAGCACCACCAGGTGGGCGGCGAGCGCGGCCACCAGCAGTACGCAGCCGGCGCCGGTCAGAACCGGCCGGTCGAGCCACACACCGATGAGCACACCCAGCACGGCGAGGTTCACCGCCGCGAGCCGGGCATCGCTCCTCCGCTCGTCGGGACGACGGGCGTGCAGCAGGGCGACGGCGAAGTGCTCGCTCCACACCATGACGGCGGTGGTGGCGGCACCGAGCAGGAACAGATGGACCGCCAGCCAGCGCGCCACCGGCAGGGTCTGCTGGGCGCCGGCCGCCACCAGCGCCAGCCCCACCCACACCGCCACCACCGAGTGGGCACGTAGCTGACGGGTCTTCAGGTCCGGCTGCTTGAGACCGCCGGGATGCCGGGCATCGGTGGGTGCGGGGTGATCGACCTGGCTGCTCACATGACGTCCTGTTGTGGTGCGCGGCGTTCGGACGGGGGAGAGGAACCCGCCGCGGTGGCGTCGCCGGGCAGCAACGCGGCCAGTTCTCTCTGATAGGGGAAGGTCCCGGGCCGGTAGCCGCACCACGGCTCCTCCGCGTACGGATCTCCGGTCACGCCGTAGGCGCGGGACCGGGAGCCTCCGCACACGCGGCGGAACTCGCACGCCCCGCACCGGCCGCGCAGCCGGTCCGGGTCCCGCAGTCCGGTGAACAACTCCGAAGTGCGGTAGATCTCGGGCAGCGGCCTCTCCCGTACGCTCCCCGCGCCCAGCGGCAGAAAGCCGCTGGGATGCACCGTGCCGGTGTGCGAGATGAACACGAAGCCACGGCCCGCGTTGACGTCCAACGGCGGCCGACGAGCCCGGCGCCCACCGGCGTTCAAGCCCAACTCTGCGGCGCGGTCGCGCAGTTGCCGGTACAGCGGCCCGAGCCCCAGGACCGCGACATGGTCCTCGCCGAGCTCCGCCAGCACCTTCCGCTGAAGCGCGACGCGTCGGAAATGGTGCGCCTCGGTCGTCTTCGCGGGCACGGTCAGGCCCACGTCGTGGACGAAGTTCAGCACATCCTCGGCCTCGGCCGCCGTAAGGACACCGAGTTGTCTGCCGCGCCCGGTGGGCACCAGGAAGAAGGCGCTCCACAGCATCGCGCCGTGCTCGGCGACCAGACGGACGATGTCCGGCAGGTCAAGGAGGTTGTGCCGGGCGACCGTCGTGTTGATCTGCACCTTCATCCCGAGGGCGCGGGCGGTGTCCCAGGCGTCCAGGGTCCAGCGGAACACCCCGGGAACACCGCGGAATCCGTCGTGCAGTTCGGCCGTGGAGCCGTCCAGGCTGAGCGACAGCCCGACGGCACCCGCCTCGTGCACGGCGCGCAGCCGGTCCGGGGTGAGCGTGGGGGTGCCGGAGGGGGACACGGCGACACGGACGCCCGCCTCTTCGCCGTACCTGATCAGCTCCAGCAGGTCGGGGCGCTGGAACGGGTCCCCGCCGGTGATGACGAACAGCGGGGCGGGCTGTCCGAACGCGGCGACCTGATGGAGCAGGTCCTTGGCGGTGGCGGTGTCCAACTCGCGCGGGTGGCGGTCCGGTACGGCCTCGGCACGGCAGTGCAGACAGGCCAGGGGGCAGGCCCGGGTGGACTCCCAGATGACGATGAACGGCTTGTCCGCGACGTTCTGGTGCTGTCGGCGGATCGCTTGCACACCGCTCATCGCGGCCTCCGTACAGGTCGAGTACGCATCGTGCGTCCGACCGCCCGGGAGTCAGGGCAGACGTGACGGGCGGTCGGACGGCGACCGGTCCGGCCCGCGTGCGGCGCCCACCACGGGGGACGACGGTGGAGACGGCCGTGCGGGCGCCTCGTTCGGTCGTACACGGGATACCTCCGGATCGGTCGGCAGCCAGCATTCGGCATCAGCCGGTCCGACGGCAGCGGCCGAAGAGCCCACGGACATGGGCCGATCGTCCCTGCTTCCGGCGATCACCACGCGACGGGTGGATCCGTCAGGAGCGGTGCAGGCCCGTGCCCGACGCATCCGCCGTGGCCGGCAGCGCCATGCCGATGCCGGTCGGTTCGGGGGAGCCGGGCGTCCCGATGACCGCGGACCGCGCAGGCGGCCGTGGCGGCGCCGGATCGGCGACGGACGGGGACCGGACCAGGAGCGTGCCGCGGCTGTCCCAGCCCATGGACACGAGAAGACGTGGCCCGGACGGCCGGACCTGACGGTCCCTGGCCGCTCCCGGCCGGTCACCGGTCAGGATCGCCGTGGCGCGTCGGTCTGCGCCTGAGCCGACCGGCCCTCGGGCACCGCCCCATGGCCCCTTGTCACCGCCCGGAACGGCCCTCGACGGAGGTGAAGTTCACGAAGGACCAGGATGCGGACCGGGCCGGTAGGTGTCCCGACAGGGCCGTTCGGCCCCGGGGCCCGGAGCGGGATCGGCCCCTACGTTCGTGGTCATGGAGAACGACGAGAGCGCGCGCCCGTCGCAGCGGCGCGCAGGGCAGGGCTGGCCGTTGGCCGCCCGTCGGCTGCTGACCCGTCGCGAGGTGTCGGCCGACGGACGCGCCGTCTTCGGTGAGGGCGACCCCAAGTGGGAGGGGTTCTACCGGGACCGCTGGGCCCACGACAGGGTGGTGCGCTCCACCCACGGCGTGAACTGCACCGGGTCGTGTTCGTGGATGGTGTACGTCAAGGACGGGATCATCACCTGGGAGCACCAGGCCACCGACTACCCGTCGATCGGCACGGACTGCCCGGAGTACGAGCCGCGCGGTTGCCCGCGCGGTGCGTCGTTCTCCTGGTACACCTACTCGCCCAGCCGGGTCCGCTACCCGTACGTCCGGGGTGCCCTGCTGGAGCTGTGGCGCGAGGCCCGGCGCAGACTCGGTGATCCCGTGGCGGCCTGGGCGGAGATCGCCGGCGATCCGGTCAAGGCGCGCGCCTACAAGCGGGCCCGCGGCAAGGGCGGCCTGGTGCGCGCCGACTGGGACGAGGTCGCCGAGCTCGTCGCCGCCGCCCAGGTCCACACGATCAAGGCGTACGGTCCCGACCGCGTGGCCGGTTTCTCCCCGATCCCGGCGATGTCCATGGCGTCGTTCGCGGCCGGGTCCCGATTCATGTCGCTGATCGGCGGCACGCTGCTGTCGTTCTACGACTGGTACGCCGATCTCCCCGTCGCCTCCCCGCAGGTCTTCGGCGACCAGACCGACGTCCCCGAGGCGGCGGACTGGTGGAACGCGGGCTATCTGATCATGTGGGGCTCCAACATCCCCGTCACCCGGACCCCGGACGCCCACTTCCTGACCGAGACCCGCTACAACGGCACCAAGGTCGTCGCGGTCAGTCCCGACTACGCGGACAACGTCAAGTTCGCCGACGAGTGGCTCGCCCCGCATCCCGGCACGGACGGGGCGCTCGCGATGGCCATGGGGCATGTGATCCTGCGCGAGTTCCTTGTCGACCACGAAGTGCCCTACTTCCGCGACTACCTGCGGACGTACACGGACGCGCCGTTCCTCGTGACGCTGCGGGACGGCGCCCACGGGCTGGTCCCGGACGGGTTCCTGACCGCCGCCGACCTCGGCCGCGAGGCCGAGGGGGACACGGAGAGCGCGGAGACCACCGAGAACGCGGAGTTCAAGACGGTGCTCCTCGACCGTGCCACCGGTGAGCCGGTGGTTCCCGGCGGCTCGCTCGGCTTCCGCTGGGACAAGGCCGGACAGGGCCGCTGGAACCTCGATCTCGGCGACGTCGTACCCGAGTTGAGCCTTCTGGAGTCCGCCGAGGACCTGGTGCGGGTGGCGCTGCCCCGGTTCGACGAGGGTGCCACCGAGGGCGGCTCCGTGATGGTACGCGGGGTCCCCGTCCGGCGCGTCGGCGGCCGACTGGTCACCACCGTCTTCGACCTGATGCTGGCCCAGTACGGGGTGGCACGACCCGGTCTGCCGGGCGTCTGGCCGCTCGGGTACGACGACGCGTCCCAGCCGTACACGCCGGCCTGGCAGGAGACGGTCACCTCCGTACCGGCCGAGCAGGCGGCGCGGATCGCCCGGGAGTTCGCCCGCAACGCGGAGCGCACCAACGGCCGGTCGATGATCGCGATGGGGGCGGGCACCAACCACTGGTTCCACTCGGACACCATCTACCGGGCGTTTCTGGCGCTGACCACGATGACCGGCTGCCAGGGCGTCAACGGCGGCGGGTGGGCGCACTACGTGGGCCAGGAGAAGGTGCGGCCGCTGACGGGCTTTCAGCACCTGGCGTTCGCCTTCGACTGGCAGCGCCCGACGCGGCACATGACGGGCACGTCGTACTGGTACCTCAACACCGACCAGTGGCGGTACGAGGCCTTCGGTCCCGAGGAGCTGGCCTCGCCGCTCGGCGCCGGTCGGTTCAGGGGCAAGGCGTTCGCGGACTGTCTCGCGCAGGCGGTGCGCCTCGGCTGGACCCCGGGCCACCCCGGCTTCGACCGCAACCCGCTGGATCTGGCCGACGAGGCGGCGGCCCGGGGGCGCGGGGTCGCCGAGCACATCGTGGACGAACTGAAGGCGGGGCGGCTGCGGTTCGCCGCCGAGGACCCGGACGACCCGGCCAACTTCCCCCGGGTGCTGACCGTGTGGCGGGCGAACCTGCTGGGCTCCTCCGGCAAGGGCAGCGAGTACTTCCTGCGTCATCTGCTGGGCGCGGACGCGGCCGTCCGCTCGGCCGAGACCCCGCCGGGCGAGCGGCCCGAGGAGGTGGTGTGGCACGAGGAGGCCCCCGAGGGCAAGCTCGACCTGCTGGTCACCATGGACTTCCGGATGACCTCCACCGGGCTGCTGTCGGACGTGGTCCTGCCGGCCGCGACCTGGTACGAGAAGGACGACCTGTCCAGCACGGACATGCATCCCTTTGTGCACGCCTTCACCCCCGCCATCGCCCCGCCCTGGCAGGCCCGCACCGACTACGACACCTTCCTGACCATCGCCGACCGGTTCAGCGAACTGGCCGCTGAGCATCTCGGGACCCGCACCGACGTCCTCGCGGTGCCGCTGACGCACGACACCCCGGACGAACTCGCCCAGCCGGGCGGGGTCGTACGGGACTGGAAGGCCGGTGAGTGCGAGCCGGTCCCGGGCCGGACCATGCCGAAGCTGGTGGTGGTCGAGCGGGACTACGGGGCCGTCGCCCAGAAGATCCGCGCCGTCGGCCCGCTGCTCGACACCCTGGGCACAACCACCAAGGGCGTCACCGTGCACCCCGACCGGGAGATCGAGGAGCTGCGCCACCGCTGCGGCACCGTGCGCGACGGGATCGGCGCCGGCCGTCCCTCCCTGGCCACCGCGAGCGACATGTGCGAGGCGATCCTCGCACTGTCGGGCACCGCCAACGGGCGCCTGGCGACGGAGGGTTTCCGGGAACTGGAGCGGCAGACCGGCAGCAAGGGCCTGGTCGAGCTGGCGTCCGAGCGCGAGGCGGAACGGATCACCTTCGCCGACACCCGCACCCAGCCGCGCGCGGTGATGACGTCGTACGAGTGGTCCGGCTCGGAGACCGGCGGCCGCCGCTACTCGCCCTTCGTCATCAACGTCGAGCACAAGAAGCCCTGGCACACCCTCACCGGCCGTCAGCACTTCTTCGTCCAGCACGACTGGATGGCCGAGCTGGGTGAGCAACTTCCCGTGTACCGGCCGCCGTTGAACGCGATCCGGCATTACGGCGACGAGCATCTTCACGAGGACGGACGCGCCGAGGTGACCGTGCGCTACCTCACTCCGCACTCCAAGTGGTCCATCCACTCCGAGTACCAGGACAACGCCTATATGCTCGCCCTCTCCCGCGGCGGCCCGGTGATCTGGATGTCCACCGCCGACGCCGAGAAGATCGGCGTCAAGGACAACGAGTGGATCGAGGCGTACAACCGCAACGGCGTCGTGGTCGCCCGCGCCGTGGTCACCCACCGGATGCCCGAGGGCACGGTGTACATGTACCACGCCAAGGACCGCACGGTGAACGTCCCGAAGACCGAGGTCAGCGGCAAGCGCGGCGGTATCCACAACTCGCTCACCCGCCTGCTCGTCAAGCCGACCCATCTCGCGGGCGGCTACGCCCAGTTCACCTATGCCTTCAACTACTACGGCCCGACCGGCAACCAGCGTGACGAGGTCACCGTCATCCGCCGCCGCAGCCAGCAAGTGGAGTACTGACATGCCCCGTGGCGAAGCCACCGTCGGACGCGTGATGGCCCAGATCGCGATGGTGATGAACCTCGACAAGTGCATCGGGTGCCACACCTGCTCGGTCACCTGCAAGCAGACCTGGACCAACCGGACCGGCGTCGAGTACGCCTGGTTCAACAACGTCGAGACCAAGCCCGGCCTCGGCTATCCGCGCCGCTACGAGGACCAGGAGCAGTGGAAGGGCGGCTGGATGCTGGACCGGCGCGGGCGTCTGGTGCTGCGCTCCGGCGGCCGGGTCAAGCGCCTGCTCTCGCTGTTCTCCAACCCGGACCTGCCGTCGATCGAGGACTACTACGAGCCGGTCACCTACGACTACGACAACCTGGTCAGCGCCCCGGCCGGGCCGGACATGCCGGTCGCCCGCCCCCGCTCGGTCCTCACCGGGAAGCCGACCTCGATCACCTGGGGCGCCAACTGGGAGGACAGCCTCGGCGGCGCGCCCGAGCACGCGGGCGGCGACCCGAACCTGAGGGGCGAGTGGGCCGAGAAGGTCAGGTTCGAGTTCGAGCAGACCTTCCTCTTCCATCTGCCCAGGCTCTGCGAGCACTGCCTCAACCCCGCCTGCGTGTCGGCCTGTCCGTCCGGCGCCATGTACAAGCGGGTGGAGGACGGCATCGTCCTGGTCGACCAGGACCGCTGCCGGGGCTGGCGGATGTGCGTGACGGCCTGCCCGTACAAGAAGGTGTACGTCAACCACGCCACCGGCAAGGCCGAGAAGTGCACCTTCTGCTTCCCGCGCATCGAGGCGGGGCAGCCCACGGTCTGCTCGGAGACCTGCGTGGGCCGACTGCGCTACCTGGGGCTGCTGCTGTACGACGCCGACCGGGTCGGCGAGGCCGCCGCGACCCCGGACGAGAAAGACCTCCTCGACGCCCAGCGCGACGTCTTCCTCGACCCCCACGACCCCGACGTGATCGCGGCCGCCCGCGCCTCCGGCATCCCCGAGGACTGGCTGGACGCGGCCCGCCGCTCACCCGTGTACGACCTGGTCCGCCGGTACGAGGTGGCACTGCCACTGCACCCGGAGTACCGGACCCTGCCGATGGTCTGGTACGTGCCTCCGCTCTCCCCCGTCCTGGACGCGGTGAGCGTCGCGGGAGGCGACCAGGACGACCCCGACCATGTCTTCGCCGCCGTCACCCGGCTGCGTATCCCGCTCGAATACCTGGCGGAGCTGTTCACCGCCGGGGACACGGACGTGGTCGCCGGGGTGCTGATGAAGTTGACCGCCCTGCGGTCGTACATGCGCGCGAAGACCCTGGGTGAGAGCGGCGACGAGACCGCGCTCAAGGCCGTGGGACTGACCGCCCGGGAGGCGGAGGACCTGCACCGGCTCCTCGCGGTGGCCAAATACAAGGACCGCTATGTCGTCCCCGCCGCCCACAAGGAGGACGCCGCCGCGCTGACCGCCCTGGAGAACCGCTGCCCGGTGGAGTCCTCCGCCGAGCCGGCCGGGCGCAAGGTCATGCTCGGCCTTCCCACCCTGCGCCGCCGCAACCCCGACGCCCCTGCCGGAGGCCGCCCGTGAACGCCGTTCCCCCCACCGTGCCCGCCCGGGTCCGCACCCGGCTGCGGGCGGCCGTGCGCCGCCCGGCCCGGCTCACCCCGGAGGAGACCCGGGACCGTGCGCTGGTGCTGCGACTGCTGTCCCTGGCCCTCCAGTACCCGGACGCCGAGCTGGCCGCCGCCCGGCCCACCGTGCTCGCCGCCGTACGGGCTCTGCCGCCCTCCCCGGCCGCCACCGAACTGGCCGCCTTCACCACCTGGTTCGCCGAGCAGGACCCCCAGACACTCGAGCGGCACTATGTCGAGACCTTCGACCTGCGCCGCAGGAGCAGCCTCTACCTCACCTACTATCTGCACGGCGACACCCGCCGCCGCGGCATGGCCCTGCTCACCCTGGCCCGCCGCTACCAGGCCGCGGGATGGGACACGAGCGGCGGTGAACTGCCCGACCATCTGCCGGTCGTCCTGGAGTTCGCCGCCCTGGCCGGCACCGGTGCGGGCGAGGCGCCGCTGCGCCAGCACCGCCGCGGCCTCGACCTGATCCACCGGGCGCTGGAGTCCGCCGGCTCGCCGTACCGGCACGTGCTGGCCGCGCTGCTCGCCCTCCTGCCCCCGCCGTCCCGGGCCGACGAGGAGGCGGTGACGAAGCTGGCGGCCGAGGGACCGCCGAACGAGGACGTGGGTCTGGACCCCTACGGCACCTACGGGCACGGGGAGTTCGCCCCGCCCGACACCTTCGTACCGCCCCTGCCGGCCCCACCGGCCTCCCGCCCGGAAGGTGCTCGATGAACCCGTACGCGGCCGCCCCCGGCGGCTCCGACCTGCTGCTGTGGGTCGCCTTCCCCTACATCTGCCTCGCCGTGTTCGTCGTCGGGCATGTGTGGCGCTACCGTCAGGACCAGTTCGGCTGGACCTCCCGCACCACCCAGCTCCTCGAACACCGCTGGCTGCGCTGGGGCAGCCCCCTGTTCCACCTGGGTGCCTTCGCGGTGATCGGCGGACATGTGGTGGGCCTGGCCGTACCCGCGTCCTGGACCGAGGCGGCCGGGATCGGCGAGCACGCCTACCACACCACGGCCGTCGCACTCGGCTCCGTCGCGGGGGTCGCCATGGTCACCGGTCTGGGCATGCTGTGCGCCCGGCGGCTGCTCGCCCGCCGCGTCCGTCTCACCACCGACCGCAGCGACAAGGTGCTGTTCCCGCTGCTGTCCGTCACGGTCCTCCTCGGCTTCAGCGCCACCGCCGTGCACAACGTGTTCGGCGGCGGCTACGACTACCGCACCACCGTGTCGGTCTGGTTCCGCGGCGTCTTCACCCTCCACCCGCATCCCGAGGCGATCGCCGGGGCACCGCTGCTGTTCCAGTTGCACGCGCTGAGCGCCTGCCTGCTCTTCGCCACCTGGCCGTTCACCCGCCTCGTCCATGTGTGGAGCGCCCCGGTCGGCTACCTGGTCCGTCCCTATCTGGTCTACCGGCGACGGGCGGCCACCCCGGCACCCGTGGCACGCGGCGTCCCGGCCTCCGAACCGCGTTCCCGGCGCGCCGTGTGAGGTGCGGCCGGTGTCCCTCCTGCCGCTGCCGGGCGTGCCGGTCACGCTCCAGGTCGCCGGCGTCGCATACGCTGCGGCGGCAGCTCTTCACATCGGCCCGGATGGCGCGAGGTCGCCCGATCCAGGAAGGGGTGTGGCATGAGGTCCCCAGGGGTGCGCCTGGAGGAAATCACCGACGACAACCGGGAGGCCGTTCGCGCCCTCCGGGTCCGCCGGGACCAGAAGCGATTCGTCGCCTCCGTGTCCAGGTCGCTCAAGGACGCGGCGAAGACGGCGGAGGCCAATCCCTGGTATCGGGCCGTGTACTGCGGCGACGAGCCGGCCGGCTTCGTGATGCTGTCCTGGAAGCCGCCGACCGGGCCTTTCACAGGGCGGTACTTCCTCTGGCGCCTCCTCGTCGACAAGCGGTACCAGGGTCGGGGGATCGGCCGGGACGCACTCACGCAGATCGCCGACCTGGTGCGAGCGGACGGCGGTACCGAACTGCTGACCAGCTACGAGACCGGCGAGGGCGAACCGCTGCCCTTCTACCGGAAGTTCGGGTTCGAGCCCACCGGGGAGATCTACGACGGCGAGATCGTCCTGCGGCTCACCTTGCCCCAGGACGCCGGGGACGGGTGAAGCCAGGGGCCGACTCGAACAGACTGCGAACCTGTTGGTGACGGCAGACGTACGCGCCTGGAGGGGCGTCCGGACCGGCCCGGACGCCCCTTCGGCGTGTTCGAGTTCACCGGCCCGTCGGCGCCAACGCCGGTTCCCCGCTGGCTGATTTAAACGACGCCACTTGTTAATACGAATCTTGTTGGTACTACTCTCCTCCCAGGAGTCGGCGATCGTGTCGAGCGACCGCCGCGTCTGTGAGGAGGTCATGCCGTATGGCAGCAGCACCACCGACCGAGGGTCCGCCTCAAGTCACCGGCAGACGGAAGCGGATGATCGCCCGCGGCTGGACACAGGCCGCGATCCTCGTCACCCTCGGCGGGTTCTTCGTCCTCGCGCTTCTGGCGATGCGCACCTACCAGGCCCAGCCCCCGATCCCGGACCGCACCGTCACCTCCACCGGACAGGTGGTCTTCACCGGGCAGGACGTCCGCGACGGCCAGAAGGTCTTCCTGCGCTCGGGCCTCATGCAGTACGGCTCGATCTACGGCCACGGCGCCTACCTCGGCCCGGACTTCACCGCCGACTACCTGGACCGCAGCGCCACATTTGTGCGGAAGTCCCACGAACGCGACGGGTCGGCCGACGCCGGCGCACAGACGGTGCGGGACTTCCGCACCAACCGCTACGACGCCGGAACCCGCACCCTGGTGTGGACCGACGCACAGGCCGCCGCCTTCACCGAACTCACCCGGCACTACGCCGACCTGCTCGGCACGCCCGACGGCAAACAGGGGCTACGGCCTTCCGCGATCACCGACCCGGACGAGATCCACGACATCACCGCCTACTTCGGCTGGACCGCGTGGACCGCCGCCGCCGAGCGCCCCGGTCACGACTACTCGTACACCAACAACTGGCCCTCGGAATCCCTGGTCGGCAACGAGCCCACCGGGCACACGGTGACCTGGAGCGTGCTCTCGCTGATCTTCCTGCTGGTGGGCACGGGCGGACTGTTCGCCGCCTTCGGCCGCTGGAACTTCCTCGGCTGGCACCGGCGCGACCACCGCGAACTGCGCTTCCACGCCCCCGACCGGGTCCGGCTGACCCCGGCGCAGCGGACCACCGCCTGGTTCTTCCTGGTGATGGCCGCCCTGTTCCTGGTGCAGGCGCTGCTCGGCGCCACCGCCCAGCACTACCGGGCGGACCTCGGCAGCTTCTTCGGGATCCCGCTCGACCAGTGGCTGCCGTACAACCTCGCCCGCACCTGGCACACCCAGCTCGCGATCTTCTGGGTGGTCACCTCCTTCCTGGCCATCGGCGTCTTCATCACCCCGCTGATCGCCCGCGGCTGGGAGCCCCGCAAACAGGCCCTGCTGACCCGGGCGCTGCTCGGCGCGCTGGTCGTCGTGGTGCTCGGCAGCCTGCTCGGCGAGCTGGCCGGACAGCGCGGCTGGCTCGGCAGTCTGTGGAGCGCGCTCGGCAACCAGGGCTGGGAGTACCTCGACCTGGGGCGGGTGTGGCAGGTGCTGCTCACGCTCGGCATGGTCGTCTGGGTCGTGATCCTCTTCCGCGGACTGCGCCGCAGACTGCGTCAGGAGAGCGTCGCCAACATGCCCTGGCTGTTCTTCCTGGCGGCGCTCGCCCTGCCCGCGTTCTACGCCGTCGGGCTGCTGGCCACGCCCGACACCCAGTTCACCACCGCCGACTTCTGGCGCTTCATCGTGGTGCACCTGTGGGTCGAGGACTTCATGGAACTGTTCACCACCGCCACGGTCGCCTATCTCTTCGTCCTGCTGGGCGTCGTCCGGGAGCGCGTGGCCCTGGCCGTGATCTTCCTCGACATCGTGCTCTACAGTGCCGGCGGTGTCATCGGGACCATGCACCACCTGTACTTCTCGGGCGAGCCGGCCGAACACCTCGCGCTCGGCGCGACGTTCTCCGCGCTCGAAGTGGTGCCGCTGCTGTTCCTGACCGTCGAGGCATGGGGCTTCCTGCAGATCGGGGCCCGCCGCCACACCGCGTCGAGCACACCGTTCCCGCACCGCTGGGCGGTGATGTTCCTGGCCGCCGTCGGCTTCTGGAACTTCCTCGGCGCCGGAGTCTTCGGCTTCCTGGTCAACCTTCCGATCGTCTCCTACTACGAAATGGGGACCGGTCTGACGGCCAACCACGCGCACGCCGCCATGATGGGCGTCTACGGAATGCTCGCGGTCGGCTTCGCGGTCTTCGCACTGCGTTACTTCATCCCCGAGAACCGCTGGTCGGACCGCTGGCCCCGGCTGGCCTTCTGGTCGCTCAACCTGGGCCTGGCCTGGATGTCGTTCGCCACCCTGCTGCCCGGCGGCGCGCTCCAGCTCTACAAGGTCGTCGAGAGCGGCTACGCCGACGCCCGCAGCCTCGGCTACCTCCAGGGCGACACCAACGCGTTCCTGGAATGGCTGCGGCTCCCCGGTGATGTGGTCTTCATCGTCGGCGGTGTGCTCCCGCTGCTGTGGATGACCTGGCTCGGCGTGCGGCACCGGGCGCGCGCCACCCGGCAGCCGGAGGACGCCGAGTCGACGCTGCTGTTCACCGAGATCGTCCCGGCCCCCGGCCCGGCCGGACCGCCGCCCGCCGACGAGATGGTGGAGCCATGACCGCGGAACCGCTGCTCGCCGCCGGCTACCTCGGGGTGCTCCTGGGCGTCGTCCTCGGTCTTGAGGCCTACGCCCGGCAGACCACCAGCGCCTGGGCGTCCCGGGTCTTCGCCGGCTACCGGCGGGCGGTGCGGGACGCCCCGGCCCCGGCCGGCCCCGGCGACTGGCCGCACTCGGAGGTGGGCCGCTTCCACCGGGCCGTCGCCCTGTTCGTCTGCGTGGTCGCGCTCACGCTCGCGAGCGCCGAACTGGTCCGGCACCACCGGCCCGCGGAGGCCGTGGTGCTCGCGGCGGTCGCCGTCCCGCACGGGCTGCTCGCAGTGGTACTGGTGCGCAGACTGCGCAGGATCGAGGTGACGCCGCCCGAGTAGTGCCGAGTGGTGGAGGTTCTGCGAAGAGTAGAAACAATTAATACTGTTTCTACTCTTCGTGGTTGTACGATCCCGTCATGGTTGCGTCCCGACAGCTCACCGACCCCGGCAACGCCCCTGCGCAACGGGGCCGACGGGCTGCCGTCCTCCAACTGCTGCGCGAGTCGGGCACCCCGCTGGGCGCGGCGGAGGTCGCCGAGCGTGTCGGCGTCCATCTCAACACCGCCCGGTTCCATCTGGACGCCCTGGTCTCCGAGGAGCTGGCGGTACGGGGCACCGCCCCCCGCGAGGAGCCGGGCCGGCCGAAGGTCGTCTACTCCGCCGTGGCGGCCGAGGGCCCCGAAGGCGCCCGCAGCTTCCGTCTGCTCTCCGACATCCTGCTCGGCGTGGTGGCCGGGGCGGTGGACGACCCGGTGGCCGCCGCCACCGAGGCCGGCCGCTCCTGGGGCGCCTATCTGACCGACGCCCCCGCCCCCACGGAGCGGATCGGGGCGGAGGAGGGGCAGCGGCGGCTGAGGGCGACCCTGGAAGGCATGGGCTTCGTCACGGAGGCGGAGGCCCCGGCCGGGGAACCGGCCGATGAACCGGCGGCCGGAGTTCCGGAGGGTGGGGCAGGGGGTGGGGCCGAGGACGCCGAGGGCATCCGGCGGCTGCGGCTGCACCACTGCCCGTTCCGCGAGGTCGCCCAGCGCCGCCCGGACATCATCTGCGCGGTCCATCTCGGCCTGATGCGGGGCACCGTCGACACCCTGCGCGCCCCGCTGACCGCCGAGTCCCTGGAGCCCTTCGTCACCCCGCACCTGTGCGTGGCGACCCTGCGCCGCACCGACCTGCCGACCGACCGGGATGTGTGCGATGGCCCCTCCGCCCAACAGGGCCCCGTTTGAGCCCAGTTGGCCGTGCCGCCCGTCCCGCCGCTCCTTCGCCACTGATCGGTCTACGCCTTGACTGGTACAGACCAATACGGTTGAGTGTGCCTCACACCCCCCACCAAGGTCGGCCCCGCGCCCCGTCCGGTCCCGCCGGTACGCGCACAAGGCTCGCTCCGTCCTGCCTGCGCCGGGTACGACCGTTCTCCGTCAAGGAGTTGATTCCGTGTCGAGGCGTCGAATCTCCGCGGTCGTGACCGCGCTCGCCCTCTCCGCCGCCATACCGGTGCTGGTGCCGGCCGCCAGCGCGTCCGCCGCCGCCTGTTCGAGCTACCCGAACTGGGTGGCCGGCCAGTGGTACGCCACCGGTGACATCGTCCGCTACACGGACGGCCGGGCCTATATCGCTGAGCACGAGAACCCGGGCTACGACCCGGTCATCAGCACCTGGTACTGGGAGCCGTACAACTGCGACAGCGGCAGTGGAGGCGACACGCCCGTCGGCAACTTCGTTGTCTCCGAGGCCCAGTTCAACCAGATGTTCCCGAACCGCAACGGCTTCTACACCTACAGTGGTCTGACCGCCGCGCTCGGCGCCTATCCCGGCTTCGCCAACACCGGCGGCGACGAGACCAAGAAGCAGGAGGCGGCCGCTTTCCTCGCCAACGTCAGCCACGAGACAGGCGGACTGGTCTACGTGGTGGAGCAGAACACCGCCAACTATCCGACCTACTGCGACTGGAGTCAGCCGTACGGCTGCCCGGCCGGCCAGGCGGCCTACTACGGCCGCGGCCCCATCCAGCTCAGCTGGAACTTCAACTACAAGGCCGCAGGCGATGCGCTCGGCATCGACCTGCTCAACAACCCTTCGCTGGTGCAGACCGACTCCGCCGTGGCGTGGAAGACGGGTCTCTGGTACTGGAACACCCAGTCCGGCCCCGGATCCATGACCCCGCACAACGCCATGGTCAACGGCGCCGGCTTCGGGCAGACGATCCGCTCCATCAACGGTTCCCTCGAGTGCGACGGCAGGAACCCGGCGCAGGTGCAGAGCCGGGTGGACACATACCAGCGGTTCACGCAGATCCTGGGCGTGTCGGCGGGCGCCAACCTGTACTGCTGACCCGGGCCCCGGGTGTGCGTGAATCGTTCCCGGGACCTCGGAACGGGGCCCCGCGCACAGACACCCGGACCACCGGCTGACGCGACCGTGGGCCGCATCCGCTTCGGCGTGATGCGGCCCATCTGCGTTGCCTGACGCGCCTCGGCACGACGAGCGGACGCCGCCGCACGGAAGTAACGGTTCCGTAACCTTGACGGTATTGGTCCAGTCCAATACCGTCACCCCTGCACAGAACCCCACATGAAACAACACCCCCAGGCCGTCGCATCGTTGACGGACCATCACCCCCTCCGGGAGGGCCCCTGTGGTTTCCCGACGTTCCTTCCTGGCCGCGGCCGGCGCCGTCACCGGTGCGGCTGTCCTCAGCCCGTTCTCACCGTTGGCCTCCACCGCGGCGGCAGCGGGAGTCTCGCTCCCCGTGAAACTGGCGAACAACTCCGGCCACGACACCGTCTACGCCTACATATCCGGCACCGACAGCAGCGGCTGGCCGGTCTTCGTCTCGGCGAACGGCGGCCTGAACCGGCTGCCCAACCCGTCGTCCCCGGTCACCCCCATCGCCGACTACTCGATCGCGCTGGGCGCATCCGGTTCGGCCGCCAAGACCGTCACCCTGACCGACTACATCATCGGCGGCCGGGTCTGGTTCTCGGTCGGGCAGAAACTCCAGTTCTTCGTCAACCCCGGTGCCGTGCCCGGCGTGGTGCAGCCCGCCCTGGTGAGCGCCGACCCCAACTGGGCCACCAACTGGACGTTCTGCGAGTTCACCTTCAACAGCGCCAATCTCTACGCCAACATCTCCTATGTCGACATGGTGGCGCTGCCGATCTCGATGAGCAGCACCGGCAGCGGGGGCACCCAGTCGGTCAGTCCGCTGCCCTCCGGCGCGCTCGCCTCCATCGCCTCCGGCCTACAGGCACAGCACGCCTCCGACGGGGCTCCCTGGGACAGGCTGGTGGTCACCGACTCCTCCGGTGCGGTGCTGCGCGTCATGTCCCCCTCGCACTCGCCGGTCGACTTCGGCGGCTACTGGGACGACTACCTGAACCGGGTCTGGAGTCACTATGCCTCCACCCCGCTGACCATCAACGGCCAGGGCGGCATCGGTTCCTACACCGGCACCGTCTCCGGCAACGCCATCGTCTTCTCCGGTCTCAACACCAACGGCGTGCCGTTCACCAAGCCGAGCGCCGTCGACATCTTCGGCTGTGCGTCCGGTCCCCTCTACAACTCCGGGTCGGACGCCCGCGGGGCGATCGCCGCCCGGCTCGCCGCCGCGCTCAACCGCAGCTCGCTCCTGGTCCCGGGCGGGAACAACCAGCCCGACGGGCTGACACCCTCGCAGTACTACCAGGACTCGATCACCAACCACTACGCACGGCTCGTCCACAAGTACGCCAGCATCGGCTACGCCTTCCCCTACGACGACGTCGGCCCCACCGGCTCGGCCCCCGTCGACGGCCACATCCAGGACGGGGCTCCCACCTCGTGGACGATCACCCTGGGCGCCGGCGGCTCCGGTGGCGGACCGGGGGGCGGCTCGGGCAACGTCAGCGCCTACAGCACCATCCAGGCCGAGTCCTACTCGGCACAGAGCGGGACCGCCGTCGAGAGCTGCTCCGACTCCGGCGGCGGCAGCGACGTGGGCTACATCTCGAACGGCGACTGGTTGAAGTACTCCTCCGTCGACTTCGGTTCGGCCTCCCCGAACCAGTTCAAGGCCCGGCTGGCGTCGGGCGCGGACCCCGGTGTCAGCGGCGCCATCGAGGTGCGGCTCGACAGCACCGGCGGTACGAAGATCGCCGAGATCAACTTCGCCAACAACGGCGGCTGGCAGAACTGGCAGACCGTCCCCGCGAACATCGTCGCCCCCGCCACCGGCGTCCACGACGTCTACCTGGTCTTCCGGGGCAGCAATTCGGACTTCACCAACATCAACTGGTTCACCTTCACCAACTGACCACGTCTGCGCAACAGCAGGCGTCGCGGGCATGGCGCCTTTCGGCGGACCGGTGCACGACCGAGGTGAAGGTCTCGTACCGTGATCCGGCCGATACAGGGTCAGCCGACAGCGGTGCAACCACCCCCCACCGGGGGAGTTGCACCGCTGCCGGGTCAGCAGGCCGTGAGTCCCGGCTCCACTTGGCGATGCGATGCGCGCTCGCCCCGCGGACGACCCGCCACCACCGCCGAGGACCGGCCCCGGAACGCCGCCGTAGTCCCGGCCCCTCAGCCCTCCCCGTCCTCGTCGAGCCGCGCGAGCCGGGCCGTCACATCGTCGGCGAGCCGGGCCAGGAGGCGGGTGAGGTCGTCGCGGTCCTGCTGCGGCCAGTCGGCCAGTGCGTCCCCGAACCAGCCCAGGAGGGAGGTCACATACCGGTTGGCGGCCTCGGTGCCGGCCTCGGTCGGCTCGATGAGGCTCGCGCGGCGGTCGTGCGGGTCGGCCACACGGTGGACCAGCCCACGCTTCTCCAGCACTTGGACCTGCCGGGTGACATGCGGGCCGACGACCTGTAGACGGTCGGCGATCTCACCGATCCGCAGCGGCTTGCCGGCGGTGCGCAGGGTCACCAGCACGCCCAGCGCGGGGCGGTCGAGCGTGAGCCCGGCCGCCTCGGTGGCGCGTTCGGCGATCCGGCCCTTGGTGAAGGCGGCGCTGAGCTGGGTGATGCGGGGGAGTACGGCGAGCAGGTCGGCGGGCGGATCCTCGGAACCGGGCTCCCCGGGGGACTCGGGGCTCATGGCATCTCCATTTGCATACCTGAGTTAGGTATCTATATCGTGGGCGGTGGCCGCGGCGGACTGAAAAGCCGTATGGCCCCCATAAGGATACCTAAGGTACGCATCTGTGCAGGTCGCAGGGCGCGTACGACGGACAAGGGACGGAACACCGTGAACCAGATGCCTCCCCCGCCCCCTTCTTCTCCCGCCACCCGGCGCCGCGTACTCATCTCCGGAGCGAGCATCTCGGGCCCCGCCCTCGCCTACTGGCTCGACCGGTACGGCTTCGAGGTGACGGTCGTCGAGAAGGCCGCCGCCGTGCGCGGGGGCGGGTACGCGATCGACATACGCGGCACGGCCCGCGACGTCGTGGACCGCATGGGCCTGCTGCCGCGCCTGCGCGAGGCGCACGTCGACAGCCAGCGGATCACCTTCCTGGATGCGGCCGGCGAGACGGTCGGCTCCCTGCGGCCCGAGCAACTGACCGGGGGAGAGGCGGGTCTCGATCTCGAAGTCCGGCGCGGAGACCTGGCCGACGCGCTGTACACACCGCTGCGGGACCGGGTCGAGTTCCTCTTCGACGACTCGATCGCGACGTTGGACGACGACGGGGACACCGTCCACATCGTCTTCGACAGCGGCACGCGCCGCACCTTCGACCTCGTGGTCGGCGCCGACGGACTGCATTCCAACACGCGCCGGCTGGCCCTCGGTCCAGAGGAGCCCTTCCACCGCTACCTCGGCCATGTCTTCGCCGGCTTCACCCTGCCGAACGAGTTCGGGCTCGCCCATGAGGCCGTCATCTGGAGCGAACCGGGACGCGGCGCCGTCCTCTACGCCCACGAACCCTCCGCCCCGGTGCACGGCTTCCTCACCTTCACCCGCGAGACCCCGCCCTTCGACGCGTTCCGTGACCCGCGGGCCCAGCGCGACCTGGTCGCCGCCCACTTTCCGGAACAGGTCTGGCATGTGCCGCGCCTGGTGGAGGCGATGGGGGAGGCCGACGACCTCTTCTTCGACATCGTGAGCCAGATCCACCTGCCCGCCTGGTCCCACGGCCGCGTCGTCCTGGCCGGCGACGCCGCGCACGCCACCTCGTTCCTCTCCGGCCAGGGATCCAGCGTGGCCCTCGTCGGCGCCTATGTCCTCGCCGGAGAACTCGCCGGCCACACGGACCACGCCGAGGCCTTCGCGGCCTACGAACACCGGATGCGCCCCTTCGCGGAACGCAACCAGGCGCTGGCCACCAGCGGCGGCACGATGGTCACTCCGACCACCCGGGAGCAACTGGACGCCCGCAACGCCCTCCTGCGCGACCCCCAGGCCGCGCAGGAGGCGATGGCGACGGCGGGCGCGGAGCAGGGACGAGCGGCGCACTCGTCACTCGCACTGCCCGACTACCCGGCGACCGCCTGAGCCGGTGCCACCGGCGGACCACACCGGGCCGAGCCCCGTCGGCCCGGTGCCTCCCGCACGGCACGGTCACGTCCGGCTGATGAATTCCTTCAGGACCTCGACCAGTCGCTCCGGCCGGTCCTCGGCGATCAGGGTCCGCGAGTCCTCGATCTCCACCAGCTGTCCCTGCGGGAGGAGTTCGGCCAGGGAGCGGCCGTGGGCGCGGGGCATCATCAGGTCCTCGGTGGCCCAGGCGACGAGCGCCGGCTTGTCGAACTTCCGCAGCCCTTCGGCCGCTTCGAGCAGTTCGCTCCTGCGGATGTGCGTGTTGTAGTGGCGGAAGTCGCGCCGGATCGCCGGGTCGGTGCGCAGGGGGCGCAGCCAGCGGTCGACGATCTCGTCCGGTACGGGGCGCTTGGTGAGGGCGCCGATACCGACGGGCAGCCGGCGCAGTGGCTTGAATCCCAGGACGCGGACCATGAGAGGCAGAGCGCCGGGCACCCGGCAGGCCGCGCCGATCATCTTGCCGGGCAGGCCGGGCGGATAGTTGTCGAAGGCCTCGCAGGAGATCAGCACCAGCCGGGCCAGCCGCTCGGGGTGCTGGGCGGCGACCGTCTGGGCCCGGCCGCAGTCGCTCTCCACCAGGGTGACGTCCCTCAGGTCGAGCCGCTCGAGGAACTCCACGATCAGGTCGATGACGAGGTCCGGGGTGGGTGGCTTGTTCATGGGGACGTGATGGGAGCCGTAGGGCAGCGTGGGCGCGATCACCCGGTGGCCGGCACGGAGCCCGGCGGTGACGTCGCGCCAGACGGTGGCGTCATGGACCAGGCCGTGCAGGAGGACCACGACCGGTCCGTCACCACCGGTGTCGTCGTAGGAGATTGTTCCCGCGGTGAGTGCGATCTCCGGCATGGGCAGATCCTAGTTCCCCTCCTCGGGCAGCACAGGGAATCCGTCGACTTCCATCAGGGCCCGGTGTGTTACCACAGTCGGACGCCCCGGTTGCCGCAGGGATGGGGCGGCAGTAGCGGTCCGGGGGCGCTTCGGTCACCGTTCATTCTTGGCGTGTACACGTACACCTACTGGAAAACGCGCGTAGAGTCGGCCACACTCCCTCCTGCGCCACCTGCACAGCAGAACTCACTCGGCATCAGCAGGAGAACTCATATGAACAGTTCCGTCGCTCAGTTTCGCCACCGGCTGCAGCCGCGCGCCCGGGTCGTGGCCGGCATTCTGGCCCTCGTCCTGACGGTGCTCTTCGCACCCGGTGTCGGCCTGGCCTCGTCGAACCACGCGTACGCCGCGACCAAGATGACCCAGGCTCAGGCGGAGAGCATGTTCCGCAGCGCCGGCATCACCTGGTCCTCGTCCGGCGGTTGCACGAACCGCAACGTCTCCACCTGTACGTCGTTCGACCAGCTCAACCTGACCACCGCCCAGGGCGCTGTCACCCTGAAGAACTCGAGCGGCTGCGCGCTCAACATCACCGGCGGCACGGAGACCGGCCATGCCAGCGGCACCTACTCGCACTGGAACGGCTACAAGCTCGACTTCGGCAAGGTCACCTGCCTGACCAACTACATCAAGGCCTACTTCAGCTACTCCGGTCTGCGTAGCGACGGTTACCAGATGTGGACGTCCGGTGCCGGCAACGTGTACACCGACGAGGGCAACCACTGGGACGTCGTCTACTACAACTGCGGCGGCTGCTGACCTGGCGTACCCCGGGCCCGCACTCGGCTCCGGCGAATCCCTGGAGTCGCTGCAACACCGCGGTGAGTCCCGAGCCGCGCGCAGTCCGTTGAGACGCTCGGCTGGAGTTTCCCAGCCGAGCGTCCTGCGCGGTCTACCGGGCAGACCCGGTATTCGGCTGGGCGGTGTGCGACGCCGTCAGCCGCCGGAGTTGATCTCCATTGGGCCGTAGAGGGCCTTGGCTTTCCCTGTGATCAGGGCCCAGTAGCGGTCCCCGAAGGACCAGTGCCACCACTCCGTGGGGTAGTTCACCAGTCCCGCCGCCGTGAGGACAGTGCCCAGCAGCCTCCGGTTGGCGCGGGCCTCCTCGCTGATGTTGGCGGCATCGGTGTAGCAGGCGCCCTCGCTCTCCTCCGGGTCGGCGTTCATCCGTGTGCCCATGTCCAGCTCGCGCCCCTCGACGTCGGCCAGAGTGAGATCGACGGCCGCCCCCGCGCTGTGCGGAGCGATCTCGGGCGGTGACACATACCGGCTGGCTGCCGAGCGGATCTGCTCGGCGGACCGATCGGGGTGGATGGCGCGTAGCTGACCGGCGTACTCCTCGAAGTACTCCCGCTGGAGGGCGGGAGGCCGGTACCCCTCGACGAACAGCAGCCGCAGGTGCGACGGAAGCATCGCCTGGGCCTTGAGCAGCCGCTCCAACACGCTTTCCCGCAGGTACATGAAGGCGCCTGCCGGATCCTGCTTGCGCGCATCGACCGATAACAAGCCGCCGCGGCGCACGTCCACGAGACGTTCACCGCACTCCGCAACGGGTATGGCAGCGACCTTCGGGTCCGACATCAACACGATCTCACTCATGACGCGATCATTCCGCAGAGCTCACCCCGGTGAACCTTCCTGGTCACAAGACGGGGGGGCGACGTGGATGTAGTGGCCGCAGGTAAACCGACCGGTCTCCATGGCGGAAACGGGGTTAACCTCTCTGTATGACCACAGAGGTGAAGTCGGGCCCCCGGCAGCGGCTGCTGGATACGGCGGCCGCCCTCGCCTACCGCGAGGGTGTGGGCGTGGGCGTCGACGCGCTCTGCAAGGCGGCCGGCGTCTCCAAGCGGTCCATGTATCAGCTCTTCGAGAGCAAGGACGCACTGCTGGCGGCGAGCCTGGAGAGCCGTGCCACGCGGTTCGCCGCCCTGTTCCTGCCGCCACCGGACAGCGGACGTTCGCCGCGCGAGCGGATCCTTGACGTCTTCCGGCAGGTCGAGGCGCAGGCGGGGGTGCAGGAGTACCGGGGGTGCCCGTATCTCGCCGTCCAGGTCGAGCTCAAGGACGAGGATCACCCTGCGAGCCGCGTGGCGCGCCGGGTGAAGGAGCAGCTGATCGACTTCTTCCGTACGGAGGCGGCGTCCGGAGGAGCGAGCGACCCCGACCTGCTGGCCCGGCAACTCGCCCTGGTCTTCGACGGCGCCAGTGCACGGGCAGGCATCAAGGCCGACGACCTGGCCGGCCTTCTGGAGCCCACGCTGGCCGCCCTGCTCGACGCGGCCGGAGTGCGCTGACCCCATATCTGTGACTGTGACATCGGCACTCTCGGCCGCATAAGTCACCTGTCTCCCGTGACGGCCCGCACCGCACAGGCGGCCATGCGCCGTGCGTTCCCCACAGGGCCGTAATCGATCCACTTCCCTCCCGCGGGCCTGCCTCGGCATGCCGTCACGGGGTCTTGTCGGCCTGGCCATGCTCCTGAGCGACCCCGCTCACCTTCCACTTGCACCCGGAAACCGATCGGTTTACTTTATTGGAAACCGATCGGTTTCCGAGATGGGGAAGAACATGACGTCGATCAAGAACGCCGTGGTGCTCGTCACAGGCGGCAGCCGCGGCCTGGGCAAGGCCCTGGTGGAGGAGCTGTACGAGCGAGGCGCCGCCAAGGTGTATGCCACGGCTCGCGACCCGCGCACGGTGACCCACCCTGACGCCGTACCGCTCGGCCTGGAGGTCACCAGCCCCGAGTCGGTGGCCGTCGCGGCCGAACAGGCGGGCGACGTCACGGTCCTGATCAACAACGCGGGCGTCTCGCACGGGGCCACCTCGTTCCTGGACGCCGAACTCAAGGACATACGCGGCGACTTCGAGACCAACTTCTACGGTCCGCTCCTGGTCACCCGTGCCTTCGCCCCGATCATCGAGCGCAACGGCGGCGGGCACATCCTGAACGTCCACTCCGTGCTCTCCTGGCTGGGTGTCGCCGGCTCCTACAGCGCCTCCAAGGCGGCACTCTGGTCGCAGACCAACTCCCTGCGCCTGGAGCTCCGCCCGCGTGGAATCGCGGTCACGGGGCTGCATGTCGGATACATCGACACCGATATGGCCGCGCGCGTGGACGCGCCCAAGTCCCGCCCCCGCGATGTCGCCGTCCTCGCTCTCGACGGGATCGAGACGGGCGCTCACGAGGTGCTGGCCGACGAGATCACACACCGTGTGAAGGCGGGGCTGTCCGGAGAACTGACCGCGCTGTACCCGCAGTTGGCGGGCTAGGGCGTCCCATCGACATGCGCCCGCGCCCCAGGTGATGACAGCATCGGGCTGCGGCGACGCCGGCACGGGCCTCGCCGCCGGTGAACTCGGCGAAAGGGAACCCATGACGATCGACTACAGGGCACGCGTCCTCAAAGGCGCGACACTGTTGGACGAGAAGCGCCCCGGCTGGGAGCGCGAGATCGACGTGGACAAACTGGATGTCGGTGTCGGGGCCTGCTGCGTCACGGCGCAGCTCAGTGGCGAGGACGACTGGTACCTCGGCATGGAAGAGCTCGACCTGACACACGGTAACGGTGGTTCCTATGTGGCCCATGGCTTCGACGCGGAAAACCCCGACGCCTCGATGTATGAAGGTGTGGAGTGCGACGCGGCGATCGACGCCCAGCAGAGTGTCTATGCCACCCTCAACGCACTCTGGCGAGAGATGATCACAGAACGTCTGCAGGCCGGCGGCACCGGAGAGCGAGCTTGAACCTCCGCTTCCAGCTTCTCCTGGAGCTGGAAGCGGAACCCTTCCTGCGACCGTCGGTAGGCCCGCACCCTCATATCCTCAAGGTACGGCTCACCGACGACTTCGCGGTCCGGGTGCGACGTCAGGGGGCTCCGAAAATATGTGCGAAGCGTCGGGTTAGGGTGCTCGCATGGCGCTACCAATCCTCATGTCCGTCGGGCTCTGCCTGTTAATCGCTCGGTCGACCACGGCCACCATGCCCGGGCTCGCAGTGGGAGGTCCGTCATGAATCGGCCTTTGCGGGCGATCGCAGTCTTCTGCGGCTTGCTGATGCTGGCCTTGCTGATACGGGCGAACTGGCTGCAGTACGGGGTCGCCGACGAGTTGGCGTCGGACGCCAATAATCGCCGTGTGCAGATCGAACGGTTCGCCTCCCCGCGGGGTGACATCATCGTCGGTGGCCAGGCGGTGACCGGGTCCGAGGCGGTAGCGGGCCGGGAGTTGAAGTACAAGCGCAGCTATGTCAACGGTCCGATGTACGCGCCGGTGACCGGCTTCGCGTCGCAGGCACAGGGCATGTCGTTGCTGGAGAAGACGTATGACGGCATCCTGTCAGGACAGGACGACCGGCTGGCGTTCCAGCACTTCTTGAACGTGGTGACGGGCAAGGACCGTGGCACAGGGGCCGTGGTGACCACGATCGACCCGCGGGCGCAGAAGGCGGCCTATGAGGGGCTGACCGGTCTGAAGGGCGCGCGGGGGGCTGTGGTCGCTCTGGATCCGAAGACCGGGAAGGTGCTGGCCCTGGCGTCCGCGCCGTCCTACGATCCGTCGGTGTTCGCGGGCAACACCTTCAAGGAGTCCGACAAGTTCCTGGCCCTGGACAAGGACAAGCGCAAGCCGCTGGCGAACCGGCCGCTGCGCGAGACCTATCCGCCCGGATCCACGTTCAAGATCCTCACGGCTGCCGCGGCTCTGGAGCACGGCGTGGTCACGGACATCGACGCCCCGAGCGGGGCGGTGTCCCCCTACCCGCTGCCCCAGTCGACGAACCGGATCGGCAGCGAGGCCGGCGACGCGGTCTGCGGCAACGCTTCCATGAAGACCGCGATGCAGTACTCCTGCAACAACGTCTTCCTCGACGCCGCCGCCAAGCTGGGGCAGGACCGGATGCGTGAGACGGCGGAGAAGTTCGGGTTCAACGAGGACGTCTACTCGCCGGACTTCGGAGACCTGCTCGCCACCAAGAGCATCTATCCGCAGGACCTGGACAAGCCGGGAACCGCTCTGACCGGCATGGGCCAAGGAAGCCTCACCAGCACCCCCATGCAGATGGCCGTGGTCACCGCGGCGCTGGCCAACGACGGCACACTCATGCAGCCCTACATCGTCGACGAGATCCGCGCACCGGACCTGAGCACCCTGGAGAAGACGAAGCCGGCCGTCATGAGCCAGGCCGTCTCCGCCGACACCGCCCGGAAGGTGCAGCAGATGATGGAACACACCGCCAAGGAAGGCAGCGCCCAGCGCGCGCTGATCGACGGCATCATCGTCGGCGGCAAGACGGGCACCGCACAGCGAGGCGTGAACGTTGCCGATGAAGTGCCTTACGGCTGGTTCGTCTCCTACGGCAAGAAGCCCGACGGCGCCTCGGTTGCCGTCGCCGTGTTCATCGACCCCACCGATATGGACATCTCCCGCCAGGACATCTCCGGCGGCCGTCTCGGTGCTCCCATCGCCCGCAGCGTGATGAAGGCAGTACTGCAGTAGCAGAGGACTCGCACCAGGGTGGGCATCCACGGGGGAGGTGCCTGATCGGCAACGGTCAGGCACCTCCCCCTCTCACACCGGCACCCTCGCGAAGCGTAAAAGGCCAGGTCAGAGCCAAATCTCAGACTGGGTGGCCCTGGCGTGGTGCCGCGCGGCATACTCAAGGCATGGCTGGCATCGAGATCGACGACACCACCAGGGCCACTCTGCAGGCCCTGGCGGACGAAGCTGGGCTCCCTCTGGAGACCTACCTCGCCCTGGTGGCCGAGGAGAAGCAGCGCGAGCGGGCGCTGGCGGCGGGCGCCGAGGCATTCCGCCGCGTGACCGGCGACCCGGCGACCGTCGCGGCATTCGACGCCGAGTTCGGCAACCCGACGGCCAAGCACGCCCCGCGGGCGGCCTGACCTGTGCCCGAGTACTTCGTCGACTACCGGTGGTTCCTGGAACGACAGGAAGAGCTCCTGCCAGACGACCTGACCGTCAACGACTTCTCCGTCCTCGTCGGCATGGCCGCCCGCCACAAGGTCGACCCACCCCGCCATGACCAGCACCAGCCGGACGCATTCTGGCGGGCGGCGGTGTTCCTGGAGGAGTGCGTGGTGCTGCGCCCGCTCCCGGCCCGTAACGAGCTGTTCGGCTACGGCCTGGCCATCGCGTACCTGGAGATGCACGGGAAGCGCGTGGACACGAAGTTCGAGGTCTGGCGCGAGCTGATCGGTGAAGTCCGTGCCCTGGAACTCGACTCGTACGGTCTCGCCGAGCGGCTCCGGTCCCTGCTGATTCCCTGACCGTTCACGGACGACGCGCTTCGTCGCACAGTTCGCCGTGCCGACCGGGCAGCATCCGAGTCCGCGACAGGACCGCTGGACGCGGACGTACGCCCGGCGACGTGCACTTGAGCGTCACCGCCCCCCGGCTGCCGGCCGAAGCTCGCCGTCGGGTCCGTGTTCGGCATGAGGACGCTGCTGCCACAGGGCCCAGTCGCCGCTGATGTCGCTTGCGGCACGCAGCAGTCTCGGCAGATGCCGGTCGAGCAGCGTCTCCATGCTGGTCTCGGCCGCGTGGACCGTGACGTTCATCGCCGCCTGCACCGTGCCGTTGCCGTCGCGCACGGGGACGGCCACGGAGCGTACGCCGGGGGCGAGTTCCTCGTCGGCCAGGGCCCAGCCGCGAGCGCGCACGGTCATCAGTTCCTTGGCCACATCGTCGGGATCGTTCGGGACGAACGGGGGAAGACCGGAGCGGCTGGGTTCGGCGAGAACCTCCTCCAGCCGTCCGGGTTCCAGGGCCGCGAGCAGCACCTTGCCCTGAGAGGTACGCAGTGCCGGGAAGCGGGTACCGATGTCGACCCGCAGAGCGATGATCTTGGGAACGGCGACGCGGGCCACATACACGATGTCGGAACCGTCGAGTTGAGCCATGGAGGACGACTCATGGGTGGCGGCGACCAGGTCGGCCAGATGGGGGCGCGCGACATCCCACAGGCCCAGTGAGGAGGCGTAGGCGATACCCAGACGCATCACCTTGGGGGTGAGCGCGAAGTCACCGTCCGCACCGCGCACATAGCCGAGCTCTTCCAGGGTGAGCAGCAGTCGCCGGGCGGTGGGGCGGGCCAGGCCGGCCGCCGTGGCGATGTCGGTCAGGCTCATCCGCGGGCGGCGTGCGTCGAAGCAGGTCAGCACGTCCAGCCCCCTGGCCAGAGCTTCGACGAAGTCCGGGCTGCTGCCCCGTCCTGCCATGTTCGTGCCTCCGTAGGTGGAAACGCCCGGCCCGGCTTGTCGGGCTCGGGTCCCATGGTTCCATGAACGGACAGCCATCCGCGCACCGCGGCCGGGGACCAGAAGGCAGCTTCCCCCGCCGCCGGGCGTGGAGATCCATGCGGTCCGCCATGCGTACATCTGGCCGATGGAGCACGGTCGTTCGCGGAACCGCAGGGAAGCAGCTCGACGAGTTCAGCCGGTGGGTCCCGTGGAATCGTCAGGTCCGGCGGGCGAGGGGCGTGCGGCGAGCCAGGCGCGGATCTGTTCGGTGTGCTGGCCCAGCCGGGGCGGCGCCAGGAGATACGAGGCGGGGGTGGCGGAGAAGGTGATCGGGTTGCGGATCGAGGGCACCATGTCGCCGCCCTCGCCCACCCGCACCACGGGGTCCAGCCCCAGACGCTCGGCCAATTCGACACCGTCCTTGACGGTGTTGATAGGACCGGCCGGCAACCCCGCCCCAGTCAGCAGCTCGAACCACTCGTCCGCACCGCGCTGCTTGAGCGCGCGGACCAGATGGGGACGCAACTGCTCCCGGTTGGCGGTGCGGTGCTCGTTGTGCAGAAACCGCGGGTCGTCCACCAGTTCCTCGAGGCCCAGGACGGCACAGAGCCTGCGGAACTGGCCGTCGTTGCCAGCGATGACGATCAGTTCCCGGTCGGCGGTGGGCAGCGGTTCGTAGGGAAAGAGGCTGGGATGGGCGTTGCCCATGCGGAGCGGCACGGTACCGCCGGCCACATAGGCGGAGGTGTGGTTGACCAGGGTGGACAGGGCGGAGGAGAGGAGGTCGACCTCGATGTGCTGACCCTGCCCGGTGCGGGCGCGGTGGTGCAGCGCGGACAGGATGCCGATCGCCGCGTGCATGCCGGTCATCACGTCGAACACCGAGATACCGGCACGGTAGGGACGGCCCTCCGGCTCGCCCGTCAAACTCATCAGCCCGGACATGGCCTGCACCAGCAGATCGTAACCGGGCAGGGATGCTCCGGCCCCGGTGCCGAAACCGCTGATCGAGGCGTAGACCACATCCGCGTTGTGGGCGCGGACACTGTCGTGGTCCAGGCCGAACCGGCGCAGGCCGCCGGGCTTGAAGTTCTCGATCACGACATCGGCACGCGCGGCCAGTTCCTGGGCCGTGGCCAGATCGTCCGGGTCCTTGAGATCCAGCACGATGGAACGCTTGTTGCGGTTGACCGCCAGATAGTAGGTGGAGACGCCGTCGCGCACCGGGGGCGACCAGGTGCGGGTGTCGTCCCCGCCGGGACTCTCCACCTTGATCACTTCGGCGCCCAGGTCCGCCAGCAGCATGGTCGCATAGGGGCCCGCCAGCACTCTGGAGAAGTCCGCCACCACCAGGCCGGACAGCGGGCCGGTGCGGGCGGACTCGGAGCCGGTCATCGGAATCTCCTTGCGTGGAAGCCCCGCCCTTCAGGGCGGGGAGGGAACGTATCCCCGGAGTGGAGCCGCGCAGCGGGGGTGTGCGCTCCGTCCGCCCAACGCACCCCGTTTACGAGCCACTCCTTGATGTACAGGGGCCGGGAAGCAGGCGTGGGGCACAAGCGGGCAGAGCGATGGCGACCACAGTTCAGGTGCTGATGTCCGGGTACGGGAGCGAGAAGTGCGCGAGGCGGGCGGCGTACTCGCGCTGCATGGCCAGTGGTTCGTCGTAGTCCTGCTCGAACAGCCCGATCCACAGCGTGAGGGTGAGGAAGGGGTGCGCACCGAGCTCGAAAAGCGTCACATGATCGTGCTCGATCAGAGCGGTGCGCTCCCGTTCCGTGAACGCGAGCCAGGTCGTGCGGTCGGCGTCGACACCGGTCAGCCGCGTCATATGGTCGGCCTCCCAGCGGGCGACCAGGGCGGCCGGGTCCTCCTTGTAGGCCTTGACGAGTTCCGGGTCGCGGTCGACGGTGTACAGAAACTTGTCCAGCAGGTACTTGCTCATGCCGGCACTCCGTTCGGGTACCAGGTGAAGTAGGCCTCCATGGTGTGAAACAGATCGAGGCTGTCCGCGTAGTCGGCCTTGCGTTCGCCGGCCACGCCCATCATCAGCAGGAAGTCCAGGAAGCCATGGGTGGCGTTGCCCGGCTCCCACAGGCTGTCCAGGCTGACCCCGGCCAGGGCGCCCTCGATGTCACCGGAGGAGATCCACCCGATGGCCCGTCGATCGAACTCGGGGTCGGGGCCGTGCGGTCCGAACTGGCGCGGACCGCCCAGTTCGAGGGACAGATGGCCGCTGCCGATCACCGCGACCCTGAGGTCTCCCCGCCAGGAGTTGATGATCTCCCTGATGGTGCGCCCCAGTTGCACGAAACGCTCGGGCCGGGGGAGCGGCGGGGCGAAGATATTGGTGTAGATCGGCACGATGGGCAGATCGTTCTGGGGCCGCACCGTGATGATCGGGCAGGTGATGCTGTGGTCGATCCGCAGTTCGTTGCTGAACGCCAGGTCGAATCCGCGGTCCAGCCCCTCGCGCAGCACATGGGCGGACAGCTCCTCATGCCCCTTGAGTGACATGCGCGGCAGGCCGAACTCCCGCTCCTCGTTGTAGAAGTTGGCGTCGTACATCGGTGCCTTGCCTACGAGGAACTGCGGCATGTTGTCCAGCCACAACTGGTGGAAGTGGTCCGAGCCCACCATCACCAGCAGGTCCGGACGGGCCCGCTCCAGTGTCGCCCGGTAGGCCTCCACCTTGCGCACCCATGCGTCCGCGTACTCCGGACGTTCCTCGGCGGGCAGGTTGCTGGTCCGGTAGAAGAACGGGTGGTGCGTGGTGGCCAGCACGGCCACGACCTTCGCCATGGGACCTCCTTGCCCGAAGGCGCCTCCGAGCCCTCCTGAGGCGGGCCGGACTCCCGTCCCCACCCTTGGCGGACAGTCGTCCGCATTGCGGCCTCCTGTGTCACCTTGACTCCGACCGCGTCACCGCGTCAAGGGTGCGTTCCTGTAATAGCCCGTATATCCAAGGCTCTTGATGCAACCTCAGAGGGTCCCTATGCTGCCGGACACCTGTCCGTACAGCTTGGGGAACGCCATGGGTACACACGGCCGGCCACTCATCCCTGTCGATCACCCGGGTGTCGCCGCACCGGGCATGGACGCCATCCGCCCGCGGGGCCGTGCGGTCGGCGGCCTGCCCGGCCGTACCCGGACCGGGACATATGACGACCGCACACGGCAGCGGGCAGCCCGCCGATGAACGAGCCGCGCTTCCCGACCTCGCTGGGAATGTCGACCACCTCGACGATCACGCTCCTCGGTGAGGACCTGGCCCGCGACCTGATGGGAAAGGTCAGCCTGACCGAACTGGTCCACCGGATGGTGACCCTTCGAGTGCCCAGCCCCGGCCAGGTCCGGATGCTCGACGCCTGCCTGCTGGCGCTCGCGGACCACGGGTTCACCCCGACCGCGATCGCGGCGCGGCTGACGTATCTCTCCGCCCCGGACTCGGTCCAGGGCGCGATGGCCGCAGGCCTGCTGGGCGGCGGTTCACGGTTCCTCGGAGTGACCGAGGACTGCGGCCAGTTCCTCGCCACCACCGTGACGGAACTCCCCGAGCAGCCGACCGACGACCTGGGCTGGGACGACACGGCCAGGACCGTGGTACGGCGTGAGCGGACCGAGAGGCGGATCATTCCGGGGCTCGGCCACCCGGTCCACAAGGAACTCGACCCGCGCACCCCGGCCCTGATCAACATCGCCCATGAGGAGGGCTGCTACGGCCCCCACCTGGCGCTGTTCGAGGCGATCGGCAGGGTCCACGAGGAAGTCCTCGGCCGGCGACTCGTCCTCAACGGCGCCGGTGCGGTCGGTGCGGCGCTCGCCGATCTGGGACTGCCTCCGCAACTGCTGCGCGGCTTCGCCCTGTTCGCCCGCGCCGCCGGGCTCCTCGGCCAACTCGCCGAGGAACTGCGCATGCCCGTCGGAATGGACACCTATCTCATGGTCGAGAGGAACGCCGTCTTCGTGGACCCGGCGACCTTGACGGAGGACGACGATGGATGAGATCGACGCGGGGCTGCTCGCACTTCGGCTGCTGCTGGCCGGGTTGCTCGCCGGCCACGCCCTGCAGAAGAGCGTCGGCTGGTTCCGCGGCACAGGATTCGAGAAGACCGCCGAGGTGTTCGAGTCTTGGGGGTTCCGCCCCGGCCGTCGCCAAGTGGCCCTGGCCGCCACCTGCGAACTCCTCGGCGGCACACTCCTCGCGACCGGTCTGCTCACCCGGGTCGGCTGCGCGATCGTGATCGGAACGATGATCGTGGCCGCCGCTCCGAACGCCGGCAACGGCCTCTGGGCGCACCTCGGCGGCTGCGAGGTCCCCGTGACCTATGCCGGAACAGCCGCTTGCCTCGCGATCGCCGGGCCCGGGCAGTTCTCCCTCGACCATGTCGCGGGGCTGCCGGACGCGGGAGTCTGGGGCGCTCCGGCGGCCATCGCTCTCGGAGTCGTCGCCGCCGTACCGCCGTTGCTCAACCGGCGTCGTGCCCTCCGCGGCCACACCACCGAGCCCGTCCGACCGCCCGACCGATCAGAAGCGGGACCTCAAGGAGACCCGAACACGTGACGGGCCCACCGACCGCCCCTTCCCCTCTCGTACCGCCCGGCCCTTGGCCGAGGAGAAACCGCCCTTCGCCCCCGGCCGACCCCGACCGCCAACCGAGCAGGGCCCCGGCCCAAGCCGCCTGCAGAAACGGAGAGACCGGCATGTCAGACCCCAGCAGCCCGACCGCACCCTTCGCGACGCCCGGCGCCGCACCCGCCGTCGTGTTCCGCCGGGGGCTGGTCCTCACGATGGACGACGCACATACGGTCCTGCACTCCGGCGATGTGCTCGTCGTCGGACCCACGATCGAGGCAGTCGGGCACAACCTCGAGGTGCCCGAGGGAACCGCCGAGATCGACGCGTCCGGTGGAATCCTGCTGCCAGGCATGATCGACACACATCGCCATATGTGGCAGACCGCCCTGCGCGGGTACGGCGCGGACTGGACACTCACTCAGTATTTCGTATGGAACTATCTCGAACACGGCAAGAAGTTCCGCCCCGAGGACTGCTACGCCGGCAATCTGCTCTCGGCGATCGAAGCGCTCGACTCCGGCGTGACCACCAGCGTCGACTGGTCGCACGGTCTGTCCACGATCGACCACGCCGATGCCGCGGTGGATGCCCTCGAGGAGGTGCCCGGCCGATTTGTGTTCGGCTACGGCAACATCCACAGCGCACCCTGGGAGTGGAGCACCTCGGCCGATTTCCTCAGCTTCGTCGAGCGCCGCATGCCGCGCACCGACATGCTCGGTCTTCAGCTCGCCTTCGACGTCACCGGAGACCCGGAGTTCCCCGAGAAGACGGCATTCGAGGCCGCCCGTGAGCTCGGCGCACCGGTCACCACCCACGCCGGAGTGTGGGGCGCGACCAACGACAACGGCATCCGCCTCATGCACGAACACGGGTTCATGACCGAGGAGACCGTCTATGTCCACGCCGCGACCCTCTCCGACGACTCCTATCAGCGGATCGCGGCCACGGGCGGCCACGCCTCGGTGTCGGCCGAGAGCGAGGCCTCCTGCGGTCAGGGCTACCCCTCGAGTTGGGCGCTGCGGCGACACGGCATCCCGATCTCGCTCTCGGTCGACACCAGCGTGTGGTGGAGCGCCGACCCGTTCGCCGCGATGCGCGCGACCCTGTCCTCCGACCGCACCCGGGAGCATCTGGAGGCGCACGCACGGGGCGACACCGTCACCCATATCGGGCTGCGCGCCGAGCACGTCGTGGAGTACGCCACCCGCGGCGGTGCCCGGGCACTGGGGCTCGACGGCGTCGTCGGCAGCCTCGAGCCGGGGAAGCGCGCGGACATCGTACTGATCAAGAACGACGAGTCTCCCGCCATGTTTCCGATCGTCAACCCCTACGGCCATGTCGTGTTCCAGGCTCAGCGCGGTGATGTCCACACCGTGCTGGTCGACGGCCGGGTCGTGAAGTACGGCGGCCGCCTGGTCGGCATCGACCTGTCCCGGGCGCGTCAGACGGTCGAGGGCACGGTGGAACACCTTCGCAGCGCGCTGGGCGAGCAGGAGTGGATCGCCGGCATGCAGCCGGACATCCCCGAGTCGAAGGTCCTCGACAACCCGTACACCTACACCGAGTACCGCAACGCCCCCGGCGGACCGGCTCCGGAGCGGACAGGGGCGGAGAGCTGACGCCGCCGGCGGAAGCGGGCGAGACCCTTCGGCTGCTGGACGGAAAGCCCCGGCAGTCACCTTGAGAGGGACTGCCGGGACCTACGGGTTCAGCCCGCCGTCACCCGGTCGTCGATCAGGACCGCACGGGTCCGGGTCCGGTCGAGGAACTGCGCCTCATCGATGCTCACCCGCTCGTCGGACATGACGGCCGTCATCCACGCCTGGAAGGCGTCGCGGTCCTCCCAGCCCATCTCGGTCACCACGTCGAAGTCGATCTCGTCCTCCTGGATGTTGAACGCGTCGCCGCGTATCAGGTAGTGCCGCTTGTACACGATGGGTGACGGAGCGAGGCTCAGGATGAGCGGGATGTGGTTGGTCTCGTAGTACTCCTTGAACGCCTCGCTGGTGATGCCGTCCCGCTTCTTCAGGTAGCTGAGCAACTTCATCACGGTGGTCGCGCCTCCTGGTGAATCAATCCGGGGAGTTCCCCGGTTCTCTCCTGGTAAGCTAACGGGGAACTCCCCACTTCGTCAAACGAGGACTGTCCGTGATCACCCCGAGGCAACTCGCCCGCCCGCCGGTACGTGCCGACGCCCGGCGCAATTACGAGGCGCTGGTCGCCGCCGCGGAGGAGGTTTTCACCGCGGAAGGCCCCGACGCCCCCCTGGACGTGATCGCGCGACGGGCCGGCGTCGGCAACGCGACGCTCTACAGGCACTTTCCGACCCGGCGCGACCTTCTGGTGGCGGTATGCGTCGGCGAGGTGGAGACGTTGTGCGAGCTGGCCGAGCGACTGCGCGCTGAGCCGAATCCACGCGACGCACTGATCGACTGGATCCGGGCCTACATCGACCACGTCAGTGCCCACCGAGGACTGGGCGCCGCGCTGAACACCGGCACGCAGGAGGACGACACCCTGGTCGCCGTATGCCAGGCGGCGGTCACCGAGGCCGGTAGCGCACTGCTGGAAGCGGCTGTCCGGAGCGAAGAGGTACGCGGGGACCTGCGGATCTCCGATCTGCTCGCCCTGGTGGGCGCCTTGGCGACGGCGAGCGAGAGCGGCGACCAGGAGAGGCCCGAGAGACTTCTCCGACTGGTCATCGAAGGGATCGCCGGCTGACGGGCGGCACCTTGCTGGCTCTGGGCGGACGCTACCCGGCCAACGCGGCGTAGGCCCTCGACTCGTCAGGGTGGCACGGCTTACCGCGTGCCGATCGGTGTCCAGCGAAGTGTCATGTCGGGCAGGTTCTCCATGTTGCGATCACCTTCGCTGGCGTCGAGAACGGTGAAACCGTGGCGCTCGTAGAACGCGCGGGCAGCGGTGTTCTGTTGAAAGACATGCAAGGAACTGCCGGTCACGGCGTGAGACGTCTCGACGGTCTGGACTTGAGGAGCCGGAAATGATCGAATACGGGATGACATCGTTTTGGGTGGGTAAACGCATCCGTCTGCGCGGTATTGAGCCCGACGACGCGCCTGCGTTGATGCGTTTCGCCCAGGACGAGGAGCGGCTGGGCGACCTGTTGCACCCGCCCCGCTCCGCCGAGAGTTACCGGGTCTGGGCGAAGGAGCAGGCGGCCGCCAAGCCTGACAGCGGCCGTTTCCAGCTCGCAGTCGAATCCCTTGACACCGGGGAAATAGTCGGTGCCGTCGGCTCGCACCATGCCGACGCGCGTATGGGCTGGTTCGAGTACGGCGTCACGATCGGTGCCGAACATCGCCGCAAGGGCCACGCGGCGGAGGCCGCGGTGCTGCTGTTGCGCTTCATGTTCGCCGAGCAGCGTTACCACAAATGCCAAGTGCGGATCTTCGCACACAACGAGGCATCGCTGGCTCTTCATCGTCGCCTCGGGTTCATCGAGGAGGGCCGCCTTCGCGAGCATGCGTTCCTCGCCGGTCGCCACCGCGATGTCGTCATGATGGGCATGCTCGCCGGCGAGTTCGGCCAACTCCACTCAATGACAGCCTGATGGTTTGAGGGCGTCACTACGACGCAACCGGCCTGCTGCGCCCGGACCATGTCGACCCCGCCACCGGTTACCGCTCCTACACGGCTGCACAGTTCACCCGTCTCAACCGGATCATCGCACCCAAGGTCGAATGGCCTTCCCCGGGCCGACCGTTGCTTGGAAGCGACCGGCAGTCAATGAAGGATGACGCTTACGCCCCGTTCTTCGAAGATCTCCAGGAGCAGGTCGAACAGCGAAACGTCGCGATCGCCGATGGGCACGCGCTCTGCCAACCGTGTTCTGGTCTCGGCCGAGGAATCCCAGCGCAAGGAGAACGGAGCAGTGGCGCCCCAGCCGCCCCTCAGGCAGTCCCTCAGAGCGTCAAGGTTCCAGCCGAAGTATCCGCCGGGCCCGTTGATGGCCTCACCGATCGCGCAGTAGAAGCTGGTCCTGTCAACGATGTGCCGGCCGTCCAAGGTGAACACCTGACCTGCGGGAGCATCGGGCTTTCCCTGGCGTTGGTACTCCCGGGACCACAGCGCCACCGACAGCCACGCGTCTCTGTCCTCGGGCGCAAGTTCATGCCAGATGCCGGTGTGGTCCAGGCGACCCGTGCGGACCAGATCCCACACTCGTTCCGCTCCGGGCAGGGCGTTCTCGCACCACAGCGTCACCGTGAGGTCGACGAGGCCGGCGCCACGGGCGGAAGGCTCGACACCGACGACGGTGACATCGTTGACAAAGTAGGACCCCATGGTGTCACCGTCGGCATCCAGAATCGCGAACCAGGCGTTGCCCGCCGGGCGCGACGGCTACCGATGCGTTCAGCGCTTTTGACTAGGCCACCTTGCGGGAGACAGCCCGCGAGATGCACCCGGCGTGCTCCCTCTTCATCCGGCAGCGGCGTGAACAACCCATCGGCCTCGCGAGCAAAGCCCCAGAAGTCAGCGTCGTCATCGCTCGAGGTCAGCGCGTACTTCTGCCCCTCGCCGCCCCACCCTGATGTTCGCATCGCACTCCCCATGAGAGCACTGATCCTACCGGCGGCTTGCGACCTGCCACACGGTCGCCGACAGCCAGTGGGATGCCCTGAGCCTCGGAACGGCCGCTCATGATGCCCCAATGCCAAGTGCCGCGTGAGACACCGTTTGAGTGCCATTTCGCGAACTCTGAGCAGGCCGTCCTCTAGGAAAAGGGTTCGTCTGCGTCCGATCGGGTTGAAAACCGGCGACATGGTTCTGCCTACTGCGCCTGCCGAGGGCCTGGCAACAAGATCGGCCCCGGGCCGATTCCCGGCACCAACGAAGCGCCCTGTCCAGTCGTGGCGCGATATCACCCACACAGCCAGGCCGTGCGCTGGGCTTCGTGTAAAGGAGAACCTGTGATTTCGAAGGGCAAGAGAACTGTCGGTTCCCTGGCCATGGCACTTTCCGCAGCGGCTGCGTTCACCGTCGCTGTACCGAGCGGTACCGCCTTCGCTATCGACCACATTCAATGCGTAGGCGGCGAGAACTACCTGAAGATCTGGTCGCACCTCAACGGCCGCCAGAGTGTCGACTGCTACGCGAACGCCGGGAAGACCGACTTCGGCGGGTGGTGGGTCGACCGGATCTCCACAGGTAACAACGACCTGATCTACTACGACGCCAACGGCGATTCCGTGAAGATCGAGCGCTGGCACGACATCACCTTCCCGAACCGCCCGCCGAAGGTCCGCGCCATCCAGATCCTGTGACGGCCTGACAGTAGGCCGTCAGCCAAGGCGGAGCGAACCCGCGCTCAGGGATCGAACAGTGATTGATCCGGCCTGTCCGGCCGCTATCAGGCGGTTCAACCGCCGACGGCCGGACGGCCGGGGGCGGGGTGCGGACTTGGCCGTGGCGGTAGACCCTGCGGCCATTGACGCGGTGTTCTGTTCCGATCGGGCGAGCCTCAGAAGGCCAGGGCACCGCTCGCGGACATCAGGCCCAGACGCGGTGGCCGCGCCACTGTCTGTCAGTTCCCTGGTCTAGGGTCGCCCGCATGGCCGAGCCCTCCTTTCTGACCGCTGTCCGGGAGTCGTACGACACAGTCGCCGCCGACTACGTCGAACGCGTCCCGCCTCCAGCGGAGATGGACCCGCTGTCCCGCGCGATGCTGGCGGGGTTTGCTGAACTCGTGCGGACAGCAGGTCTGGGACCCGTCGCGGACCTGGGGTGCGGGCCCGGCCGCATCACAGCGCACCTCGCCGAGCTGGGGGTGTCCGCCTTCGGCGTCGATCTGTCACCGAAGATGATCGAGCTGGCCCGCAACGCCTACCCGGACCTGCGGTTCACCGAGGGCTCGATGACCGCCCTTGAGATGGAGGACGATGAACTCGGCGGCATCCTGGCCTGGTATTCCACCCACCACACGCCCCCGCAGTGGCTGCCCGCGGTGTTCGCTGAATTCCACCGCACGCTCGCGCCCGGCGGCTTCCTGCTCTGGGGAGACTACGTCGGCGATGAATGGCTGCAGCCGACCCACGGCTATGGCCGTCCGGTGTCCTACGGGTCACACCTCCTGCCCCTGGACCGCTTGGTCGGCCTGCTGGGCCAGGCTGGACTCGTCGTCACTGCGCGATTGGAGCAGGAGCCAAGCGGACGGGTGAAGAGACCGCACGCCTGCCTCCTGGCCCGCAAGCCCGAAAGGCCCTGACAGAGCAGGTTCCTGCGGCGAGGCCGCCCGCGCCGGATCACTGACGTTGCTGTGGACCCGGCGCACTCCCGGCGTTGGCCGGCCAGGGCGTCGGGACGACGGGCGACGTGATCATCGGGGCCCCGGTCACGAAGGCGCCGTGACCGGGGTCCAGGGTCAGCTACTGCGGAAGGTGCCGACCGCCGCTAGTTCCGGTACCGGAACACGATCCGGCCGCGCGTCAGGTCGTACGGCGGGAGCTCCACCAGCACCCGGTCTTCCAGCATGATCTTGATGTAGTTCTTGCGGATCTTCCCACTGATATGCGCGAGTACCTGGTGGCCGTTCTCGAGTTCCACGGTGAACATGGCGCTGCGCAGGCACTCGACGACCTTGCCCTCGACTTCGATGACATTCTTGTTCTTGGTCATCGCACCAGCTCCAGGTTGCTGCTCAGCGGCCGGGCGCCGATGCTCTCGAACAGTCCCGAGGCCGCTCGGTTGGACTCGTGGACTTCGGTCCAGGCCGTGGCGAACCCGGAGCGGTGCAGTGCCCCCAATGCATGGGCCAGCAGCGCCCGCGCGATGCCGCGACGCTGCTCGCCGGCCCGGACCGCGACGAGCCCGATGCGCGGCCGGTACATCGGCACCACTCGGATCAGACCCAGGTAGTGATCCGGCGCCGCGGCCACCGCGTACTTCGACGGGTCGACGACGGTGTCGCCTTCGGGTCGGGGAACTACCTCCGCGGGCATCGACTGCCATCCGACGGTCGCCTCGACCTCGTCACGGATCGCGCGGTCCACCGCCCGCAGTAGACGCTCGTCCGCCTGACCGGCGGGCACGATCGTCACGCCCGAAGGCGGCAGGACGTCTTCGAGCCCTGTGACTCGCGGGTCGGTCGGCACGACGTACTCCCACTCACGGCGCCGGATCGTGAAACCGGCTCGCCGCCAGCGAGCTGTCAGCTCGACGTCGGCTTCGTCGACCACCGTGTACAGCGGCGCCGGCAGTTCCGCCGGCATCGCCGCGGCGAGCCGGTCGAAGGCGGCGTCGTGCCAGGCGTCGATGCTGACGAACAGCCGTCCGTCGGGCCGGTGCTGCGCGTACCCGCGGCCGACCACCAGGTCGTCATCCAGTGCATGCCATTGCCTGTCCGCGACGCGCGTGATCATCACCGCGTTCTCGCTCAGGCCAGATACGAAAGGCTTTGTGTTCATCGGAGTCTCCCTCCAGGAGTGCCTCGATCTCAGGCGCTCCTGGCGACACCGAACGTCAGCCGCCGGACCGTGACGGGTTGAGGGAGCACCCACGGGTAACTGCGTTCACGGGGCTCACCTCCAAAACGACGACTTCACGGTCCACCGCGAAAGTAGCAGCGGGGCGCCGCCTCGCTCAAACCCTTTTCGGATGGGTAGCTCTCCTCTACCCGCCACCTCGACCCGGCGACCCGCACCAGTGTGGCCAGGGACACCGAGCCGGGCGGATCAGCAGCGGTAGTAGGCGAGTTCACCGGTGGCGCGGTTGCAGCGCAGCAGCAACTGGTGCCGGTAGTCCTAATCCACTTCGGGCGGCACGCGCGTGGCTTGGTGGTAGTACATCCGCCAGCCTGCGGCGTGGTCTCCCTTGCGCCAGATCGAACTGTGCCTGGTCCTGTGTTCGCCGAGCAGGGTCTCGAAGGTCAGATGTACCAGGCCCGGAGCGAGCAGCACTCCCGAGATCTCCGAAGGTTCATATCGAAGACCATCCGCCGAACTGCCCAGAAGGTGAGGCAGTTCGGCGAGCATGTCCTCATAAGTCCATCGCCGCCCCGACCCGCCGACCTCCACGAACTCTGGGTCGAGAAGCTGCGCGGCGAGTTCCTGAGAGGCGCGGACACGAGGATCCATGAGCTGCAGCTCGCCCGCGATCGCCTGACTCACATCATCTTCTGCATCGTCCATGGACGTATCTTCAGCGGACTCAGGGTTCCCGCCGCAACCGATTTCATCTGCTGCCACGTCCGCGCAGCGGGCAGTACCAAGGCGACGAGCGACGCGGTGGCGCGGTGGACGCTTGTCCATCGCGCCACCGGGACGGGTGAACGGCCGGCCGTGGCATTCCCGTGTACGTCGCGCTGAGCGATCAGCCGGGGGAGGGGCGGCACGCCCGGATCGGCAGGGACGTCACGTCAACGCCAGTTTCCGTCGATCCGTCCGCCGCCGGGCCGCGGCCTCCGGGTCGAGTGTGGGTACGGCGGCAAGGAGCTGCCTGGTGTACGGGTCACCGGGGCGGTCGTAGACCTCGTCGGCAGGCCCCGTCTCGACGATCCGGCCGCCACGCATCACCGCGATCCGGTCGCTCACCTGGCGCACGACGGCGAGGTCGTGGGCTACGAAGACGAGTGCCAGCCCGAGTTCGCGCTGGAGTTCGCCGAGCAGGGCGACGACCTGCGCCTGGGTGGTGACGTCCAGCGCGGACACCGGCTCGTCGCAGACGATGACGCGCGGGTCGGCCGCGAGTGCCCGTGCGATGCCCACGCGCTGGCGCTGACCGCCGCTGAACTCGTGCGGGTAGCGGTGGTAGTGCGCCCCGTCGAGCCCCACCCGCTCCATCAGTTCGGTCACGCGCCCCCGGATGCGCCGTTCGTCCCTCTCGCCACGTGCGCGCAGCGGGTCGGCGATGGACTCGCCCACACTGCGGCGGGGGTTGAGAGAGGAGACGGGGTCCTGAAAGACCATCTGGACGGCCGGATCAACGCCGATGCGCGGGTGCCCGCAGTAACGGACCTCCCCCGCCGTCGGCTCCAGCAGCCCGACCAGCATCCGGCCGAGCGTGGTCTTGCCGCTGCCGCTCTCCCCGACGACGCCCAGGGTCTCCCCCCGGCGGACGGTCAGCGACACGTCGTCCACGGCGGTGAACGCCCGCTTGCCGCGCCCGAATGCACGCCGCAGGCCGGCCGCCTCCAGGACGACCTCATCGGTGGCCCCGGAGGGCGTGCGCACCGCACCGATTCGCGGGACGGCGGAGAGCAGTTCGCGGGTGTACGGCTGAGCGGGCGTGCCGAGCACGGTGGTGACCGGACCTTGTTCGACCATGCGCCCGTGCCGCATGACGAGCACCTCGTCGACGCTCTCGGCGGCGACCCCCACGTCGTGCGTGACGAGCAGCAGGCCCATGCCTGTCTCCTCGCGCAGCGTGTGCAGCAGGTCGAGGATCTGGGCCTGGACGGTGACATCGAGCGCGGTGGTGGGTTCGTCGGCGATCAGCAGCTGGGGCTCGCAGGCGAGGGCCATGGCGATCAGGGCGCGCTGGCGCATGCCGCCGCTGAATTCGTGCGGCCGGTACCGGGACCGGCGCGCGGCGTCCGGGATGCCCACCCGGTCCAGGACTTCCACGGCACGCGCGCGTGCGGCCCGTCGTGACCCGCCCGTGTGTACGCGATGGACCTCGGCGATCTGGTCGCCGATCGCGTAGTACGGGTCGAGCGAGGACAGCGGGTCCTGAAAGACCATCGCCGCCTTCGCACCACGCAGCCTGCGCAGTTCCTCGTCGGAGGCCCGCTGGACGTCGGTGCCGGCGACCTCGATCGAGCCGCCGACCCCCGCGCCCGTGCCCCGGTGCAGCCCGAGCAAGGCCGAGGCGACCGTGGACTTTCCGGAGCCGGACTCGCCGACCAGCGCGAGGGCGGCGCCCCGCTCCAGCTCGAAGGTGAGCCCGTCGACGGCCCGCAGATCGCCGAACTCGACGGTCAAGTCAGTGACTTGGACCAGGCTCATGTCAGTACCACCCTTCGGTCGGCCAGCGCGTACAGCACATCCGCAGCGGCGTTGGCGAGGACCACGAAGAAGCCGATGACCAGGACCATGCCGACGACGACGGGCAGGTCGACCACGGTGACGGCGTGGACCAGCTCCTGGCCGATGCCGGGGAGACCGAAGAGGGTCTCGATGAGCACGGCTCCCCCCACGGAACTGCCGAGGTCGTTGGCGTTCAGGGCGATGACGGGCGCCAGCGCGCCGCGCAGCGCGTGCCGGCCGACGATCGAGCGCTCGCCGACGCCGTAGGCCCGGAAGGTGCGGACATGGTCCTCGGCGAGCGTCTCCAGCATCGACGCCCGGGTCAGCCGGGCGAAGTAGGCCGCCTCGGCGAGTGCGAGGGTGAGCCACGGCAGTACGAGGTTCCACGCCCATTGCTCGGGATCGTCGGTGAAGGGGACGTACTCGGGGAACGGCAGCAGTTCCAGCTGCCCGCAGACCACGATCATCAGTACGAGTCCGATGACGAAGACCGGTGTGGAGATGCCCGCCAGGGTGAGTCCGGTCAGGGCGCGCTCGGTGAACCGGCCGCGCCGCCAGGCGGAGAGAACGCCGGTGCCGACGCCCAGCAGCAGCCAGAGCACCATCGCGCCGATCACCAGTGACAGGCTGACGGGCAGCTTGGCCAGGATGATCTGGGTGACCTGCTGGTCGGTCTGGTACGAGAGTCCCAGGCACGGCGCCGAGCAGTGCCCGACGGACGTGCCGGTCGAGTAGTCCTGGCCGACGAAGATACCTTCCAGGAAGTGCCAGTACCGCACGTACAGCGGGTCGTCGAGCCTGAGCTGCCGGGCGACCTGGTGCACCTGTTCCGGCGAGCAGCGCGGGCCGCAGGTGATGTGGGCGACGTTCCCGGGAGTGACATAGAAGACGATGTAGACGATCACCGAGATGGCCAGCAGGGTGATCACCGCGCCGACCGTGCGACGCAGCGCGAATCCGGCGAAGCCGCTCATGACCCGGCCTCCTGCACGGCGTTCGTCTTCGCCGTCTCCGCCACGGCGTTCGCCTGCGCCTCCTGCCTGCGGCCCGTGCCGACACGCAGCCGGGAGGCCGCGCGCGGGTCGAGGGCCGTGCGGACACCGTCGCTGAGCACCGTGAGCGCGAGCACGGTCACGAACAGGGCGCCAGCCGGCAGCAGCAGATACTGCGGGGCCGCCTGATACCAGACGTTGGCGGAGGTGAGCATCTGTCCCCAGGACGGCGTCGGCGGCTTCACCCCGACGCCGAGAAAGGACAGCGAGGCCTCGATGGCGATATTGCTCGGCACCATGAGCGCGGCATAGGTGATGACCGGCGCGGCGAGGCCGGGCAACAGCTCCCGGCGGGCGATCCGCCAGGTGCTCCAGCCACTGAGCCGCGCGGCGGCCACATGGTCGAGGTTCTTGAGGGAGAGCGTTGCCGCGCGCGCGATCTTGCCGATGGTGCCCCAGGCGACGAAGCCGATGATCAGGGACACCAGGACCGGCCTGGGGAAACCGCTGGGCACGACGGCCAGCAGCGCCAGAGCCATGATGATCAACGGCATGGCCACGATGATGTCGGTGGCCCTGCTCAGCAGTTGATCGACCCAGCGGTTGCCGAGCGCGGCCGTGACGCCCACGACGACACCGAGGACGACCTGCACGGTGGTCGCCGCCAGCGCGACGCCCAGGGAGACCCGGGCACCGTGGACGAGCCGCGCGAACAGGTCCCGTCCGGTCTGGGGTTCGACGCCGAGCCAGTGGTCGGAGCTGATACCGCTGAGGGAGCCGATCGGCACGCCACCGCGCGCCGAGTCCACCAGGGCGGAGTGGTAGGTGGTCGGGTCCTGGCCCTCCAGCGCGGTGAGCAGCGGCGCCGCGAGCGCGACCAGGACCAGCAGTGCGACGGTCCCCGCCGCGACCATGGCGGCCCGCTGCGCACGCAGCCGCCGCCAGAACTGACGGGCCCCCGAAGCCCCCGAGGCGGGCGCCTCGGAGGCCTGGGTGGCGACAAGTGCCTTGCTCACGGCGCTACTTCACCGCGACCTGGGAGATGTCCAGGACACCGGTCCAGTCGCTGATCACGACGTTCCTGATGCCCTTGCCGACCAGTCGCTTGTAGACGGGGTGGAACAGCGGCACGGTCAGGGCCTGCGCGCCGATCTTCTCGTCCAGCGCACCCCATCGCCCGGCAGCGGCGTCAAGATCGGTCAACTTGTTGATCGCGTCGATCTCCTCGTTGACCGATGTGGCGTCGAGCTGGGCCGTGTTGAAGTTCGCACCGTCCTTGACGATCTGCCGGCCGTCGAAGATCGGGGCGAGGAAGGGACCGCCGGAGGGCCAGTCGGCACCCCATGCGGAGAGGAAGAAGCCGGGCTCGGTCTTCACGTTGTAGACCGTGTCGGAGTAGTTGTTGTCCTCAAGCCCCTGGAGCTTGACCGTGATGCCGGCCTTTTTGAGGGCGTCCTGGACCGCGGTCGCGATCTCCGGGCTGGTCCTGAAGTTCTGGGCGTTGTTGTGGGTCAGTGTGACGGTGAGCCCGTTCGGGTAACCCGCCTCCTTCAACAGCTCCTTGGCCTTGGCCGCATTGCCGGTGGCTCCGGCCGGAAAGAGGTCGTACCCCGTGAAGCCGAAGGACTTCTGGTTCGGCAGGAAGGTGGTGGCGGCCTCGGCGAGCGCACTGCCGCCCGCCGCGTTGATCACGGACGACCGGTCGACGGCGTACGAGATCGCCTGCCGCACCTTGGGGTTGTCGAACGGCTTCACCTTCGGGTTGAAGGCGACGTAGTTCGTGTAGCCGAAGTGCCCGGTGCCGACGCGCGAGGCGAGTTCCTTGTCGCCCGTCACCTTGGCGAGTTCGGCCGGGCCGAGGTTGGTGTCCGTGGTGACCGCGGCCGCGTCCGTGCCCTGGGACGCCGACAGCCGCTGGTTGATCACCGACGAGTCCAGCCCGGACTTGACGTCGATGGTGTCGGGATAGGCCTTGCGCTCGGCGTCCGTCGCGGCGGACCAGTGCGTGTTGCGCTCCAGGACGAGGTGCTCACCGTCGTTCTCGTTCTTCACGACCTTGTAGGGGCCGGACGAGATCGGGTGCTGCTCGTACCTGGTACCGGTGTCCTTGTCCTTCGGGACCGGCGCGAACTGCGTCTGCGTGGCCAGATACGGGAACTCGCCCTCGGGCTTGTCGAGATGGAAGACGATGGTGCGGTCGTCCGGCGTCTCGATCGCCGAGAGCCCCTTCTTGTCCTTGTACGGCCCCTGGTAGTCCGCCGCGCCGACCAGCCAGTCCCGCAAGTAGGGCGCACCGCCGGAGAGTTCGGGGGCGAAGGACCGCTCGATGCCGTACTTGATGTCGGCGGACGTGATCGGGGTGCCGTCCTCGTACTTCAGGCCAGTCTTCAAGGTGTACGTCCAGACGGTCGCGTTCTTGTCGGGACGCCCGGTGTCGGTGGCCAGGTCGGGGACGACCTTCGTACCGGCAGCGCCGTTCTCGCGGTTGCGGGTGGTGAGCGTGCGGAACACCAGCGAGGGCACATTGCCGCCGCCGGAGGTGTACAGACGAGCCGGGTCGAAGTTCGACTGCGGAGCAGAGTTCAGGACGGTGAGTGTGCCGCCCTTGTGCGGCGTGGAGTCGCCACCGGAGCCGTTGGCATCGTTGTCCTTCGGCCCGCAGGCGGCTGCGCCCGCTGCCACGACCAGGGTCAGCGAAACGTACGCCGCGCGGGCGCTGTTTACGGACGGTTGACGCATCGGAATGACGACCTCTCGGAAAGGGGAGTCTCGGTTGACGAGACGGATTGACGAGGAGCGAGACGAAAAGAGACAGACGTCCGCCCGGGCGTCGGGTCGTCGGGTCGTCGAAAGAGCCTGACCGAAGTCACGCGGGAGAAGAGAGATCGCGACGCGACCGCCCGTGGGCGGGTGTCAGCGACAGTGAACGTCGGCCACGCAGAGCGCGGTCACGCCGATGAGCGCCAGCTCGATGGCGGCGCGCGGGGAGGCGTGAAGGGACGACATGCCAGAAATATGAAGGAACTTTCTGCGCATGTCAATGTGACGCCTGCGTCACGTGTCAACTCCCCGGACACAGCCAGGGGTTGGGCAGAAGGTGCCGGTCGCGGTCGACGCGCAGGGTATCTCGGATGCGGGGACCAGTTGGGGCGGACATGCTGGTGAAGGCCAGGAGGCGAGCGGTATTCCGTTCGTAGGGGCGGAGCCGTTGCCCCGAGCACATCACCCACCCACGTCGAGCGGCACAGAATTTCGTCCGCCGTTCGTAGGCCGTCCCCCTCAATGATGGAGTCCTGTTCGGGCGGGGCCGGGACCGTCAGGTCGCCCTGCCCATGACAAAGTCAGGACGGATCTCTGTGACCGCATCGATCGCTCGCCGTCGGCGTCGTGTTCTCACCCGCTTGCTCGTGGCCGGACCGCTGCTGGTCGCGGGCGCCCTGACCGGTGTGCCCTCAGCGCACGCGGCTGCGGCCGACGACATCCGCATCAACGAGGTGGTGACCAGCGACGAGGTCAATGACTCGATCGAGCTCTTCAACAAGGGCACCGCCACGATCGACGTCTCGGGCTGGATCCTCAAGGACGACGACAACGACCACAAGTACAAGATCGCTTCCGGGACCACGCTGAGTCCGGGCGGGTACCGGGCGTTCGACATCCACAACGAGTTCGGCCTGGGCTCCGACGACAAGGCCCGTCTCTACCTCGCGGACGGCAAGACCCTGGTGGACAGCTTCTCCTGGAGCAAGCACTCCGATCCGTCCTGGTCGCGCTGTCCCGACGGCACCGGCGAGTTCAAGCAGGCGACGGCCGTCACCCTCGGCGGCCCCAACGCCTGCGGCACCACCGGCGGTGGTCCGACGACCCCGGTGGCGTGGCCCGGCAGCGGCAGTGTGTCGACCGCGGATGCCGCCAATGTGTTCGGTCAGGACCTCAGCGGCCTCTACCAGGAGGGCAACGTGCTGTGGGGCGCGCAGAACAGCGGCAAGCTGTGGCGCCTGGTGCGTGACGGCTCCGGCGGCTGGAAGCCGGATACGACCGGCAACTGGTCCTCCGGCAGGACCCTGCGCTTCCCCGGCGGCTCCGGCAGCCCCGACAGTGAGGGCGTCACCCTCACCGGCTCCGGCTCGGCCGGCGGGGTGTTCATCGCCAGTGAGCGCAACGGCGATGCCTCGGGCACCAGCCGTCTGTCGGTGCTGAAGTACGACGTCGCTGCCGGCGGTTCGTCGCTGACCGCCACCACGGAATGGAACCTCACTTCCGACCTGCCCAAGACCGACCCCAATCTTGGATTCGAAGGGATCACCTGGATCCCCGACGCCTACCTCACCGGCGCCGGCCTCAAGGACGCCTCCACCGGTGCGGCCTACGCCCCGGCCCGCTACAGCGCCCACAGCGGTGGCGTGTTCTTCGTCGCCGTCGAGGGCACCGGCATGATCTACGGATACGTCCTCACCGACTCCGGTTCGTACACCCGCGTCGCCTCCTTCAGCAGCGGCATGTCCGGCGTGATGGAACTGCAGTGGGAACCGCAGGCCACCCGACTGTGGGCGGTCTGCGACGACACCTGCAACGGCCAGCACCGCACCCTGAAGATCGACACCACCGGCGCCTTCACCACGAGCGCGGTCTACAACCGTCCCAGCGGCATGCCCAACTACAACAACGAGGGCTTCTCCCTCGCCGGCGCCGACGAATGTGTGGCCGGTTCCAAGCCGGTCTACTGGGCCGACGACAGCAACGACGGCGGTCACGCCTTGCGCAAGGGCACCATCACCTGCTGATCAGGCACCGCACTCCACAGCATCCTGGAGGCGGTCGGCGGTGACCTCCCGCCGCGCGGTCCCGCCGCCCGCCGCCCAGGCCGTGACGAACACAACTGTCGGCCCCGCCCCGGGCCGAGACCACCGGCATATCGACTCCCGAACTCGCCGCCGGAACCAACCAGCCGACCTCCCCGCTAGGGCCGTCAGGGGTGAGCGGTCAGGTAGCCGCCCATGGAGGTGAAGTACTGGGTGGCGGGCAACTCCCGTCCGTCCTCGGTCCGTACACGTGTGATGGCGAGGCCGTGGTTGCGCCCCGTGCGGGCGTCGGCTCCCGCGACGATCACCACGCCGTCGCCCTCGCGGTAGAAGATGCGGCCGGGCGTGCCGCCGTACCGCCCCTCGGAGACGAAGGCGCTGAGCACCTCGAGCCGCTTGCCCTTGTGGTGGGTGAAGGCGCTGGGGTACGGCTCGGACTGCGCGCGGACGAGGCGCTCCAGGTCCTGGGCCGGCCAGGTCCAGTCGATGCGGCTGTCGTCGATGGAGCGTTTGTGGAAGAAGCTCGCCCGGGAGCGGTCCTGCCGGGTGAAGTCGGTCCGCCCGGCGGCGATGAGGTCGAGCGCCCCGATGGTGACCGGGGCGATGAGGTCGACCGTCTTGTGGAACAGGTCGGTGGCCGTGTCCGTCGGGCCGACCGGTACCGCCTCCTGCCGGACGATGTCGCCCGCGTCGAGCTCCTCGTCCATCATGTGCGCGGTGACGCCCACTTCGGGCTCCCCGTTGATCAGTGCCCAGATCAGCGGCGAGAAACCCGCGTACTTCGGCAGCAGCGAGTCGTGCACGTTCAGCGTGCCGTGGCGCGGCAGGCCGAAGACGCGCGGGGGGATCCAGGTACGCCAGTTGTTGGCCACGATGATGTCCGGGTCGGCCTCCTTGAGGCGCTCGAACAGCTCGTCGTCGTCCGGCCGGTTGCGGAGCACGACCGGTACGCCGTTGTCCTCGGCGAGGTCGGCGACCGAGTCGCTCCAGATCTTCTCGTAGACGTGCTCGCTCTTGGGGTGTGTCACGACCAGGACCACGTCGTGCTCGGAGTCCAGGAGGGCTTGGAGGGTGCGGTGCCCCCAGGTCTGGTAACCGAACATGACGACCCGCATGGGGTTCCTCCTCAGCTCCGGGAATGGCGTGGCCAGTAAAGCAAGGCTTACCTAAGTGGTCAACGGGGCCCAGGGGGAGTGGAGTTGATGATCCATTCCCGGCACTTCCGTACTGGACAGCCCTTGCGAGATGAGCTTAGCCTTGCCTAAGTTCGGGTCGCGCCTCCTTGGCGTGCCCCACGTCCGTACTTCCCGATGCTCGACCAGCGGTTGCGTGTCTCGCACGTGCGCCGCCCGCACGATGGGAGTGACATGGCACAGGCTCGTCCTGGCGACACGCGATTGATCCACGACCTCATTGGCATCGGCTTCGGGCCGTCCAATGTGGCCATGGCGATCGCGCTCAGCGAGCACAACGCACGCGTCGGCGCGGAGGAAGCGGTCACCGCTCACTTCTTCGAGCAGCAGCCGTGCTTCGGATGGCATCGCGGCATGCTCATCGATGACGCGACGATGCAAGTGTCCTTCCTCAAGGACCTGGTGACGCTGCGGAACCCCGCCAGTGAGTTCAGCTTCCTGTGCTATCTGAAGAGCCGGGGGCGGCTGATCGACTTCATCAACCACAAGAACCTCTTCCCGCTGCGGGTGGAGTTCCACGACTACTTCGAATGGGCCGCCGACCAGGTCGACGGCATGGTTTCCTACGGCCATGAGGTCGTCGGCGTCATGCCTGTCGTCCGTGACGGCGCCGTGGAGTACCTGGATGTGACCGTCCGCTCGGCGGAGGGGCTCGCGGTCCACCGGACGCGCAACCTTGTCCTCGGCACCGGGCTGCGCCCGCTGATGCCGGAGGGTGTGGAGCGCACCGACCACGTCTGGCACAACTCCGATCTGCTCGCGAAGGTCGACGGCCTGGACGGCACCGCGCCCGAACGGTTCGTCGTGGTGGGCGCCGGACAGAGCGCCGCGGAGAATGTGGCGTTCCTGCACCGCCGCTTCCCGCAGGCCGAGATCTGCGCGGTCTTCTCCCGCTATGGCTACAGCCCCGCCGACGACAGCAGCTTCGCCAACCGGATCTTCGACCCCGCCGCGGTCGACGATTTCTTCAGCGCCCCTCAGGACGTCAAGCGCCGGCTCATGGACTACCACGGCAACACCAACTACTCCGTGGTGGACATCGATCTGATCGACGACCTGTACCGCCAGATGTACCAGGAGAAGGTCCTCGGCACCGAGCGCCTGCGGTTCCTCAACGTCTCCCGGCTCACCGACGTCAAGGAGACCCCGGGCGGTGTCCGGGCCACCGTCACCTCCCTGGTCACCGGCGAGGACACCCTCCTGGACGCCGATGTCGTGATCTACGCCACCGGTTACAGCCCCGCCGACCCCATCGGTCTGCTCGGCGAGGTCGCCGACCGCTGCCTCCGCGACGACGAGGGCCGGGTCCGCGTCGAGCGCGACTACCGCATCGCGACCGATCCCGATCTGCGCTGCGGCATCTATCTGCAGGGCGGCACCGAGCACACGCACGGCATCACGTCGCCCCTGCTGTCCAACACCGCCGTCAGGGTCGGTGAGATCCTCGATTCGCTCCTCGACCGGGGCCTGAAGTCCGCCTCCGACGAGGCACGGACCGTCGCCGACGGAACCGGCGGCACCGCCCGTTGAACCCGGCCGCCGTCCGGGCCCACACCCGCGCCGCCGCCCCGGCGCGATCCGCGCGACAGCACGGTGCGACGTTGTGAAAGGAATGACCATGCCCACGGACACACCCTCCGTGCCGACCGGCTTCGCCGGCCTCCGCCGGAAGTCGGCCGGCTCCCGGTCGCGCACTTCCGACGGATCCGAGGGATGACGTTCGTCGGCATGGTCACGACCGCTGTGGAGCGTTCCGCGCCCATGGGCACGATCCCGGCCCGTAGGCGGCGGCTCGTGGGTCTGGGCGCGCTGCTGGTGATCCTCGTGGTCGCGGGAGTGGTGTCGTTGGCCGTCGGTGCCCGCGCACTGAGCCCGGCCGAGGTGTGGCACGGGCTGTTCGCGGCGCCGGACGCCGACCGGCGGCTCACCGAGATCAGGCTGATCGTCCAGACCGTGCGGGTGCCCCGGACGGTGCTCGCGATCGCCGCGGGCATCGCCCTCGGGGTAGGCGGGGCGCTGATCCAGGGGTACACACGCAACCCGATCGCCGACACGGGCCTGCTGGGCGTGAACTCCGGCGCCTCGTTCGCCGTGGTCACGGTGATCGCGGTGTTCGGGTTCTCCCACCCCTTCCAGTACGTCTGGTTCGGGTTCCTGGGGGCCGCGGTCGCCGGCGTCGTCGTGTTCGGGCTGGCCAGCATCGGCCGGGGAGCCGGCAACCCGCTGACCCTCGCGCTGGCCGGGCAGGGCGTCACGGTGTTCCTCGCGGCGATGACCACGGCGATCTCGCTGTCCGACAACGCGGCGCTGAACGCGCTGCGGTTCTGGAACGCGGGCTCCGTGGCCGGTGTCGGATTCGACGTCATTGGGCCGGTCACGCTGTTCATCGCGGTCGGACTGGTGCTCGCGCTGACCACCCTGCCCACCCTCAACCTGCTCAATCTCGGCGACGACGTGGCGCGGGGCCTCGGCGTCAACATCGCGCTGACCCGGACGGTCGGCATCGCCGCCATCACCCTGCTCGCGGGCGCGGCGACCGCCGCCTGCGGCCCCATCGCGTTCCTCGGACTGATGGTGGCCCATGTGGCCCGGTATCTGACCGGACCGGACTACCGCTGGCTGGTCCCGTACGCGGGGCTGCTCGGCGCCGTCGTCCTGCTGGTCTGCGACATCGTGGGCCGCTTGGTGGTGCGGCCGGGAGAATTGGACGCGGGTGTGCTCGTCGCCCTTCTCGGCGCCCCGTTCTTCGCGGTTCTGGTGTGGCGCGGAAAGCTCAGGAACACATGAACGCGACAGATATGAAGTCCTCGGTGGCGCCGGGCGTACGGCTCGGCCAGCTGTCCTTCGTGTGGCGGCCCTGGATGGTCCTGGTCACGGTCGTACTGGCCGCCCTCGCCTTCCTGGTCTTCTGCGTGTCCATCGCCGTCGGGGACTTCCCGATCGGTCTGCCCCGGGTGCTCGCCACGATCCTCGGCCGGGGCGAGCGGGTCGACGAGTTCGTGATCATGGATCTGCGGATGCCGCGGGCCCTCGCCGGACTGGTCGTGGGGACGGCGCTGGGCGTGTCCGGCGCCCTCACCCAGTCGATCGCGCGCAATCCGCTGGCCAGCCCGGACATCCTCGGGATCACCAGCGGTGCCGGCACCGTCGCGGTGTTCCTGGTGACGGTGTCCGGAGGGACCACCGCGGCGATCGTCAGCTCCATCGGCCTGTCGGCCGCGGCGCTCGCCGGCGGTCTCGGCACCGGACTGCTCGTCTACTTCCTGGCCTGGCGGCGCGGGATCGACGGCTTCCGGCTCATCCTCATCGGCATCTCGGTGAGCGCGGTGATGGAGTCGATCACGACCTGGCTGCTGGTCAAGGCCGACATCAGGGACGTGGCCCGGGCCCAGGCATGGCTGATCGGCTCGCTGGACGGCCGGTCCTGGGACGAGGTCGGGGTGGCGCTGTGGGGCACGCTCGTCCTGCTGGTCGTCGTGACCGGCGCCGCGTTCCAGTTCAAGCCGATGCATCTGGGCGACGATGTCGCCGCGGGCCTGGGGGTGCGGTACTCGGCGGTGCGAGCGGTCCTTCTGCTGTGTGCGGTGCTGCTGGCCGGGACGGCGGTGAGCGCGGCGGGCCCGGTGCCCTTCGTGGCCCTGGTGGCGCCTCAGGTGGCGATGCGTCTGGCGCGTCGGCCCACACCGCCGATGGCGGCCTCCGGCCTGGTGGGCGCGGTGCTGCTGATCGGTGCCGATCTCATCGCACGTACGGCACTGCCCGTCAGTCTCCCGGTCGGCGTGGTCACCGCGGCGATCGGCGGCCCCTTCCTCGTCTATCTGCTGGTCCGGGCGAACCGCGGATAGCTGGTGCAGAAGTACGGCAAGCCTGAAGAAGGAGGCCCAGTGGCCAAGCAGTCCATCACCGGGATCGACTCCGGATCCGGTGACGCCTCGCGGCTGGCGGCGCGGGGCATCTCGGTCGGATACGGCGCTCGGACCGTCATCGACGATCTCGACGTGGCGATACCGTCGGGGGTGATCACCACGATCATCGGCCCCAACGGCTGTGGTAAGTCGACGCTGTTGCGGGCGCTGTCGCGGTTGCTCAAGCCGGCCAAGGGGACGGTCGTGCTGGACGGCGACGACATCGCCAGGCTCAGGACCAGGGATGTGGCGAAGAAGCTCGGTCTCCTGCCGCAGGCACCGGTGGCGCCGGAGGGCCTGACGGTCGCCGACCTGGTGGCCCGGGGCCGGCATCCGCATCAGAACTGGCTGCGGCAATGGTCGTCGGACGACGCCGCCGTGGTCGAGCGCGCGCTGGCCCTGACCGGGGTGTCCGACCTGGCGGACCGCGCGGTCGACACGCTGTCCGGGGGGCAGCGCCAACGCGTCTGGATCTCCATGACGTTGGCCCAGGGCACCGATCTGCTGCTCCTCGACGAACCGACGACCTACCTCGATCTCGCGCACGCGGTCGATGTGCTCGACCTGGTGAACGACCTGCACGAGTCGGGCTGCACCGTCGTGATGGTGCTGCACGACCTCAACCTGGCCGCACGGTACAGCGACAACCTCATCGTCATGAGGGACGGTTCGGTCGTCGCGCAGGGGCACCCCAGTGAGGTGATCACCGCCGAGCTGCTGCGCGAGGCGTTCGGACTGCACGCCAGGGTCATCGACGACCCGGTGGGGGACCGGCCGCTCATCGTGCCCATCGGCCGCACACATGTCCAACTCGACCAGGTCGCGACCCAGTTGTAAAAGTTAGGCTAGGCTAACCTTACTTAAGGTGCGCTACGGTTTGCCTGCCTCAGGGCAGATGTACAGGCAGCACGAAGAACAAGGGGAATCCGGATGCTCCTCCTCAGAACGACGCGTACGAAGACCTGGCGGCGAGTGGTGGCGGTACTGTCCGCCGCGACGCTCGGTGTCGGCCTCCTCGCGGGATGCGGTTCCGGCTCGGACTCGGCGGACGACAAGGCGAGCGACACGATCACGAACACCGCGAGCGGAGCCTTCCCGGTCACCGTGGAGCACGCGTTCGGATCGACGACGATCGACAAGGCCCCCGAGCGGGTCGTCTCCGTCGGCTACACCGACGACCAGACCATCCTGGCGTTCGGCGTCAAACCGGTCGGCATGGTCGACCAGTACCCGAACCCGGCGGGCCACACCCCCGACGTCAACACCCAGTGGCCCTGGGTGAAGGACAAGTGGGGCGACACCCGTCCCGAAGTCATCATGAAGAACGGCGACTCCGGCCCGAACTACGAGAAGATCGCCGCACTGCGACCGGACCTGATCATCGCGGTCTACTCCGAGATCGACCAGGCCGCCTACGACAAGCTCTCCAGGATCGCTCCCACGGTGGGCCGCACCAAGGAGGAGAAGGAGCCGTTCAGCGCGCCCTGGCAGGACAACGCGCTCCAGATCGCCAAGGCCCTCGGCAAGGCCGACGAGGGCGCGAAGATGGTGACGGACATCCAGGGCAAGCTGGACGCGGCCAAGAAGGCGCACCCGGAGTTCGCGGACCAGACCGTCGTCGCGCTGTCCTGGTACGAGAACTCGGTGGCACCGTTCGTCTCCACCGATGTGCGCGGACGACTGCTGACCGGCATCGGCTTCAAGTACCAGACCGCGATCGACAAGTTCGCGGGCGGCAGCTTCTACACCAAGCTCTCCCCCGAGCGCGTCGACCTGGTCGACGTCGACCGCATCTTCGTCATCAACGACAAGGCGGACATGGACGCGCTGAAGAAGTTCGAGCTGTTCGCCAACCTGGAGGCCGTGAAGAAGGGGAACGTGTCGTACCTGCTGGACGGTGAGGGCCCGGCGATCGGCGCGGCCATCTCCCAGGGCACGCTGCTGTCCATGCCGTACGCGATCGACGAACTCGTCAAGTCGGCGGCCGGCTAGCGATGCGGATCCCCATGACCCGTCCTCGGCCCGTCCGGGGAGTGGTGTGAGCACGATCGACACACGCGTCGCCCGTAGGACCCTGCGCACGGCGACCGGACGCGAAGCCACCCGGTGGGTCGTGGCGCACTGCAGGGAGGCGCCCTGGCTGTCGACCGCCACCGTGCTCACCACGGTGGCGGGCGCCGCCCTCCAGGTGCTGCCCGTGCTCCTGCTCGGCAAGGTGGTGGACGGGGTCGTCGAGGGCGAGTCGCGATCGGTCCTCGTGACCATCGGGGTACTCGTCGCGGCCGCCGCGCTGCTCGGCGGGGCGGCCACCGCGGCATCGACCTATCTGATCGGGCGGCTGGGCGCGGAACTGCTCGCCCGGCTGCGCGAAGGCGCGGTGCGCGCGGTGCTGGGGATGCCCAGCGCGCGGATCGAGCAGGTCGGCCGCGGGGACGTGCTCTCCAGGGCCGGCGACGACGTGGCCGTCATCTCCAAGGGGATCCGTACGGCCATTCCCACGGTGTTCTCGGCCGGTGTGCTGGTCACCATCGCCACGGCCGCCATGTTCGGACTGGACTGGCGGCTGGGACTGGCAGGCGCGGGCGCCCTTCCCGCGTACGCGCTGGCCCTGCGCTGGTACCTCCCGAGGTCCGCCCCGCTCTACCGGAAACAGCGGGCGGCCCAGGCCGACCGCGCGCAGGCGTTGATCAGCGGCCTCGACGGCATCGACACGGTCCGGGCCTACCGCCTGGAAGGCGTCTTCCGGGAGAAGGTCACCGAGGAGTCGCGGCGGGTGCGGGACCTCGGCATCGAGGTGTTCCGCTTCTTCGGCCGCTTCGTCGGCCGGGAGAACCGCGCCGAGTTCATCGGTCTTGTCCTGATCATCGTGGTGGGATACGCCCTCATCGAGGCCGGTGCCGCCAGCCTGGGCGAGGTGTCGGCGGCCCCGCTGCTGTTCCACCGGCTGTTCACCCCGCTCGGCCTGATCATGTTCACCTTCGACGAGGCACAGAAATCGGGTGCGAGCCTGACCCGGCTGGTCGGTGTGCTCGGGGAAGCCGCGGACGAACGGCTGGTGGGCGACCCGGCCGTCGGATCCACGGGTCCCGCGCCGCTGCCGGTGACGGTCGAGGGGCTGACGTTCGTCTATCCCGGGAGCGAGGAACCGGTCCTGCGGGACATCGACCTGACGATCCCGGCGGGTGGTTCGCTCGCCCTGGTGGGCGCGACGGGCGCGGGCAAGACGACCCTGGCCGCGCTGATCGCGGGCATCGGAACCCCGCAGTCCGGTTCGGTGCGCGTCGGCACGACCGACCTCGCGGGACTCGACGGGGCCGGTGCTCGGGCCATGGTGAGCATCCTGACGCAGGAGACATATGTGTTCTCCGGTCCGCTCGCCGACGATCTGCGGCTGGCGGCGCCGCAGGCGACCGACGCCGAGCTGCTGGACGCACTGCGGACCGTCGGCGCGCACGCGTGGGTCGAGGAGCTGCCCGAGGGGCTGAACACCCCGGTCGGCGAGGGCGGTGAGCGCCTGGACGTCACCAAGGTCGCCCAGATCGCCCTGGCCCGGCTGGTGCTGGGCCGGGCGCCGGTGGTGGTGCTCGACGAGTCGACCGCGGAGGCGGGCAGCGAGGGCGCCGCCGAACTGGAGCGGGCCGTGCTGGCCGCGTGCGCCGGCCGGACCACGCTGTTCGTGGCGCACCGGCTGACCCAGGCGATGGCGGCGGACCGGATCGCGGTGCTGGACGCCGGGCGCATCGTCGAACAGGGCACTCATGACGAGCTGGTGGCGCTGGGCGGCCGGTACGCGCGGCTGTGGCAGGCGTGGCGAGAAGGCAGTTAGGCAAGCGCAAGCCCGACCTCGATCGGCTTGCTTTCGATTTCCTTGGAAGGACGTTGAGTCTTCGATGATGGAACCGAGTGCTCGTCTCATACGGCTTTCTCCCGCGCGTCTGGCCGACGTACGCCGACGAGCCGGCGACTACTCCCACAGGACCATCACCGAGGCGTGCGCCATCGGCCTGTCGTACTGGGCGACCGGCCGCAGCCCCGAAGGCATCGATCTCACCCCCGCCACCCTGTTCGCCGACGTCCTGGGATGGGCCGACAACGGCGGTGCCGGGCCCGAGGGCTGGGAACTCGGCCCCGACGACGGCAGCATCACCGTGCCGGACGGCGTCGTCACCGCCGACGCCCAACTCGCCCTGGACGACCTCGCCGACTTCCCGGACCGGCCGCTGGGCACCATCAGCCCCTCCAGCGTGGCCGGCAGGCTCGCCACCCTCGCCGAATGGAACGACACCGGGGCCGACCGGGCCCGCCCCACCATCGTCGAGATGTTCCTCGAACAGGCGCGGGCCAGGCCGGAGGCCGTCGCCGTCGTCGACGAGCACCGGTCACTGACCTACCGTCAGGCCGAGGAGCGGTCGGCCGAACTGGCCCACCGTCTCATCGAACGCGGCCTGACCGCCGAACAGGTCGTCGGCATCTCACTGGGCCGCTCCGCCGAGATGGTGATCGGACTGCTCGCCGTGCTCCGCGCGGGCGGCGCCTTCGTACCGCTCGACCCCCAGTGGCCGGCCGAGCGCCGCGCCGTCGTCATCGAGGACGCCCGGGTCATGGTCCAGCTCAACGACTCGGGCGCGCACCCCCCGACCGAACCGGAGGCCGTCGCCGTCGACCTCGACGACTGGGACCTCGGACCCTGCCCCCACGACGGAACGCGGGCCGCCGCCGTCCGCGGCGACTCCCTCGCCTATGTCATCTTCACCTCGGGCTCGACCGGCCGGCCCAAGGGCGCGATGATCCGGCACGAGGCGATCAGCGAGCGGCTGCTGTGGCAGGTCGACGAGATCCTGGGCTTCGGCCACGACGACGCGTCGCTGTTCAAGGCTCCGCTGTCCTTCGACATCTCCATCAACGAGATCTTCCTGCCGCTGGTGTCCGGCGGCCGTCTCGTGGTCCTGCGGCCCGGCGGCGAACGGGACCCGCACCACCTCCTCGACGTGATCGCCGAGCAGCGCGTCACCTTCACCTATCTGGTGTCGTCCATGCTGGACGTGCTGCTGGAGATCGCGGGCGACTCCGGGCGGCTGAGCAGCCTGCGCCATGTGTGGTGCGGCGGCGAGGTGCTGACCCCGGAGCTGTACGAGCGGTTCCGCACCCGGCTCGACATCCCCATGTACCACGGCTACGGCCCGGCCGAGACGACGATCGGCATCTCGCACGTCATCTACCGGGGCGCCGCGGCACGGATGTCCACATCGATCGGCAAGGCCAACCCCAACACCCAGTTGTATGTGCTGGACGACGAACTGCGCCCGGTGCCGGTCGGGGTCGGCGGCGAACTGTACGCGGGCGGACTCCTCCTCGGACGCGGCTACGCCAACGCGCCCGGACTCACCGCCTCCCGGTTCGTCGCGAACCCCTTCGCCGACGACGGGTCCCGGCTGTACCGCACCGGTGACCTCGCGCGGTTCAACGCCGACGGCTCCCTGGACTTCCTCGGCCGCGCCGACAACCAGATCAAGATCCGCGGCATGCGGCTGGAGATCGAGGACGTCGAGATCGGTCTCGCCGAGCACCCCGCGGTGCGGTACACCTGCGTCGTCGCCAAGAAGAACACGGCGGGCGGCACCTACCTGGTGGGCTATGTCATCCCCAGCGCCGGCCACGAGGACCTGCGGGCGGACGAGGTCAAGGCGTGGGCCGAACGGCACATGGTGGAGTACATGGTGCCCACCCACATCGTGGTGACGAGCGAGTTCCCCCTCACCGCGAACGGCAAGCTCGACCGGAACGCGCTCCCCGAACCCGTGATCACGACGGGCCGGATCACCCCTCCCACGACCGAGCAGGAGCGCACCGTGTGCGCGGCGGTCGCCTCGGTGCTGCGGCTCGAAGAGGTCGGTGTCGACCAGGACTTCTTCCAGCTCGGCGGAGACAGCATCCTGGCGATCTCGCTGCTGAGCACCCTGCGTGAGGCGGGGCTCTATGTCACGGCACGGCAGATCTTCACCCACAGCACCGTGGGGGAACTCGCGGCGGTCGCCGCTCGCGAGGACACATCGGTCGTGGACCACCGGGACGCCCCGACCGGCCCCGTCGTGGGATCGCCCGTCCTGCAGTGGCTCGGCCAGACCACGGACGCGATCGACGGCTTTGTGCAGTCCGTGGTGCTGAACACCCCGGCGGACCTCACCGCCGACGCCCTCGACACGATCCTCACCGCCGTGATCCGGCGGCACGACATGCTGCGCGCCCACCTGGTGCGAGGCGAACGCTGGAGCTTCGACATCCCCGAGGACCACCCGGACCCGCGCGCCTGGCAGGAGAGCGACCGGCCGCTCGACGAATGTGCCGCCCTCGCCACCGCCGCCCTGGACCCCGACGGCGGAGCCATGCTGCGTGCCGTGTGGCGCCGCGCGGCACGGCAACTGGTCCTCGTCGCCCACCATGTGGTGATCGACGGTGTGTCCTGGCGGATCTTGATGGACGACCTGGCCTCCGCCTGGCAGCAGTACACCTCGGGTAAGCCCGTCGAACTTCCCCCGGCGGGCACGTCCTTCAGGCGCTGGACCCAGCTCCTCGACCGTGCGGCCTTCGACGCCGACAGCTCCTCCTACCGCCGTCCCCTGCCCGGAACGGACCAGCCGCTCGGCAGGCGCGAGCTGTCCGCGGCCGACACCGTCGCCGGGGAGCGACTGCGGACCGTCACGGTCGGCCCCGAGACCACCGCTGCCCTCCTGGGCGAGATCCCCGCCAAGTTCCACGCGGGCGTCAACGACGTACTGATCACCGCGCTCGCCGTCGCCCTCGCGGGATGGCGCCGCGACCTCGGGCAGGACCAGACCTTCGCGTACATCGAGCTGGAGGGCCATGGCCGCGAAGCGCATTTCGTGGCCCCCACCGCCGGCTTCGAGCCCGAACTGTCCCGCACCGTCGGCTGGTTCACCACACTCTTCCCGGTGACCGTGGACCCCGGAACCGGGGGCGACCTCACCGCGCCAGAGTATCTGGCCGCCGCGCTCAAGGCGGTCAAGGAAGACCTGGCCCGGGTCCCGGACAACGGTGTCTCCTACGGCGCCCTGCGCTACCTCGCCCGCTGCGAGTTCGACGCGCCCGCACCCCAGGTGCTGTTCAACTACCTGGGCCGCGTCGACGCGGGCACCTCGGGGGAGTGGCAGCACACGGGCACCACCGGCCAGCTCGGCGAGAGGCGCGACCCGAGGATGCGCCTGCCGCGGGTACTGGAGTTCAACGCGATCGCCGAACCCGCCCCCTCCGGGAAGTACGAACTGGTCACCACCGTCTCCTGGCCCGAAGGGATACTCACCGACCAGGATGTCACCGCCGTCTGCGAGCACTTCCAGGACGCCCTGACCGGCCTGGCCGCGCTCGACCGGGGCGGCCACACACCGAGCGACTTCCCCCTGGTGCCGCTCACCCAGGCCGACGTCGACGCCCTGGACGGCCCCACACTCCAGGACGTCCTTCCGCTGACCCCGCTCCAGGAGGGCCTGTACTTCCACTCGGTCTTCGACGACGACTCGGCCGGCGCCTATGTCGAACAGCAACTGCTCACGCTCGACGGCGATGTGGACGCCGATCGGCTCGCACATGCGGCCACCCGGCTGCTCGCGCTGTACCCGAACCTGGCCGCCCGGTTCATGGCTCTCGCCGACGGCCGTGTGGTGTCCGTGCTGGAGAGCGGCGCGCAGGCACCCTTCACCACGGTCGACCGGCCCGGCATCACCGACTCCGAGCTGCGCGAGCTGGCCGAGGCGGACCGGCGCGCGGGCTTCGACCTGGCCGCCGGTCCGCTGATGAGGTACACCCTCGTCCGCGGGGGCCCAGGACGGAACGTCCTGGTGCAGACCGTGCATCACATCATCGCCGACGGCTGGTCGGTGCCGCCCATGCTCCGGGCACTGCTCGCCCAGTACCACGCACCCGGGACCGGGTATCCGCTCGGCGGCTTCCGCGACTATGTGAGCTGGCTGGCCGGACGCGACGACGACGAGAGCGACCGGGTCTGGAGCGCCCAGCTCGCCGATCTGCCGGGCCCCTCACTGGTCGCCCGCGGGCACACCCCGTCCGACCGGTACGAGGACACCGCCGTGGAAGCGGCGCACGACATCGACGCGGCCGCCCGGTCGGCAGGCGTCCCGCTGAGCGTGGCCGTGCACAGCGCCTGGGCGCTGACCCTGGGCGGCCTCCTGCACGACAGGGACGTGGTGTTCGGCTCCACCGTGTCCGGCCGGGACGCGGACGTGCCCGGCATCGAGGACATGGTGGGGCTGTTCATCAACACCGTCCCGGTGCGCGCCCGGTGGTCCGGCACCACGACCGCCCGCGACCTGCTCGCCTCGGTACGGGAACACCAGAGCGCGGTCCTGCCGCACCAGCATGTGTCGTTGGCGAGGATCGGCCGTCTGGCCGGCGAGGGCCCGCTGTTCGACACCCTGGTCGTGTTCGACGTCGCCACCGACCTGGACGCGCTGCGGCGGCCCGGTGACGAACTCGCCGTCACCGGAATCGTCAACGAGGGCGCGCCGCACTACCCGTTGACCCTCGTCGTGGAGCGCGCTCCCGAAGGTCCCGCGCGCTTCAACTTGATCTACGACGGCGCACTGCTGCGGGAGGCGAGCGCCCGGAAGATCCTGTCCACGTTCACCGCCGCCTTCACCGGACTGCTGACCCGTCCGGACGACCTGGTCGACGACCTCGAGACCCGGAGCACCCGGCCCCCCGAGCGGATCGTCCCGACGACGCTCGGCGCGCTCTTCGACGCCGCCGCCGACCGCGCCCCGGCCGCCACCGCCGTCACCCGGTGCGCTCTCGACGGCAGCGGCAGCTCGCTCACCTACGGCGAACTGGCCGTCGCCAAGAACGAGTTGGCCTCCGTCCTGCGTGCGGCGAGGGTGCGGCCCGGCGCGCGGGTCGCCGTCGCCGTGCCGCGCTCTCTTCAGCAGGTCGTCGCGCTCCTCGGGATCGTCAGCGCGGGCGGCGCCTATGTGCCGCTGGACCCGGCCTACCCGGACGAACGCCTGGAGTACATCCTCGCCGACGCCGCTCCCCAGGTCGTCCTCGTGGACCCGGAGCAACAGGACCGCTTCACCCGGCTGTTGGACCGCGTGGGCGTGTCCGCCCGGGTGGTCGTACAGGGGAGCGAGCTGCCCCCGACCGCGACCGCCGCCCCCGTGGCCGAGGCCGACTGGTACGACCCCGCGTATGTGATCTACACGTCCGGATCGACCGGCCGGCCCAAGGGCGTCGTCGTCCCCCACTCCAGTGTGGTGACGCTGCTCGCCAACACCCGCGCCGAGATGGGGTTCGGACCGCACGACGTATGGGTCCAGTTCCACTCCTACTCCTTCGACTTCGCGGTCTGGGAGCTGTGGGGCGCGCTGGCGCACGGCGGCGAACTGTTGGTGCCGGAGTACGGGCTGACCCGTTCCCCGGTCGACTTCCACCGGCTGGTCCGCGAGCGCGGGGTGACCGTGCTCAACCAGACCCCCTCCGCCTTCTACCAGTTCATCGAGGCCGACCGGCAGGCCGGTGAACCGCTGCCTGCCCTGTGCAGGATCATCTTCGGCGGTGAGGCCCTGGACCTCGGACGCCTCGGCGACTGGGTCGAGCGGCACGGCACCGCCTCGCCCGAACTGGTCAACATGTACGGGATCACCGAGACCACCGTCCATGTCACCCATCGGGTGCTGACCGAGGCGGACTTCCGTCCGGCCGACGACGTCAGCCCCATCGGCGGCCCGATCCCCGGACTGACCACCCATCTCCTCGACGAACGGCTGCGGCCGGTGCCGCCGGGCACAGTGGGTGCCATCTATGTGGCCGGCGACCAGGTGGCGCTCGGCTACCTCGGACGGCCGGCGCTCACCGCCGGCCGGTTCGTGGCCGACCCGTTCGCCGGCGACGGCTCCCGCATGTACCACACGGGCGACCTCGCCCGCCGCACCCTCGACGGCGAGCTGGAGTTCGCCGGCCGCGCCGACGACCAGGTCCAGCTCAAGGGATTCCGCATCGAACTGGGCGAGGTGGAATCGGCGGTCAGGGAACTCGACGGCGTCGTCGACGTGGCCGTGACCGTCGCGGACAGCGGCGACCATCTGGTCGCGCACGTCGTGGGCCGGATGCCCGCCGACCTCACCGGGCTGCTGTCCGCGAAACTGCCCGCGCACATGGTGCCGGGCCGAGTCCTGACGGTCGACGCCCTACCGCTGACGGTCAACGGCAAACTGGACCGCAGGGCCCTCATCGAACGGGCTGCCCGGACCACCCCCGAACCGGCGCCCGGCCCTCGGTACGCCGACGGTGACCCGGCGCTCACCGCGCTCGTCGGCATCTACGCCGACGCCCTGCCCGGCGCGTCCGTGGACGGCGACACCGACTTCTTCCGGGCCGGCGGCGACAGCATCGTCGCCATCACCGTGATCAACCGGGCCCGGGCACTCGGCCTGCCGATCGCCCCCCGGGACGTCTTCCTGCTCCGCACCCCCCGCGCACTCGCCGAGCACCTCGCGGCCCAGGCACCACAGCCGACCTCGGCGCCCGCGCCCGCCCCCCGCACGGACGGCCCGCTCAGCCCGACCCCCATCATCCTGCGCCAGCGTGAACTGGGCGGATCCCTCACCGGATTCGTGCAGGCCAGGACCGTCACCCTGTCCGAGGGCACCGCGCTCGCCGACATCGGGCGCGCCGCGAACGCCGTCGTGGCCGCCCACCCCGCCCTGCGGATCCGGCTGCGCGTCGAGCTCGGGGCGTGGGCGCTGCGCACCGAGCCCGCGGGGCGGATCATCGTCGTCCCCATGGACACCACCGACCCGGCGACGGCTGCCACCGAGGCCGCCGGGAGGCTCGACCCCGAGTCCGGGGAGGTCATCGCGTTCTCCTGGCTGGAGCGGTGCCGGACCCTGGTGGTCACCGTGCACCACTTCGCGGTCGACGCGGTGTCCTGGCGGATCCTGCTGGACGACATCGCCACCGCCCTGAGCGGCCGGGCCCTGCCGCCACCGACCACGTCCTACGCCGAGTACGCCGAGGCACTGGCGCTCGGGTCCGCCGACGCGATCGGCGACCTGGGGCACTGGCTCACCACGCTCCGGGCGCCGGCGCTGCTGCCCGCGGTCCAGGGCAGGCGCGAGGTCACCGTCGTCCTTGCGCCCGAGGCCGGGGACCGCATCACACGCACCGCGCCCGCGGCACTCGGCATCGGCCTCACCGAGCTGTTGTGCGGCGCCCTGCGTACCGCGCTCACCCGCGTCCAGCCCTCGCCCACCGACCTCGCGATCGAACTGGAACGGCACGGCCGGGTCCCCGTACGGGAACACCACGACTACACCCGGACCGTCGGCTGGTTCACCGCGATCGCTCCCGTGCGGCTCACCGCGCACACCGACCCCGTCGCGGCGGCCCGCGAGGTCGCCGAACGCCAGCCGGACGAGCGCGCACACCTGACGTACGGCCTGCTGAGGTATCTCAACCCGCAGACGTCCCCCCTGCTGGACGCGCGCCCGCAGGTGCTGTTCAACTACCTCGGCCGCGGCACCGAGGACCAGGCGGTGCACATCGCGGACAGCGATCCGGGCGGCGCGTACGCGGTCGAGGTCAACGCGTGGACCGACGAGGCCACCGGCGCCCTGCACGCGGCTTTCACCCTCGCCGACGGCATCTCCGACGAGATCACCGGGCACTGGCTGAGCGCCCTGGAACAGCTCGCGGACACCGCGGCGACCGCCGAGCGCACCGCACCGGTCACCCCGCTCCAGAGGGGCCTGTACTTCCAGGCACAGCTGGCCGGTTCGGCCGGACACTATGTCGCCCAGAGCTGGTTCACCTTCGACCGGCGGCTGGACACGGAGGCGCTGGCCGACGCGATGGCCCAGGTGATGGCGCGGCACCCCGTCGTCGGCGCCGGATTCACCACGGACGACGACGGACATCCGGTCCAGGTCCTCAGGGCGGGCCGACGGGTCGACGTCCATACGGTCGAACTGGCCACGGACGCCGAGGTCGAGGCCCTGCGCGCCCGGGACCGCGACACGGGATTCGACCCGGCCGAGCCGCCGCTGATCCGGATGACCGTGGTCCGGCTGCCCGAGGACCGCGACGGCCTGCTGCTGAGCTACCACCTGCTGCTGTGGGACGGCTGGTCCCGAGAGATCGTGCTGCGGGACCTGTTCGACGCCTACGCGTCCGTCCTGTCCGGCACCCCGCTCGACCCCACCCCCGCCACGCCGGGCTTCGAGGACTACGCCCGGCGGCTCGACGCCGAGGACACCGCCGCGTCGGAACGCTTCTGGGCCGAGCACCTGGCCGGCCTCCCCGGCCCGACGCTGCTCGCCGGACCGGCACCGGCCCTCTCGGACGACCTGCCGCGCGCCCTGGTGCACACGCTGTCCGCCGAGTCGTCGGAGCTGCTGAGGGAGACGGCCAAGGGGCACGGCGTCACCCTGAACTCGGTGCTCACCGGCGCGTTCGGCCTGCTCCTCGGCGCCCACACGGGCCGCTCCGACGCCGTGTTCGGGGTGACCGTCTCGGGCCGCGAGGGCGAGGGGCTCTCCGACATCGTCGGGGTGCTGCTCAACACCGTGCCCCTGTGGACGCGGGCCCGCGCCGACGACACGGTCGGCGCCTATCTGGCGGCCGTGCAGACGGCCAGGACCGCGGCGATGGAACACGAACACCTGGGACTCGGTGAGATCCAGCGGGCCTGCGGACGACAGGACGCGCTGTTCGACAACCTCTTCGTGCTGCAGAACTTCCTCGATCTGGACGCCTTCGCCGAGATGAACGCCCGGCACGGCATCACCTCGGTGCGGGCCGACGACTCCACCCACTACCCGTTCACCTGGGTCGTCACGCCCGGCGACCGGCTCACCATCAAGCTGGAACACCGGTACGGCAGCGAGGACGACGCCCGCCGGCTCCTCGACGACTATGTACGGATGCTGGAGGACCTGGCCAGGTCGACCGGCCCGGTGGGCGCACTGCCGGGCATGGGCCCGCGGCCCCGGCCCGCCGAGCGCACGGACATCGGCACGGACACCGTGGCCGACCGGTTCGACCGGGCCGCCGACCGCGATCCGGGGCGGGTGGCGCTCGTCGCCCACGGCACGGCCATGACCTTCGCCGAGCTGAGGGACCGCAGCCGCGCGGTGGCAGGCGTGCTCGCCGCACGCGGCATCGGCCCCGAGACGACCGTGGGTCTGGCGATCCCGCGCTCCCTGGACTCGATCGTGGCGCTCTTCGCCGTGCTGCGCGTCGGCGCCGCCTATGTGCCGCTGGAGCTGGACCACCCCGACGAGCGGATCGCCACCATCCTCGCGGACGCCCGCCCCGAGGTGATCCTCACCGTGAGCGCGGTCTCGCACCGGCTGTCCGGCGACCTGATCGAGCTGGACCGCCCCCTGCCGGAGGCCGAGCCGTTCGTGACGTACGCGCCGGACGACCCCGACCGGCTGCGGCACCCCGCGTACACCATCTACACCTCCGGCTCGACCGGGCAGCCCAAGGGCGTGGTCACCGAGTACGCCGGGCTCACCAATATGCTGATCAACCATCAGCGCCGTATCTTCGAACCGGTCCTCGCGGAGCACGGACACCGGGTCTTCCGGATCGCGCACACCGTGTCGTTCGCGTTCGACATGTCGTGGGAGGAACTGCTGTGGCTGGCGGACGGCCACGAGGTGCACATCTGCGACGAGGAACTGCGCCGTGACGCGCCCCGGCTGGTCGAGTACTGCCTGGAGCACGGGATCGACGTCATCAATGTGACCCCGACCTACGCACAGCAGCTGGTGGCCGAGGGGCTGCTCGACGATCCGGCACGGCGGCCGGCCTTGGTGCTGCTCGGCGGGGAGGCGGTCACCCCGACGCTGTGGCAGCGGCTCGCCGACACCGAGGGGACGGCCGGCTACAACCTGTACGGACCCACCGAGTACACCATCAACACCCTCGGCGTCGGCACCTTCGAATGCCAGGACCCGGTGGTGGGCGTGGCCATCGACAACACCGAGGTGTACGTCCTTGACCCGTGGCTGCGGCCCGTGCCGGACGGTGTTCCCGGCGAGCTGTATGTGTCGGGCATCGGCATCGCCCGCGGCTACCTCGGCCGGCCGGCCCAGACCGCGCACCGGTTCGTCGCCTGCCCGTTCGGCACACCTGGTGAGCGCATGTACCGCACCGGGGACCTGGTGATCCGCCGGTCCGACGGGAACCTGATGTATCTGGGCCGGACCGACCAGCAGGTCAAGATCCGCGGGCACCGGGTCGAACTAGGCGAGGTCGAGGCCGCGTTCGCGGCGCACCCGGCGGTGCGGTTCGTCGCCGCGGTCGCCCAGCCCGACCCGGGGGTCGACGGCGCCCACCGGCTGGCCGCCTATCTCGTGCTGGACTGGGCCGACCTGGCGACGGTCGCCGCCGAAGTGGGCGCCGCACTGCCCGACTTCCTGCGTCCCACGCACTACGCCCAGGTCGAGAGCATCCCGCTCACGGTGAACGGGAAGACCGACACCAAGGCGCTGCCCGACGCCAAGCCGCTCGGCGCGCTGACCACGGCGGGTGAGCGCGGACCCCGGACCGAGACCGAGAGCGTGGTGTGCGAGTTCTTCGCCGAGGCACTGGACCTGGACGACGACGAGGTGAGCGCGGTGAGCGACTTCGTGTCCCTAGGCGGGCACTCGATGCTGGCGGTGCGGCTGATCGGCCTGCTCCGCCGGGAGTTCGGTCCAGTGATCACCATCCGCGATCTGTTCACCCTGCGCACCCCGGAAGCGATTGCCCGACACCTTGATGACCACTCCTGACACGCAGCGGCCCCGCACGGGGGCGGACATCCTGCGCACCGCGCTGCGCCGCAACATCGGCGCGATGGCCTGGGGCACCGTCCTCATGGGCCTGTACCAGGCAGGGGAGACCGCCTTCCCCATCGCGCTCGGTCTGATCGTGGAGCACACGCTGCGCGATCGGAGCCTCGGCGCGCTCGGCCTGTCGATCGCCGCCCTGGCCGTGATCATCACCACCGTGTCGCTGTCCTGGCGGTTCGGGATGCGCATCCTCCAGAAGGCCAACACCACCGAGGCGCACCGCTGGCGGGTGAGGGTCGCGGCCTGCGGCCTCCAGCCGGTGGCCAGGAGGACGGACCTCAAGTCCGGCGAGGTGCTGACCATCGCCACCGAGGACGCCGACCAGACCGCCGACATCATCGAGGTGGTGCCACTGCTGATCAGTTCGCTGGTCGCGGTGGCGGTCGCCGCGGTCGCGCTCGCACTGGCCGACATCCGGCTCGGCCTGCTGGTGATCGTGGGAACGGTCGCGATCCTGTCGATCCTGAGCGTGCTCTCCAGACGGATCGGCAGCAGCACCCACGAGCAGCAGGCCCGGGTGGCGCGGGCCGGTGCGAAGGTCGCCGACCTGATCAGCGGTCTGCGCCCGCTGCACGGCTTCGGCGGGAACCACGCGGCGTTCCGGTCCTACCGGCAGGTCAGCACGGAGGCCAGGCTCCAGGCGGTCACCGTCGCCAGGGTGAACGGGGCGTACGAGGGCACCGCGCTGGCGCTCAACGCGGTCCTCGCAGGCGCGGTGACCCTGACGGCGGGAATGCTGGCCTTCGACGGCCGGATCAACATCGGCGAACTCGTGATGGCCGTGGGTCTCGCGCAGTTCATCATGGAACCGCTCAAGCTGTTCTCCCAGATGCCGAAGTATGTGATGATCGCGCGCGCGTCGGCCGAGCGGATGGCGCTGGTGCTCGCCGCGCCGCCGGTGACCACACCGGGAACGGAACTCCCGGCCGCGGGCGGGGGCCTGCAGGTCGACGGGGTCCGGCACGGCACGCTCCGCCACCTCAAGTTCACGGTGCCCGCAGGCGAGTTCGTGGCGATCGCCGCCTACCAGCCCCGTGCGGCGGCCGATCTCGCGTCGGTCCTGGCCATGAACGTCCCGCCGGACGCGTACGAGGGAGTGGTGCGGGTCGGCGGGCGGGAGCTGGCGGAGCTGTCGGTCGAGGGGGTCCGCGAGCACCTGCTGGTGAACCCCTACGACGGGGAGATCTTCGCGGGCACGCTGCGCACGAACATCGACCCCTCCGGCACCAGCCGAACGGTTCCGGAGGCCGTCGAGGCGTCCATGCTGGCCGATGTCGTCGCCCTGCACCGCGAAGGACTCGACTACGGTGTCCGCGACCGCGGCGCGAACCTCTCCGGGGGGCAGCGCCAACGGCTGTCCCTGGCCCGTGCGTTGGCCGCCGACACGGACGTCCTGGTGCTGCACGACCCGACGACGGCCGTCGACGCGGTCACCGAGCAGCTCATCGCCCGCAGGGTCGCGGAACTGCGGCGGGGCCGCACCACCGTCGTGATCACGAGCAGTCCGGCGCTCCTGGACGCCGCGGACCGTGTCCTCGTCCTGGACGAGGGCGTCATCACCGCGGAGAACACCCACCGCCAACTGCTCGCGACCGACGACGACTACTGCCTGGCGGTCGCCCGGTGAACCCGCCGACCGGCTCCGGAGCGGCCCTGGGACCGCTCCGGAACCGCTCAGGCGAGGACCCAGGCGACATCCCTGAGCAGGGCGTGCCGCCAGCCCGCCCGGTCATGGCCGGAGGCCGACCGAGACACCCGCACGGTCGCACCGGCCCGTTCGGTCAGCTCCTCCACCAGGGCACAGTGCGGCAGCATCCGCGTCTCGTGTTCCCCCACGTCGAAGGCGACCCGGAGACCGGACAGGTCGGGCCGCCGCCGCAGGCGCTCCGCGAGGGTCCCGCCGACCGGGCCGGCCAGAGGATCCGCCGGGTCGGTGGCGTCGGCCGACCACCACAACGACGCCGACTGGCAGGCCACCCGGGACACCAGTTCCGGGAACTCCAGGGCCGCGTGGAGCGCGCTCAGCCCGCCGAGGCTCTGCCCGGCGACCACCAGCCGGTCAGGGGTGGCCGGCACGCCGGACTCGGCCACCAGAGGCAGCAGTTCGTCCCGGACCGCCTCCCACAGCTCGGACCGGCAGGCGAACTCGGTCTCCCGGTCCTTGGCCGGGAGGAAGACAAGAGTGACCGGGGGCATCTCACCACTGGCGACGGCCGACTCGAACGCGGTCATGGCCGGGTGCAGATACAGCCAGTCGTCCCCGTCGAGCAGCAGGACCAACGGCCCGCCTCCGCCCACCGGATGGACCCGGACGGTGCGCCGCCCGCCGAGCCGTTCACTGGCCCAGCGGATCCTGGCCCGCGGCAGGGGGAGGACGGCATCGGCGCCGAGGGCGGGCCAGTGCGGCTGGTCCGGGGTGTCCGGTGTGGCCGCGACGGACCGGTCACCGCCCGCACCGACCGGGTTGAACGGGTCGGCGTATGCCTCGTCGCCGCTGAGGAACTGGTAGGTCACCCGCAGCCGTGCGGACATGCGCATCTCGGCGTACCAGCAGTCCGTGTCGCCCCACCGGCGCAGGGCCATCGGGTCCGACCAGCTCTCGAACCCGAGGCTCGCCCCGGACCCGCGCCACAGGAACAGGGCCGCCCAGCCGCCGTCGACGGGGATGAACGCGGGTGTCCTCACCGCCGCCCAGAAATCGTCGGTACCAGGTGTGCCGGACAGTCCGAACCGGACGAAGTCGTCGTCCGTGCCGGGCGTGGGGCCTCGCATGAACATCTCCTTGTGAGAGAGACAGAGAAAGTATAGGCTCATCCAAGTTAGGCGAGGCTAACCTAAGTTGGACCGTTCCGGGAGGCACTCACCATGAGCACCAACCCCTTCGACGACACCGAAGGCCGCTTCCTGGTCCTCGTGAACGACGAGGGCCAGCACTCCCTGTGGCCGTCCTTCGCGGACGTGCCCGGAGGGTGGACCACCGTCTTCGGCGAGGACACCCGGCAGGCATGCCTCGACCACATCGAGGCCCACTGGACGGATCTGCGTCCCCGGTCCCTCGTGGCCTCCACGGACACATGAACCCCCACGGCGACCACCGCGTCCGCGCCGACACCCTCCTGGGAGCACCCCGCTGATGCTCTGCGCCAGACTGACCAACGCCCGCTTCCGCACCATGGATCCGGACCACCCGGTCGCCCATGACCTCGGCATCTGGCACGGCCGGATCGTCGGCTTGGACGAGGCGGTGACCTCCCTGCCGGCCCGGGAGGTGATCGACCTTCAGGGCGCCACCGTGCTCCCCGGGTTCATCGACGCCCATGTCCACCTCGCCTGGACCGGCCTCAAGCTGGGCACCCCGAGCATCGCGGGCCTCAGCCGGATCGACGACGTACTGGGCGTCGTGGAGCAGGCCGTCCGCCAGGCCGACTCGCCCGGTTCCTGGGTGAACATCGCCGGTTACGACCAGCGGGCCCTCGGCCGGCATCTGACCGCTGCCGAACTGGACAGGGTCAGCCATGGGCACAAGGTGTTCCTGATGCATGAATCCGGCCACGGCTGTGTGGTCAACACCGCGGTGCTCGACCTGCTCCCCGACGGTGTCCCGGACGAGAACGGCTTCCTCGCCGAGGGAGCCATGGGCGCCGCCCGTGCGCTGCGGCTGCCGCACTCACAGGACGAACTGGCCGCGGCGATCGGACGCGCCGCCCGGACCTGCCTCGCCGAAGGTGTCACCGCCTGCGCCGAGGCCGGCATCGGCGGCAGCCTGCTCGGCCACAGCCCCGTCGAACTGGGCGCGTACCAACTCGCCCGGGAGCAGGGCCTGCTCCCGCTCCATGTGCAGCTCATGGTCTCCGCCGACCGGCTGCACCCGGTCGGCGCGCACCGGGCCGACGGCATCCCCAAGGCCCTCGACCTCGGCCTGCGCACGGGGTTCGGCGACGACCGGCTCTCCGTGGGCGCGCTGAAGATCTTCACCGACGGCGGCATGATGGCCCGTACCGCCGCACTCAGCGCCCCCTACGAAGGGCTCGGCCACACAGGGCAGTTGCAGGACGACCCGCAGGTGCTCACGGAGTCGATCGTGGACGGCCACCTCGCGGGCTGGCAACTCGCCGTGCACGCCATCGGCGACCGCGCCGCGGACGTCGCCCTCGACGCCCTGGAACGCGCCCAGCGCCTCAGGCCGCGCCCCGGCGCCCGGCACCGCATCGAACACGCCGGGCTCATCCGCCCCGACCAACTGCCGCGCTTCGCCCGGCTCGGTGTCAGCGCCGTCGTCCAGCCGAACTTCCTGCGCCACTTCGGCGACGACTATGCGGCGATCATGGGTGAGGAGCGAGCGCCCTGGCTCTACCGGGGCAGAGGATTCCTGGATCACGGTGTCCCCCTGGTCGGCAGCTCCGACCGCCCGGTCGCGGACGGATCCCCGCTGCGGGCCGTGCAGTTCATGGTCGAGCGTGCCTCCGAGTTCGGTCAGGTGATCGGCCCGGAGGAGGGGATCACCGTCGAGGAGGCCCTGCACGCCTACACCGTCGCGGGCGCCCGCGCCTGCCACTGGGAGGACAGGGCCGGCAGCCTCACCCCGGGCAAGCGCGCGGACCTGGTCGTGCTCGGTGACGACCCCCTGCGCATGGACTCTTCGCGGATCGGAGACATCGAGGTGGTGGCGGCATACGTCGACGGCCGCGCCCCGGAGACCGGCCTGCCCTGAGCAGCGCTTCGCCGTCCGCCCGGAGCCGAGTGCAGTGGTGCCATGCCTTCGACGGAACCGAGGAGGGAGAACCTTGATCACGGGCATGCCGCGCCTTGCCCTGCCGCCTGCGCGCACCCCGGCGACACCGCCGGTCCGTCCCGCCCGCCGCGAGGACGCCGCCGCACTCGCCGTACTGTCACGGCCGTTCGTCCGCTCGGGTGCGCTGCGCGAGCGTCCCCTGTCCCTGTACGCCGACCACGCGGCTGACTTCCTGGTGGTGGAGGCCCCCGACGGCACCCTCGACGGATGCCTGGGCCTGCGAGTCCATCCGGCCGACCAGGAGCGCGGGTCGGGCCCCGCGGGTGTCCTGTACAGCTTCTGCGTGGCCCGGCACCGTCAGGGATGCGGAACGGGGGCCCGCCTGTTACTGGCGGCTCTGTCCAGGGCTCGCTCCGAGCGGCTGGGCGCCCTGTTCACGGCGACGACCGGCGGCGGCAGCCTCTTTCTCCGGTACGGATTCACTCCGGTCGACGCATGCCTGGCGCCCTCGGGCTGGGCGAGTTCCCTGGACCCTCGGCGCAATGCGCAGGTCCTCGCCCTGAGTCTGTGCCTGCCGTCGTAGGAGACGGCAGGCAGCCGGCAGCGCCTCTCGTGGCCGTTCCGTCAGCCGGAACCGTCGTCCGGAACCACGGTGGTTCCCGTGCCATGTCGCTCGAGGACGCTCCGCAGCAGCACATGCGGCACCCGGCCGTCGAGTACATGAGCCCTGCCCACACCGCCCCGGACGGCCCGCAGACACCCCTCCATCTTCGGCAGCATCCCGGCTGTCAGCCCGGGCAGCAGCCGCTCCAGTTCGCGGGCCGTCAGACGCTCGATCACCGTGGTGCCGCGCGGCCAGTCGCCGTACAGCCCCTCCACATCGGTGAGCACCACCAGGCGCGCGGCTTCCAGGGAAACGGCCAGCGCGGACGCGGCGAGGTCCGCGTTGACGTTGTAGACCTGGCCGTCCTCACCACGCGCCACGGGGGAGACGACGGGGATATGGCCCTGATCCAGCAGGGCGCGCACCGTACGCGGGTTCACCTCGACGATGTCGCCGACGAGGCCGATGTCCACCTGGCGGCCGTCCACCTGAGCCAGCCGCCGCACGGCGGTCAGGGTGTGCGCGTCCTCGCCCGTGATGCCCACGGCATGGGGCCCATGAGCGTTGATGTGGCCGACCAGCTCCCGCTGGACCCGGCCCGCAAGCACCATGCGCACCACGTCCATGGTCTCCGGGGTGGTGACCCTGAGGCCCGCTTCGAAGCGGCTCTCCAGACCGAGGTGGCGGAGCATCGCGCTGATCTGCGGTCCGCCGCCGTGCACGACGACCGGACGCAGACCCGCGTGCCACAGTTCCACCACGTCCCGGGCGAAGGCCCGCCGGAGGTCCTCGTCCACCATGGCGTTACCGCCGTACTTGACGACTGTCGGGCCGTCCTGAGCTTCCTTCAGCGGTCGGTTCATGAGCGGTGCGCCCGGCAGGGGGCTAAGGCGTTCCAGGGCGGGCAGAGGTCGATCGTCGTCAGGCCCACAGGCGATTCCTTCTCCTTGTCGCATACCGCACGGATCGGGGCACACAAAAGCAAGTTAGCTTAGCCTAGCCTAATTTCAAACTGAAACTCTTGGAACCGCTCCTGGGGTTCTTGGCGTCAGTTCCTTCACGGCGTCCCGGCGGCGGTGTGCGGCCCGCGGAACGCCTCCAGCACGGAGTCGGTGGCCACGACCGATGCGCAGGTGGCGGCCAGCCACCGTAAGGCCGTCGCGTGGTCTCCGGCCGTCCGGTCGACCACGGCGTCGCTGACGACGAAGGATTCGATGTCCCGCGTCCAGGCGTCCGCGGCGGTGCGGAGCACTTCCGTCCCCGCGGTGGTCCCGACGACCACCAACTGGTCCCGTCCCAGCCTCCGCAGGGTGAAGGGCAGTTGGGTGCCGGCGAACGAGCTGGACCGCTTGGCGGTGAGCACGGTGTCACCGACCTGTGGCTGCACCACGTCCACGACCGCATCCACCCGGACCTCGGGGGCGGGCCCCAGGAGGACGGGGTGGCCTCCGTCCGGGGCGCCTGCTCGCTGCTGTGGAACCCGTACCGCGTACACGACCGGGACTCCCGCCGCCCGAGCGGATCGCGTCAACCGGCTGACGTTGGCGAGGAGTTCGGTGACGGGCGCGTGGTCGCGCAGGGCGTGCACGAGGTACTTCTGCATGTGCTGCACCAGAAGCGCCGACCGTTTCGGGTCGATGCTCCAGGAGGGGCCGCCGACGGGCGGTGACGCCGCGGCGGTCATGAGGTAGGGGGAGACGCGCGACGATGTCATGGGCGTCGGCCTTTCTCGTCTCGGGTCAGAGTGGGTGACCCGTGGGGGAGAGGCGGCGTGCTGCGGCCACGAGGGCCTGGATCCGGGAACCAACGTGAGCGCTGTGGTGCACGGGTGTTCGGAACGGCAGTCGGGCGTCGCGGTGGGTGTGCGGGTATTCGAGACGCAGGGTCAGGCCGTAACGGTCCATTCCCACCGGGAGGGCGCGCTGAACCCCGCTGTCCGGGAGCGGGCGGAGGAGGCGCATGAACAGGGGGACGAGTTCGCCGTGGGTGTCGACGAGGTGGGTCAGCAGATCGGCCTCGCTCGTCGCCAGGGGGTCGAGTTCGGTTGCTTCCAGCTCCTCGAAGGCCACGAATGTGCGCCCGGTGGCGTCCTCCAGCACCGCCTGCCCGAACTCCATGCAGGTGCTGTCCGTGGACTCGGGTTCGTACGGGGCCGCCAGTACTCCGGTCAGGGTGACCCGGGCGCGCAACCGGTCGCGCACGGGCGTCGGGGCGACATCGGTGAGGTCCAGCCGGACCGGGATCCGCCCGGCCGACGGGGCACCGGCACCTTCGGCCGGGGCGTGCAGATGGACGTGACTCATGGCCAGGGTGCCGTCGAGACGGTGCACTTCGGTGTGCCGCCCGTCGCTCACCACGGTCATCGAATCGGCCGTGGCCAGGATCGAGCGGACACGCTCGGCGGCTGTCGGCACCTGGGCAGGGGAACGGTGCATCCGGCCTCTCCAGAACTGGGATGGGAAGTTAGGATTGCCTAACCTAACTTATCTGGACCCCGGGCCGCCAGGTCCGGGCTCGCCTCTCTGTGCCGGACGGCGCAGTTGGAGACCAGGCCGACGACTCAAGCTCCCGCCCCTCGTCGCTGACCTTCGCCCCGGACCGCTTGCGCTCCAGCAGGTCCACGCCGAACTCGCGCTCCAGATTGCGTACCGTCTCGCTGAGCGCCGGCTGGGACAGATGCAGTTCCTCGGCGGCGCGCCGCAGCGAACCGAGCCGAGTGACGGCAGCGATGTATTCGAGCTGTTCGATACGCGCGAGCAGGAGACTTGCGCCAACCCGGGGACCGGTTCAAGGGAATCCCTGTCACAACCTCGTGAATACCGACTCTCATCATGTGGAATCACATCCACGCATTCTTGACCGGCCGGACTCACCCTGGTTCGATCGGTGGCATGAAGCGACAGGACCTCACGAGGCGACGCCACGTCGACCTTGCGCGTGTCTCCAGCGCCTGCTGTCGCTGTCGGGTCTGAGCGCACCCGAGGGAAACCCTCCCACCCGCACCCTCCGCGACTTCCTCCCGTGCATTCCGTTCCCGGCTCATGTCCGTCGTGACGACGGCTTTCCCGGAAACGCCGCTCCAGCGCGCCTGCATTCCGCAGAGCTCATTCGTTCTGCGCGCGCAGCATTCTCCTGCCAGGAGTTCTCCATGCCCGTGTCGCCCGTGTCGCCCGTGACCCCCGGATCCGATCCCGTCCGCTTCGCCTACTGGGTCCCGAGCGTAGGCGTGCTCGCCAAACTCGGAGCCACCGCCGACCACCTGTCGAACGGGACTTCTCCTCCTCGGCTTCCTGCACTACCTGGGGGAGGTCGAGTACTCCGGCAAGCGGGTGTTGCCCCTGGTGCGCGAACTGGAGGCACAGGAAGCAGAGTCCGAGCCCGTCCCCGTCGCCGCCTGACCGCCGCCCGCACACAGAACGACGAACCGAAAGGTCCCTCATGGCCACCGTCCTGTCCGTCTCCGGAAGCCCCTCCGCCACCTCACGCACCGCTCGGCTGCTACGCCGTCAGGCGGACGGAGTGGTGATCGGTACCCCCGTCTACAAGGCCGGCTGTTCCGGTCTGCTGAAGTCGCTGCTCGGCCCGCTCCCGCAGTACGCCCTGGCAGGCAGGACGGTCCTTCCGCTCGCCACCGGGGGAACCGCCGCGCATGTCCTGGCCATCGACTACGCCCTGCGCCCGGTTCTCGCTTCCATGGCCCCTGCGCACATCACGCCGGGCTGGTTCACGCTCGACAAGGACATCACGGTGGGCGAGGACGGCACGCTGACCGTCGCGCCGGGCTCGGCCGAGGCTCTGGCACAGGTCACGGACCAGTTCTCCGCGGCGCTGGGCGGCCGTACGACGCTGCTGGCGGCCGCCGGATGAGCGGCGCGTACGTCATCGCCGACGACACCGAGGCCCTTGCCGTGGCTGCGGAGCTGGCCGCGGACTTCCGTACGGGCGCCGCCGAGCGGGATGCACGCCGTCGGCTCCCGGACGCCGAGCTGGAGCGGCTGTCCGCCTCCGGGCTACTGGCTGTGACGGTGCCCGCGGACCACGGCGGCGCGGACGTCCGCGCGGCCACCCTCGCCGAGATCTTCCGGCTGCTCGCCGCCGCCGACGCCAGCCTCGCCCAGATCCCGCAGAGCCACTTCGTGTACGTCAATGTGCTGCGCCGGCAGGGGACCGACGAGCAGCAGAAGTTCTTCTTCGGAGAGGTGCTGCGGGGCAAGCGGTTCGGCAACGCCCAGTCCGAGGCGGGCACCAGGCACGTCCAGGACATCCGCACCCGGCTCGCACGGCGCCCGGACGGCTCGTACCTCCTCGACGGCGTCAAGCACTACTCCACCGGCGCGCTGTTCGCCCACTGGATCCCCGTTCTCGCCCGCACCGAGGACGACAACCTGCACGTGGCGTACGTGCCGCGCGACGCGCCCGGCCTCACGGTCGTCGACGACTGGGACGGTATGGGGCAGCGCACCACCGCCGGCGGAACCGTCCGCCTGGAGTCGGTGCCCGTGCCCGCCCACCGGATCGTGCCGCACCACCTCACCTTCCGAGGACCCCAACTCCACGGCGCCCTCGCCCAGTTGCTGCACGCGGCCATCGACGCCGGGATCGCCTTCGGAGCATTGGCCGAGGCGGTGGAGTTCGTCCGCACCAAGAGCCGCCCCTGGTTCGAGAGCGGCTTCGGGACGGCTGCCGAGGACCCGCTGCTGATCCAGCGGTTCGGCGAACTGGCGATCCGGGTAAGGGCCGCCGACGCGCTGCTCGCCGCCGCGGCCAGGTCCGTGGACGCGGCCCGCGCCGACCTGACCGACGACTCCGCCGCCGAGGCCTCGATCGCCGTGGCCGCTGCCAAGGTGACGGCGGCGGAGGCCGCCGTGGACATCGGCAGCGCCCTCTTCGAGGTCTCCGGCACCCGCTCCGCGCTCGACTCCCTGGGCCTGCACCGCCACTGGCGCGACGCACGCACCCACACCCTGCACGACCCGTCCCGCTGGAAGGTCCAGCACATCGGCCGCCACGTCCTCAACGGCACCAGGCCGCCCCGGCACGGCCTTCTCTGACGAACCCTGACGAACGCTGACGAACCCCCTGATCGGAGTCCCCGCGTGTCCCTCACCTTCCACTGGTTCCTGCCCACCAACGGAGACAGCCGCCATGTCGTCGGCGGTGGCCACGGCACCCCCGCCACGGAGTCCGGACGCGACCGGCCGCCGACGGTCGCCTACCTGAGCCAGATCGCCCGCGCCGCCGAGGACCTGGGCTTCGTCGGCGTGCTGACCCCGACGGGGGCCTGGTGCGAGGACGCGTGGCTGACCACCGCGATGGTCAGCCAGAACACCGAACGCCTGAAGTTCCTCGTCGCCTTCCGGCCAGGCTTCGTCTCGCCGACGCTCGCCGCGCAGATGGCGTCGACCTTCCAGCGGCAGACCGGCGGACGGCTGCTGCTGAACGTCGTCACCGGCGGCGAGAGCCACGAACAGCGGGCCTACGGCGACTTCCTCGACAAGGACGCCCGCTACCGCCGGACCGGTGAATTCCTGGAGATCGTACGGGGACTGTGGGAGGGCAGGACCATCGACCTGCGCGGCGAGCACCTCCAGGTCGAGGACGCGAAGCTCGCCCGAGTGCCGGACCCGGTCCCCGAGGTGTACTTCGGCGGATCCTCACCCGTCGCCGGAGAAGTCGCCGCCAAGCACGTCGATGTCTACCTCACCTGGGGCGAGCCACCCGCGCAGGTCGCCCAGAAGATCGCCTGGATCCGCGCGCTGGCCGCCGAGGAAGGCCGAAGCGTCCGCTTCGGTATCCGGTTGCACGTCATCACCCGCGACACCTCCGAACAGGCCTGGGCCGAGGCGAAGCGGCTCCTCGACGGCTTCGGCCCGGAGGCGGTCAAGGCCATCCAGGCGGGACTGGCCCGCAGCGAGTCCGAGGGCCAGCAGCGCATGCTCGCCCTGCACGGCGGCGGCAGCCGTGACCGTCTGGAGATCCACCCCAACCTCTGGGCCGGCATCGGCCTGGTGCGCGGCGGCGCGGGCACGGCGCTGGTCGGCAGTCACACCGAGGTGACCGAGCGGATCAAGGAGTACGCCGGCCTGGGCATCGAGGAGTTCGTGCTCTCCGGCTACCCGCATCTGGAGGAGGCCTACTGGTTCGGCGAGGGCGTCCTGCCGAAGCTTCAGGCGCAGGGCCTGTGGCAGCACCCGTACGGACGGCAGGCAGCCCTCATGCCCCAGGTGCCCTTCGCCGGTGCCGGTGGCCCGCGATTGACCCTGTGAACGCCGCAGAGGCCGCGAGCGGCCGCGCAGCCGTCCGTCCGGTGCGGTCATCCGCTCCTGCGGCCGCGCGACCGCACATCCTTCGGTGCAACTCCCGATCATGGACGATGCACCGATGACCAGTGAGAACGTGGCCGCCCTCGCAATCGCTGGGGCTCGCGGCCGGTTCACTCCTCAAACGGCAGATCACCGCACCCACCACATGACCGGGGATCCGGCACACGAGACCCGCTCCGGAACCCCTTCAGGATCAGTAGGCAGCGAGTCCGTGGACGTCGGTGCTGGTGAACAGCAGCCAGAACGTGGTGCCGTCCTTGACGTCGGTGGCCGCCAGTCCCCAGGTGTTGGCGTAGACCGTGTGCCAGCCGTTGCAGTAGTAGCCGCCGCTCGAGGGTGCGAAGCAGGTCTGTACGTCGATCGTCCGGGTGATCTTGACGTTGATGTCGTTGCAGTTGGACGTGGTCTTCGCGGAACCGCCGGGCGGCCAGTGGCCGTTGTCGTCGGTGCCGTTAATGGCCTTGGCGCTGCCGTAGCACGACGTGGCCGCCGCGGCCGCCGTGGGTGCCGGGGCGAGGAACAGCCCGGCCGCGACGGTGGCCGCCGCCGTGAGCGCGATCATCCTTCGTTTCTTCAATGGCCTTCCCCTGCCGTGCGCAGAGAGTTCTGCGCAGTGGACGCCGGGCCAGCATGGCGGAGTCAGGCGCGGGTGACAATGCCGTCTTTAAGCCCTCTTTTTGGCATGTTGTCATCAGGCATAGCTACCGAGATGGCGTTTGAGATCTGCTGGGGTATGGCCGACAGACCTGGCAGCCATGTTCCTGCCCGGCGAGGTGGGACACGACTTCGCCGCACCGCAGGTGCGCAGCGACGCGTCCCTGATCGCGGCGGCCCGACTGCTGCGCGCTCTCCACGATGCCTCGGTGAGCTTCGTACGAGAGCCGGATGACGTATGGATGTTCCCGGCGCATGAGCCCACGGAGGTGATCTGTCACGGCGACGCGGCGACGTACAACACGGTGTTCCGGGGCCAACTCCCCGTCGCCTTCATCGACTTCGACACTGCTCACCCCGGGCCGCGGCTGTGGGATGTGGCCTACACGGCGTACCGCTTCGTGCCGCTGTACGCACCGGACGCAGCCGAACCCACGCTGCCCGTCCCCGAAGCCTGCCGCCGGCTGACGCTCTTCGCCGACGCGTACGGGCTGTCCGAGGAAGAACGGGCCGAGTTCCCCGCAGTCGCGGCGGCGCGGCTGCGGGCGCTGGTCGAGTCGATGTACACGCAGGCGGCAGCGGGCCATCCGGCCTTCAGCCGGCACGTCGCCGACGGACACGACCGCCGGTATCTCACCGACGCGCAATGGATCGAGGCCGTCTTCGGACCCCGCACCGACAACCGCTAGCTCTGGCTAGTCGCTCGCGTCCTCCTGGTAGGAGTAGCGCTGCTGCAGCCAGGGGTCGGCGAGGTTGTGGTAGCCGCGTTCCTCCCAGAAGCCGCGCCGGTCCGCCGTCATGTACTCGATGCCGCGCAGCCATTTGGGGCCCTTGTAGCCGAACAGATGGGGGACGACCAGGCGGAGAGGGAAGCCGTGTTCGGCGGTGAGGGGCTCGCCGTTGTGGTGGGTGGCCATCAGGGTCTGGGACGAGGTGAAGTCGGCGAGGCGCAGGTTGGCGGAGTAGCCGTACTCGGCCCAGGCCATGACGTGCGTGACTTCAGGCGCCGGCGGGACCAGGTCCAGGACGGTCGTGGCCGGGATGCCGTACCACTCGTGCCCGGTGGAGGTGGGGCCGCTCGCGCAGTGCAGGTCGGCGGTGACCGTGGTGCGGGGGAGGCCGGCGAGGTCGTCGAAAGTCCACTCGTGGGTGTCGCCGGAGGCGGTGGCACCGAAGACGCGCAGGCTCCAGCGTTCGGGGCGGAAGCGGGGGACGGGGCCGTAGTGCGAGACGGGCCAGCCGTTCACGAAGCGCTGTCCGGGCGGCATGCGGTCGGGGGCCTTGGGCTCGGGGTAACGCTCATCGGCCACGGTAGGCACCCCGCCCTCTTCATCTCGTGGTGTGGGCCTGCTTTCCCGTGCAGGGTAGGCGCTCACTCCTTGTGCCGGTGTGGCCGGGGCCTATCACGGTGAGTCGCGGGAGCGGTCCGACCGACCTTGCGGCGGTGTCAGGCAGGTACCGCGGTCGTACAGTGTCGGCCACCGGAATCCCGACTGCTCATCCGAACGGCTGCATACGCGTGGGTCACGGAGGCGATGAGCTGGCAGATGCGGCCTGGATGGATAGCCTGCTCTTGCATTTGCGTTTGGCTGCCGCTGCCGTCCGGGTACGGTCGTGCAGGAGGTGGTGGCCCGTGATCCAGATCGTGGAGCACGCACCGCAGGAAGGGCCGTACGCCATCGGTACCGCACTTGAGGCGGCCGGGTTGCCGGTGCGGGTCTGCCGCGTCTGGGCGGGTGACCGGGTGCCGGAGACGGTGGACGACCTGGTGGGCCTGGTGGTCATGGGCGGGCCGATGGCCGCCTACGACGACTTCCCGAGCCGTAGCGCGGAACTGGCACTGCTGAGGGCCGCCCTGGAGGCCGAGATTCCCGTGCTCGGGGTGTGTCTGGGCGCGCAGCTGCTTGCGGTCGCGGCGGGCGGCGCCGGCAAGCCCGGCGGCGGGACACAGATCGGCTGGGGCGACGTACGGACGACGGCGGCCGCGGCGATCGACCCGCTGTTCGCCGCCATCCCTGGCCAGTTGCGAGTGCTGCACCGGCACGGCGACATGATGGACCTGCCGACCGAGGCGACGCTCCTCGCTTCCTGCGATCGCTACCCGGTGCAGGCGTTCCGGATCGGCCGTTGCGCCTGGGGCCTCCAGTTCCATCTGGAAGTGGACGAGGTGGCCGTCGAGGCGCTCGCCAGGGCCTTCCCCGAGGAAGCGGCTACCGCCCCCGGTCTGCTGGAGACCGCCCCCGTGGAACTGGCAGCCCTCGCCCGTCACCGCGACGACGTGTGCAAACGCTTCGCCGCCTTCGTCGCCGGACGGGTCGAACAGACGGCCACCCGGGCCTTCTTCACCCGGCGAGCGTCCACCTGGGAGCAGCGCTTCGCCGGCGACGGCCCCCGGTACGCGGCGGCAGTCGAACGGATGGGACTGCGCCCCGGGCAGCACGTTCTCGACCTGGGCTGCGGCACCGGCCTGGCACTGCCCGCACTGCGCGCGCAGGTCGGCACCGAGGGCGTCGTTGTCGGCGTCGACCTCACGCCCGCGATGCTGAAGGCCGCGACATGCGAAGGCCGGGACGCGGAGGCGCAGTTGCTACTGGCCGATGCGGCCCGGCTGCCGCTGCCGACCGGCGCGGTGTACGGCGTCTTCAGCGCGGGCCTGATCAATCACGTTTCCGATCCGGTCGCGGCGCTGGGCGAATGGGCCCGAGTGACCGCCTCCGAGGGTGTCCTGCTCCTCTTCCACCCCTCGGGCCGCGCCGAACGCGCCGCCCGCCACGGCCGCACCCTCGACCCGGACGACCTGATGGCCGAGGAGCATCTGCGTCCCGCACTGCGAGCAGCGGGCTGGCACCTGGACTGCTACGAGGACGCCCCGCACCACTTTCTGGCCCGCGCGGTCCGCGGCCACGAATGAGCCTGTCATCGATCGACCCCGTCGCATCATCGGCGGGGTCAGCCACCGATACCGCATCGGAACCCCGACGAACACGGCCCGGCCGGACACGGATGTCGGCGCTGGGACCTGCCATCTGCTGCAGCCGGAGCGAAGCTCCTGCCATCTGCCATCGACGGTGAGTCAGTCGACCACGCTACAAGCGGATCCGACGGGGGTCTGGCGGAGTGCGTCGACGAGGGCGGCGAGGGCTCCGGTGGTTCACCGACCGCTGCCGCTTCCCTGCGCGGTCCGGCCAGGCGGGTGCGTCACCACGCCGTCACGCCGGGTCGCGCAGGTCTCCGGCCGCCGCCACCGGTCCGAAGACGTCGTCCTCGTCGGTCGTGCCGAGCAGATACGCCTGGGCCTCGCCGACGTGGAAGTACACCCCATGCAGGTCGAGAGCGCCGTCGTGGAGTGCCCGGGCCACGGACCCATGCGCCCGCAGATGCTCCAACTGCTGCACCACATTGGTCAGACACAGCAACTCGACCGCGTCGGCCGGGTCCCGTCCGGTGAGCCGGGGCTCTGGCCGTGTGCCGTCGGCCATCCGCTCCAGGCTGGGCAGTCCATGTCGCAGCCACCGTCCGAGCGGGGTCCCCGGCATCCCGGGCTCCGAGGCGAGCAGGGCCTGTATCGCGCCGCATCCGGAGTGCCCGCACACCGTGATGGACCGCACGGCCAGGACGTCCACGGCGTACTCGAGGGCGGCCGCCACGGAGTCGTCACCGTTCTGTGTGCCGGGCAGCGGCACCAGATTGCCCATGTTGCGGACGACGAAGAGGTCGCCCGGACCGCTGGAGGTGATCATCGATGTGACAACGCGAGAGTCGGCGCAGGTCAGGAAGAGCTGCGACGGCCTCTGCCCCTCGCGGGCGAGACGGGCCAGCTCGCCGCGGAGCAGGGGAGCGGTGTTCCGCTGGAACGCGCTGATCCCGCGCGCGAGTTGCTGCCCGCTTCGCCCGGGCCCGCTGTCCGCTCGGTCGCGGGGAGTGTCATGCGGGGCGGGAGTGGGCCGGTCGCACCGGTGGTTGCGCCAGGGCGTCCAAGGCCGGCACCGGCACACGGGCGTCTGTACGGCGCTCGGTTCGCCCCCGCGTGTAGTCACCTCCGGCGAGAGCGTCGTCGCGACGCGGGCTCCTGCCCGGCCGGTGAGGGCGAGCGTTCCTCCGTGCGCACGATGAGTCCGCTCCCAGTCCTGCAGGGTCTCGTACGCCGCGTGATCCATGAACGACCCGTCGAACCGCACCACGGCGTCCGTCCCCGCGGGCACCAGGTGCAGCGCCTTGCTGAGCCGGGGCACCGCGAGGAACGTCAACTGGCCTCGTACGTGTACATGGTGGACTCCTTGTCTCTCCTGATGGGTGATGCGGGTGCGGGCGAGGCGGCGCAAGGCCATGGCGGCGGCCACGGCGACCCCCAGGGCCACGCCCTCCAGGACACCCAGGAAGACGACACCGAGTGTGGTGACGGCGTACACCGGAACCTCTCGGTGGCGGGTGACCGTGCGGATGTGGTGCAGGGACACCATCTGGATTCCGACGGCCATCACCAGAGCGGCGAGCGAGGCGAGGGGGATGAGCTCGAGCACCGGGACCATCAGCAGCGCGGCTGTCACGGTCCAAACGCCGTGCAGCATCGTGGAGTTCCGGCTGATCGCGCCGGAGCGCACATTCGCCGAGCTTCTGACGGCGACACCCGCGAGCGGCAGCCCGCCGAGCGCGCCGGAGACGATGTTCGCGGCGCCTTGTCCGAGCAACTCGCGGTCCAGGTCGGAACGAGCGAGGTGCGGGTGCCGCCCGGCCGCCAGCTTGTCCACCGCGACGGCGCCGAGCAGAGACTGCACACTGCACACCAGGGTGATGGTGAGCACGGCGCCGATGACGCCGAGAACCGGCCCCTCGGGCAGCCCGGCCGGCGCGTGGTCCCGCCAGGAGGACAGCTCGACCCTGGGCACGATGAGCGTGGCGAGCGAGGCGGTCAGGGTGGCCGCGGCGACGGCCACGAGGGCGGCCGGAACTCCACGCAGCCGACGGCCGGCGCGCCCGGGGATGCGCGGCCAGGCCCACAGGATCATCAGCGTCAGCACGCTCATCGACAGGGCGGCCGGCTGCATCCGCGCCAACTGGGCGGGCAGCGCCAGGAGATTGCCGAGAACCGAGCTCTGCGGAGTGCCGCCGAGCACGATGTGCAGCTGGGCGACGGCAATGGTGACGCCGATGCCGGCGAGCATCCCGTGCACGATCGCGGGGCTGACGGCGAGCGCCGTACGGGCCACACGCAGACAGCCGAGGCCCAGCTGGGTGACCCCGGCGAGGACAGTGATGGCGCAGGTGGCCCGCCAGCCATAGTGATGGATGAGGTCGGCAGTGACCACGGTGAGCCCGGCTGCGGGGCCGCTGACCTGGAGCGGGGACCCGCCGAGCCGGCCGGCGACGAGACCGCCGACGGCGGCGGCGACGAGGCCGGACTGCAGGGGTGCGCCGGTGGCGAGGGCGATACCGAGGGACAGCGGCAGGGCGATCAGGAAGACCGCGACGGAGGCCGACAGATCGGCGCCCGCCACCGGGAAGCGGCGGGGCGGAGCCGGCGGGGGACTGTGGGGCTGGTGCGCACGCCTTCGAGCCGAGTCGGAGGCACGGGCGGGGACACAAGCAGGCATGTTTCCCTCTCTTCCGGGTGTGGCGCGGTCGCGAACATGGCAGTTGCGGCGGAGTGGCCGTGCGGCACGGCGTGAGGCGACTGGTTCTCAAAGATCGGCAAAAGGATCGTAATGCCGAGTAAAGGGAGCGTATTCGGCACCCGGATAAATCGGTCAACAAAACACCCGATAGGGTGAGATGCTCATTTGATTCGCTTGTCATGCAAGCCATAGATCAGGGGTGCGCCCGTGCGGTGTCCGCATCGCACAACCCAGGCGTAGTTCACCTGGCCGATCTACCCGAGCGTCTGGACGGCCCGGGACGCCGGAGCCATGCCGTCCAGGACCTCGTCGGTGATGGCGGAGATGGCCTGCCGGGAGACCTCGGCGCCAGAGACCTCCGCGAGGCAGGCCTGGGCTGGGTCGCCGAACATCGGCCGATGCGGTGATGGCCCTCCTGACCGTGCACCACTGGAGCCTACGCCGTCGCAGAGCAGCGGATCGGTGAATGCTTTCGTGGTCTGGTTCTACTGCGCTTCGTCAGGGGCCTGCGCCTTTTCCCAGCGGAACGATGCGAGGGTGTTGTCTTCCTCGTCTGCGTCGGTGTGTCCGTCTTCGTGGCGGCCGCCCAGCCAGCGGTGGGTCCAGTGGCCGATGCCGGCGACTGCGCCGAGCAGCAACCCGACCAGACAGACCAGACCGACTACGAATCCAGCCAGGCTCAGCAGGCCGTATCCGGCCAGGTACGCCAACATTTTGCCCAGGTCCATGCATCCACACATTCCCCGCGGACGGTGCGGTCGTGGCACAGCGTGGCGAATCCGTGCCCTGAAAGTGTCTGTGCCGCAATGCACCTCAGGACTGAGCCGCGGACCGGGGTGGACTTGCCCGGTCCGACCGATGCCGATGCGGGACTACTCGGACGAGTTCAGGACCGACGCTGTGGCCCTCGTACGAGTCCACGCCCGGGGCGACGTACAAGAGCATCACCGCTGACCTGGGCATCAATGGGGCCACTCTGTTCTGCCGGATCCAGTGTCCGATGCTGACCCCGTCTTGGCTCCATGCGGTGTCGAGCTCGTCGGAGTCAGGTCCTGCAAGCCCACCACCCGCAGCAACTGCAAGCGCTCGTACGACTCCGTGCCCGGGCGGGCCGTGTGGATGACGAGCTGCTGGTTGTGATCGGCATTGACGAGAACCTCGCAGTCGAGTTCGAGGATGCCGACCGCAGGGTGCCGGAAGCGTTTCGTGGAGGCGCGGCGTACGGCGACCTCGTGCTCGTCCCAGAGGCGGGCGAACTCCCTGCTCGCGGCGCGTAGTTCGGCGACGAGGGCGGCGGCATTCGGGTCCGTGGGGCGGGCCGAGGTCACCGCTCGCAGCCCGGCCACCTGCTCGCGGGCGCGCTCCGGGCGGTCCTCGGGCGGGAACAGCTCCTGGGCCGCCGCGTCCAGGAAGAAGCGGCGGATCATGTTGCGTCCCCGGGGCGGCCGGGCGAGGACATCTCCGCTCAATGCCCGCGACAGCGCATTCTGGGCCAGGACCTCACCGCAGTCGGTCACCACCATCGCCGGGGTGTCGTGCAGCCGGTCCAGCACCAGGAGCAGGCCCGGGCGCACGTGCGTGCTGGTCGCCTCCCGCCGCGGCGGCTCCTCACCGGTGAGGTGGAAGAGGTGGTCGCGTTCGTCCTCCGTCAGGCGCAGGGCGCGGGCCAGCGCGGTGAGCATCTGGCGGGACGGGCGCGGGCCCCGGGACTGTTCCAGCCGCGTGTAGTAGTCCACGGACATGCCGGCCAGCTGGGCCACCTCCTCGCGGCGCAGCCCCGGCGTACGGCGGCGGGCTCCGGCCGTGAGCCCCACGTCGGAGGGGTCCAGGCGGGCGCGCCCGCGGCGCAGGAAGTCGGCGAGTTCGGCTCGGTTCACCTCTCCAGGGTGCGGGACGCCGGCCGGCTTATCCAGGGACTCCCGATCCCCTGATGAAGAGGTCTCTCCCGGTCGTCCCCGCGTCGGCCGAGGCTGGTCATCAACGACAGGCGACAGACTGAGTGAGGAGCACATCATGCTGACTTTGGTGACCGGTACGACGGGACAGGTCGGACGCCGCTTCGTGCCGAGGCTGCTGGCCCAGCGGCAGCCGGGCGAGCAGGTGCGGGTCCTGGTACGGGACGCAGCCCGAGGCGAGCGCTTCGCGGAGCTGGGCGCCCAGGTCGCCGTAGGGGACATGCGTGACGAGGAGACACTCGGCAAGGCGCTCGCCGGCGTGGACGCCGTCGTGAACGTCGCCGCCTCCTTCCGCGGGGTACCCGACGAGGAGGCGTGGGCCGTCAACCGGGACGCCGCGGTGGCCCTGGGCCGCGCCGCGCAGGCCTCCGACGTGGAGCGGTTCGTGCAGGTCAGCACCGGCAATGTGTACGGCGTCGGACGGGGCCGCCCGCTGACCGAGGAGGACGAGAGCCGACCGGGCGGCGAGATGTGGGGCGCCTACCCAGAGTCCAAGGCCGAGGCCGAGCGTGAACTGCTCGCGCTGAAGGGCCTGGACGTACGCATCGGCCGGCTCCCCTTCGTCTACGGCGAGGGCGACCCACACCTCGCCAACTCCTTGCACTGGGCGGCCCGTTGGGCGCCGCACCAGCGTCTGCAGATGGCCCACCACGCGGACGTCGCGCAAGGCCTGATGCGTCTGCTGTACGCGCCGGGTATCGCCGGCCGAATCTACAACATCGCCGACGACGCCCCCGTCACGACGGTCGAGCTGTACCAGCTCAACGGCGTCGAGGTGCCCGCCGGGCTTCACGAGCTCACGGACCCCGACCCGTGGTTCGGGATCATGTCCAACCGGCGCATCCGCCGGGAGCTCGGCTTCCGGCCGATCTACCCGAGCGTCTGGACGGCCCGGGACGCCGGAGCCCTGTGACGGTCACGGCACGAGGTTATCGACCTTGAATGCGTGATGTCGTCATGGTCGGGCGGGCGTCCTTCCCCCAGCCGGCCACCGCCGCTTCGTCCCGCCCCACCGCCCAGCGGGCCGGTGCCCGGCAGCTCCAGCCATGACAGAATGAGAACGTATGGGCGCCATGAACGAACTTATCGACGTCGATGTCATCCGATGCCTCGTCACTGAACTGGAAACTGCGGCGCCCGGTCAGCGCCTTGCCAAGACTTCGTCGATCACCAGCTCTGATCTCGAGCCGCTGAACCTGCGTGCGCGCAGTGATCTGGTAGAGGCCGCACTGCTCAATGATCTACCTGACGACTTCTATGCAGTTGCGGCAATCTTCAGGCGCGCTCTCGCCGGCCCGGGCTTCAGCGGCTGGTCGATCTGGCCTGTCACCGAAGCCGTCGCGGCTCTCGCACTCTCGTCAGACGTTCCGGCAGCGTTCGACGACGGGCTTTCCCTGCTGGCGGAGCTCACTCCTCGCTTGACCAGCGAGTTCGCCATCCGTCGATTCCTGATGGCCGACCTTGATCGCGCACTGGAGTCCGTCATGACCTGGACAGCGCATCGCGACGCCGCAGTGCGGCGTCTGGCCAGCGAGGGAACCCGTCCCTTTCTTCCTTGGGCGATCCGGGTCAGGAGCATCCTCGACACGACCGCGTGCACGGTACCCATCCTCAACGCCCTCCATGAGGACGAAAGTGACTACGTCCGCCGCTCCGTTGCCAACCACCTCAACGACCTCAGCCGCCAGGACCCGGATCTCGTCGTCTCCCTCGCGACCGAGTGGCTGCGCGATCCGGGTCGGCACACACGCTCCGTCGTGCGGCACGGCCTACGCACTCTGATCAAGCGGGCGCATCCGGGCGCACTCGCCTTGATGGGCTTCAGCGCCTCCGCACTGACGGTGTCCACACCGCGGCTGGAGAGCAATCAAGTGCAAGCGCCCGGAAAGCTGGCGTTTGCTTTTGACGTGACGAACGACGGCCCTGAGCCCGCGAACGTAGCTGTCGACTATGTCATCCACTTCGCAAAGGCCAATGGCTCACTCAGCGACAAGGTCTTCAAACTCGCGGTGCGGGAACTCGCTCCCGGGGAAACCACGCGGTTCACCAAAAGCCATGTCTTCCGCCCCATGACCACACGTGTCCATCACGCAGGCACCCACGCCCTCGAAGTACAGGTCAATGGAAGCCGGTCAGGCTGGACCGACTTCACCCTCGTCCTTTGACGACTGACCGGCATGTCTCCGGTCTGCTCGCGCTTCGTCGGCGAGCAGACCGGAGGCATCCGGAGATCTCAGGTAGGGGTCGGCTTGGCGACCTTCGCGCCTCCCCACAGAGCACCCGGGTTGGCCCGACGGGGGTAGAGACGGAGCATCCGGGCGTAGAGCTCCTCGGCCGTCCGGGAGCCCTCGACGGCGGCGTTGAAGCTACGCAGATAGCCGGCGGTCTGGGCCAGAATCATCGGGTGGTCGGGCGTGTTCGGCTTCTTGTGTCCGGCGACCACGGCGACGGGATTGAGCTCGGCGAGACGTTCGGCAGCCTGAGCCCAGTGCTCGCGGCTCTCCGGGGTGGTTTCGGCGGTGAACTGATGGGTGTCGTTGTAGACGACGTCCCCGGCGACGACGAGCCCGAGGTCCGGCAACCACAGCGAGGTGGTGTCGACGGTGTCGGTGTAACCCATCTCCATCACCTCCAACCGGTGCCCTTCGAGTTCGAAGTGGTCACCATCAAGGGGCTCGGGGTAGGTGATCTCGGGGATCTGTCCCGGAAAGAGCTTCTCCCAGAAGCCGTCACGCCATTTCGGCTCGCCTTGTGTGTGCGCTCCGGCGACGGAGCCCTTGGAAGCGATCGCCTTCGCCTCCGGGAATGCCTTCAGGAGCTGGCCGATCCCGAAGAAGTGATCGCCGTGACCATGGGTGATGAAGATATGGGTCAGTTGACGACCGAAGGACGTGACCCATTCCACGAGTTCTGCGTTTTGCTCGATGGAGGTGTAGGTGTCGACCAGGACGGCATCACGGTCACCGTAGATCAAGGTCGCGGTGTTGGCGACCCATTGAAGGTCATCAGGCCCGTGGGGCAGGTCCCTGGTCAAACCCTGTCGTGTCGCGGTGCGTACGGCGTACGCCAGACCGCTGGTGCTGGACATCGACTTCTCTCCTCTGTGGTGTCGACCGCTCAGGCGCCGCCGGCGCTGAGGGTGTCTCGCAGGACCTCTGCGAGGCTGGTGCTCGCGAGTTCGCGACGGATCGAGTCGTCGACGCGGGCGTAGACGGGTACGAGGGCGGGCCGGATGCCGCGCGCGATCGGGCACGAGTCACTTGGCTCGTTGCGGTGCATCGCGAAAGTCGCCTCAGGGCCGAGTGCCTTGTCGATGTCCCACAGGCTGATCGCCTCCGGCGACCTGGCCAGCCGCCAGCCTGCGCCGGCACCGCGCCGGGACTCGATCAGGCCGGCCTTGCTCATCTCACTCATCAGCCGACGGATCACCACGGGGTTGGTCTTCACGCTGTTCGCGATCTGATCCGAGGTCGTCAGCTCACATCCCTGACGCTCGTTGAGGGCCATCCATGCCAGTGCGTGCGTCGCGACCGTCAGCTTGCTGTTTGCGCTCACCCCTCCAATGTAATCATTTCAGTTACATATGTCGAGGTGTGGAGCACCCGAGCGAAGCAAGGCGGAGGTCCAACCGACGACCAAGGACCCGTATCCGCCGGTGAACAGCCGCGCGCAGCGGTCGGCACCGACCGTCGGCATGTGAGACGCTGCCTCACCCGAAGCGCAGTGAACGATCGCACGATCGCACCCCGGGTAAGACAGCGGCCTGCTTGCCGGAACGGGTGAGGCTATTCGGTGATGCTGTAAGCGCGTTCGATCGACTGGATCAGCGTGTTGCCGTCACGATCGGTGAGTTCGGCCCGCAGCGAGACGGTGCCCGCGTGGGACGGGTGATGCAGGGCGAGACGGGAGCCCGTCACCTTCGCGGGCTTCCAGGTCCTGCCCTCGTCGTAGGACACCCGGAAGGCCACCTTCGTGTCCTTCTTCCTCGCGGCGGCTCCCTCCACAGTGAAGGGCACGTCGAACGAGCGACCCGCTGCCGCTGTGCTGGACAGTGTCAGGCGCGGGGAGAAGCGGACGACGGACAGCGGCAGCGAGGTCCAACGGTCCTCGGCAGTACGCGCCGAACGGAAGGTCCACCGCGCGGTGACACGGGTGCTCAGCGGGAAGAGCGACGGGTCCCGGGCCACGTCCAGAGACAGCGAGTACTCACTGCTCCCGGAGGGGACCGAGTACTGGGTAGCGCCGTCGACGGGGAGGAATTCGCTGGTGATCTCCTTCCCGTCGGCCAGCAGGGTGGCCTTCGCCGAGGTGTAGTCGCTCAGCCCCCAGCTTCCGCCGCCGTCGCCGAACAACGGCAGGAACGCCCGGATGGTGTCCCCCTGCCGTTCGGCGCCGGGACTGCCCTCGCCGGACTCGGTGCCGGAGGACGGCAGCGTCGGTCCTGAGACGCCGACGTTCATCCGTACCGCGTGCCCCTCGCCGGCGTGATAGGTGGTGGCCGGGTGGTTGAGGAACGTGTCCCAGCTGGCGATTCCGTCGTCGTCCAGGACGCCCTGCCACAGACGGAAGCCCCAGGGGACGTCGTTGTCGAGGACGTAGTGGGTGCTCCGCCGCGGGGACGGCCCCCTGTCGTAGTAGCCGAAATTCGGGAAGTTCGTTCCGGGCAGTACGGGCGTAGCCGTCACCTGCAGGGTCTTGTCCGCGGAGGGTGAGCCCGCGACCACGTCCACCCGGGCGAGCCGGTTCTCGTCGACGTGATCGGTGAAGCCGTCCAGGGACGTGCCGGTGCGGTCCCAGGCCAGGTTATAGACCGTGGCCGGCTTGCCCTCGACCAGGTGCGTCCAGTCTCCCATGTAACGGGCGAACGACTCCCGCGCGGGGACCTCGGGGCCGATCTGCCCGAACTTGACATTGGTGAAGCTCGGCAGGAGGTACATGAAGGAGCCCGCCCGCTGCCCGGCAGCGCGCCCGAACGCGACCGCCACCATGGCCGAGGTGTTGACCGCCGCGGTGTCGGGCACGGTGACCTCCACCGGCCGGGCGTCCCGTGCGTCGACCGTCACCGTGGTGTCGGTGTGCAGGTCCAGCCTCGGCTGCACCAGCACATGGGCACGGTCGTCCGCGATCAGCGGGTGTATCACGCTGCTGAGCGTGTAGGAGCCCGCCGGCAGCCGAACGGTCAGCTCGCCGTCCAGCGTGTCCAGATCCTTGACCACGTCGTTGTCGAGCCCCACGACCTTGGTGAAGGAGTCGTTCGTCGGCTCACCGTGCTCGTCCAGGTACTTCAGTGTCAGGTTGTACGACTCGGCCTCGCGCACCACGCCGAACGCGGTGCGCACGCTGACGTCGTCACTCGAAGTCGCGGCTATCGAGCCCCCGTAGGAGCCGTCGGGGGCGGCCACGCTGGTGTCCGCCGTCAGCGAGGCGCTCGCCGTGCCTCCCGCGGGAACGGCGAGTTGCTGCGGCGAGACGGTGAACATTCCCGCAGGGGCGTGCTTGCCGTCCACCGTGAACGCATCGGTGGACAACTCCAGCGTGACCGGCTCGGTACCGAGGTTGCGATAGGTGATCTGCTCGGTCACCGGCTTGTCGTCGTCGTGCGGCCACTGCTGTGTGGCGAAGTCGACGGGACCACCCTCGGCCACGACGTCCTGCCTGATCGCCCGCGTCATGTCGACACGGCCGGTTCCCTGCTGGTACGAGCTGTAGGCACCCGGCTTCGCCGAGGCCGTCAGCACGTCCTTGATGCGCTCGCCGCCCCAGTCCGGGTGCTGCTGGGCCAGAATCGCGGCCGCCCCGGCGACGTGAGGGGTGGCCATCGATGTGCCGTCAAGGGTGATATAGCCCGTAACGCCCGAAGAATATGCTTGCTCGAGGTAGCTGCCCGGAGCGGCGGCGGCCGTGATGGCCACACCGGGCGCCGTCACATCCGGTTTGACGCCGCCGTCGCCGACGCGCGGGCCCCGGCTGGAGAAGTCGGCGAGCTTGTCGGACTTGTCGACCGCACCGACCGTCAGGGCGGCGTCCGCGCTGCCCGGGGAGCCGACCGTGCCCTCGCCGAAGGTGCCCTCGTTGCCTGCCGCGATGACGAAGAGCGTGTCGGAGGTCGCGGACAGCCGGTCGACCGCCTCCTCCTCCGGATCGGTGCCTGGTGTGTCAAGCCCGCCGAGGCTGAGATTGACGACATCGGCGCCCTGGTCGACAGCCCACTGCATGCCCGCGATGACCGTGGAGTCGTAGCCGTAGCCGTTGTCGTCCAGGACCTTGCCGTCCAGGATCTTCGCGGCGGGCGCGACGCCCCGGTATGTGCCGCCGGACGCGGCCCCGGTGCCCGCCGCGATCGACGCCACATGGGTACCGTGGCCGAACCTGTCGACGGAGTCGGGTGAGTCGGAGAAGTTGGCCTGTGCCGTCTCCTGGCCCTTGAGATCGGGGTGATCCTCGTCGACACCGGTGTCCAGGACGGCGATCTTCGTTCCGGACCCGTCGTATCCGGCCGCCCAGGCCGTGGGCGCGCCGATCTGTGGCACGCTCTTGTCCAGGGCCGCCTTGCGCCTGCCGTCCAGCCAGATCTTCTTCACTGCGGGCGCGGAGGCGAACCTTGCATTGCCCTTCGCGCCGCCGTCATCGGTGACGGTGTCCCAGAACGCCGTCCCGTCACTCTTGGCCATCCGTATCGCTGTGCCGTCGACGGTGGGCAGTTCGCGACCGACTGCCGTTCCCGTGTCGGCGAACGCGCTTCTGGCGACCGCCTTGTGGCCGGGGTGGGTCACGATCAGCGGCAGGTCGGAACGGTGCGCGTCGTCGTACCCGTCTGCCAGCAGCCCGGTGACGTCGAACAGGCGCGAGTCGAGGCTGCCTCGGGCCAGCAGCGAAAGCGCGTCACCGGGCACCACCTGTGTGTGGCCCTCGACCACTCGGACCGAGAAGCCCACGCTCTCGCGTCCCTCGCCACGCTCGATCCCGACCAGCGTACCGGAGCCGGTCACCAGCACTTTGTCCCCGGTCACCAGCGTCACAGACCTCGGTAAACCCCCTGCCCCGGCGTCCTTCGCCGCCTCAGCACCCGCGGCCGTTGGGCCGGGGGCTGCGGTCAGGGCCGCGACGACGGCGATCCCCGCCACCGCGACGGTGACGGACCTATGTCTTCCCCGTGGCTTCATATGTGCTCTCTCTCCTTGCTTCGGCTTCGGGTGAAGCGGACATGTCATGTCTGGTAGGGTGGTGTGCTCACCGCCCTATGACGGATGGAGCCGTCGGCCATCGGCCTCGCTCTTCCGTGTGCACAGTCGTTCCCGTCTCGGCCGTGGCAGCAGACTTCCAAGGCGCCAAGGCGTCAAGGTGAGAACGACGAGGATCAGGGCGGGTGGGCGCCATGCATAGGCTCTCCATGCTGTGTTTTGCACGACGAATCCCACCTAGCGGTGGGATCGGTACCCCCTGCACCGCACGACACGGTGTTCGCCGTGGTGTGACCGCATGATGCGGGCGAGGGCACACGCCCATCCTGGGGCGCGAATATCAGGAAGTTGTCAGGCGCGGGGTGAATCGCACAATGCACACCTGGCACTTCAAGCGGAAGACGGAACGTCTGGCAATCCGAGTCCCACTTCCCCGAGAAGGGGGCCGAGCAAGCTGCCGGAAGCGAGCGAGCAGGTGTTGACGATCCGCGACCGGCGCCGGTCACGCCCTCGTTCGCCGCACCGTCGAGAGCGCATGCCTCTGCAACTCCGTGATTGGTGTTGTGACCGGGAAAACTCATCGACTCGCAGTGCCCGCCACGGCATCTCGCCACGGTGGGCCAGGAGGTGACCAGCGACGGCGGCATGCGGACGCGGTTCGCGTTGATGAGGCGTCAGGCACCACGATCACCACGAACCGCGTCCTCGCCTTGATCACCGTCCCTGACCATCAACTCGACGCGACTCCAGAAGTCCTGCGGGTAACCCGGGTGGGCGGTTCGCAGGACACGCAGGGCCCCGACCACGCCGCCGCGACGGCTGTGGGGCGCGGGTTCACGGGCAACAGCCCGAGCCGCCCGTGCGGGATGGTGTGCCATGGAGGTTGTCGTCGTGTCCGGCGGTGATCCGTGGCCATTGGGCGGTCGGTCGTCCGTTCTTGCGGAACTGCTGGCCGCGTGTCTCGTACGGCTGTGGCCAGCCGGGTGGGGAGTCTTCCCAGGTCTCCTGCCGTCCGTGGACGGTCATGTCGAGGATGCCGTAGGAGGGTGCCATGGGTTCGACGCCTCGTCCGGTGGTCCAGTACGTCTCGAAGACGCGGTCCCCGTCGCGGAGGTAGGCCGCTTTCATGCCGAAGTGGCGGCCGGCGAGGAGCCGTTCGTGCGACTCGGCGGGCACGGAGTACCAGGGCATCTCCCAGCCCATGAAACGGCGGTAGCGGTCGGACTCCTCGAAGGGGCCCTGGCAGAAGACGGCGCAGCGATGGTGGCGGCGAGGATGACCACCGGAGTGGTCGCCCAGCCGCGCACGGCCACGTTCGCAACGCCCTTCGCGAGGCCGACGCCGTGATGATGAGAGGCGCGCGCAAGCGTGGGGGAATGGCGGCGACGGAGCGAATCCCAGCCCCGCTGCTCCCCACGAGAGTTTGAGGCCAGCGCCAGTTCAACCACTCGCCCCAGGCGGCTCAGACATTGAGCGCCTTGGTGGGAAGGCGGGTCGCCTGGGTGAGGCGGCCTCGGCACGCGCTGGCTGCTACGAGCGGCGGTCTTGCGGCCATCCCTGTGCGTCGAATACGGCGATAGGGTCCAGGTAGTCGCGCCAGTGCGTCACCTTGCGGTCCTTGATGGTCACGACGGAGACGAAGCGGTTATCGTACGGCCGTCCCGTCCTCACCGACGTGCCGTGCACTTCGTACTCCAAGACGACCACCGCGGTCTCGGGATCCCGGTGGACGTGCAGGTTGTCCGCGCTGAGCAGCTTCATGTAGTCGCTGTAGAGGTCGATGATTCCCTGGCGTCCCGCGAGCCGCCGGGGATACCCCGGCACGGTGATCACGTACTCGAAGACCACGTCCTCGGCCAGCAGGTCGTAGTAGTCCTCCCCGTCGACCAGGCCGTCCAGCCCCTTCTTGATGATGCGAAAGAACGGGCTGTTCGCCCCGACCAGGGGAGCGTTGTCGTCGACGGTCTTGCTCACTTCGCCTCCGAGGTCCAGACGTGGGCGTTGCGTTCGGCGAACCTGCGGAAGGTGGTGGCCGGCCGACCGGTGACCTTCTCGATGTCACCGGTGGGCGTGGAGCCGTTGCCGGCGACGATGGCGTCGGTGAGCCAGCGCAGCATCACCACGTAGTCGGTGGGGACGCCCGCGGCGAGCGCGCCGTTGATCCACGTCTCCTGATCGATGTCGCTGTAAGCGACGGGGCGGTCGCTCACGAGGGTAATGGTGTCCGCGATGTCCTGGAAGGTGAGGGACTGCGGGCCGGTGAGCGAGTAGGTGGCGTCGGCGTGGGTTTCGGGGTCCAGCAGCGTCTCGGCCGCGACCGCCGCGATGTCGGCAGCGTCGACGAAGGCCTCCCCGCCGCCGGCGCTCGGGCTTGTGATCACTCCGTCGATGACCGGGAGATGGTCGTCGGCGAAGTTCTGCATCACCCACGCGGGGCGCACGATCGAGTGTGTGATGCCGTGCCGGGAGGCCAGATCGGCCTCGACGGCCGCGATATCGATCCCCGCCGGCGCCTGGTCGGCGTTGTAGACACTCAGGTAGGTGACGTGGCGCACGCCGGCCGCCTCGGCGAGGTCCAGGAAGGCGCCGACCTGGTCGGCGTAGCTGACGCGCATGGTGGGTGTCACCAGATAGAGGCGGTCAACGCCGGCCAGGGCGTCCGTGTGGGTGGTCGGGTCGTCCCAGTCGAACCGGACGTCCGCTCCGCTACGCGCCGCGGTACGGGGGACGATTCCTCGCTGGGCAAGCGCGTCGGCCAGCAGCGAACCGGTCCGGCCGGTGCCGCCCAGGATGAGTGCCGTGAGTGCTTCGTTGTTCATGACTCCATACTCGAAGCTCTGAGCAAGACAATCCATGTGTGATCCACTCAGTTTTTTATGCGAAACTCTCATGCCTTGACCCTGATGCTTATGCCGGTCAAGCTGATTCCATGGATCTGCTGGCTGACCACCTGGTACGGGCGCGCGCCACCGGCGCGGTGTTCGCGCGTACGGTCGCGGAACCACCGTGGGGACTTCGGCTGGACGGTTCTATACAGTTGTCGGTGCACACGCTGGTCCGTGGCCGGGGCCACCTCTGGCTTGACACCCCCGGCAGCGCCGTGGAGCTCATACCGGGAAGCATCACGCTGGTACGCGGCGGGCCGAACCACTACATCGGGCATGAGCCGGGCGCGGAATGCCTGGAGCCGGACGAGTTCCGGACACGCCACGCGCAGAAGAGCCCCGGAGACAACCCGCAGGCCACGGTGTTCCTGTGCGGCGCCTACCAGTTCTCCGGGGATGTCGGCAGCGCATTGCTGGAGGCGCTGCCCCAGGTCATGACCCTCTCGGCGGCCGACGACGATCCCCTGCGGGACGTGATCACTTTGCTGTCCCGCGAACTGGTCCGGAACGAACTCGCCCAGCAGATCGTCCTCGATCGACTCCTGGACCTGCTTCTCGTCCTGGCCATCCGCAGCGACTTCCGCCGCAGCACGACCGCACCGCGCTGGTACCGGGCATGCGCAGACCCGCGGCTGGGCGCCGCGCTACAAGCCATGCACGAGAACGCGGCCCACCCGTGGACGGTCCCCGAACTCGCCGCGATCAGCGGTCTGTCCCGGGCCGCCTTCGCACGCGTGTTCCGGGAGGCACTCGGCCGGGCCCCCATGCAATACCTGACCGAATGGCGGATGACCATCGCCCGCGACCACCTGCGCGCCGAGGATCTCACCCTGCCCCAGATCGCCGACGCCATCGGCTACGGCTCACCCTTCGCTTTCGCCGCCGCCTTCCGTCGCTATCACGGAGAACCGCCCGGAACCTGGCGGCAGAGGGAACGATCGGCCGCAGAGACGCGACTGCTCACCACGCACCATGGCTCGTGAGCGACGCCAGGCCCTGGTTCAAGTATCTCGATCAAGATGCATCTTTGACTCTGCACCTCATGGACGGCACCCAGCTCTACTGAGTCAAAGCAGCACCCTCACCAGGGTCGTTCGCCAAGTCCAGCTTTCCTGGCGCAGATCGCCCTCACCAGGAACCAGGCACGCGAAAACCACGGCTAGGGGCCAGGAGCCCGGCGAGGTACGCCGCTGGGAATCTCTCGGGGCATGTGGCGCGATCCCCAGGAAATCAGCGGGTGAAGTGCCTCGACCAGTTCCCTGCCGCTATCGGTCGGGTGATACAGGATCCGCACCGGAGTCGTCGGGATCACCTCTCGCTCGATCAGCTTGAGCGATTCGAGTTCTTTGAGCCGCTGTGAGAGCAGCCGATCGGAGATGCCGCCAACTAGGTGTCGGTACTCGCCGAACCGCCGCGCTCCTCGCGTGCAGGCGAGGAGCACCGCCCCAGTCCACCGCCGACCCACAATGCCCAGCATCGACTGCATGGCCAGGCAGTCCTGCGCGTCAGCGTCATGCACCCGGTCATCGGTGGTCGCCTCGGCATTTCCTGCGGGGCGGGTACCTGTGGATAGCGAAGTCACTCACTCATAGTAAGTCACTATTGCTTGTCATCAGCGAGAAGTCGGAGGCACCGGCTGTGCCTGTTGGGCCGCCGAGGAGGTGTCGTTCCTCGTCAGGAATGCCGGGGCAGCGGGCCCCGTCGCCCCACTGGTGTCCGTGGACCCGGCCGAGTGGGATGAGGTGTTCGCCGACAACGTACGGGGCCCGAGCTCATGTGCCGCGCCTTTCTGTCGAGCGTGGTCAGCTGGAGGCAGGCGACGTCAACAACCTCGCACTGGTCTCGGGCAAGCGTCCGTCGGCGGGCCGGACCCCCTATGCGGCATCGACGATGGCCGTCATCCGCCTCACCCCCACGCTCCGCTCGCCCACGAGGTCGGCCCCGACGGTGTCACCGTGAACTTGCTTTCCTTCGGGCCCGTCCGCGGGACTCGCGTGGACCGCGACTTCCGGCTCAAGGTCGAGCGGGAGTTCGGCTCCCGCACGGTCATGCACCGGATGGACGCCGAGGGGGAGGTCGCCGATGCCGTCATCGCGATGCTGCACATGCCGGGGCTGCGCGCCGCCGACATCGACCTGTCGGCCGGGATGGTCACGCGATGACGCGCGGGGCAGACAGCCTGGGATCAGATGCTTACGTTTAATTAGTAACTAACCCCGTTTTGGACGGTGCCCGACCGCCGGTGAAGGCTGGAAGCACAAGGACCAGCCCGGTGCACGCCAGCGGGCCGGACCTCAAGCAAGCGGACCTGGGCCTAGGAGGCACCTGTGCATACGGCGATGATCGTCGTCTCGGCGGTATTCGCGGCCCTTCTGCTCGCCTCGGCCGGCGGCAAGCTCGCCCGCCAGGAGATGCAGATGACGACCTTGCGCAAGGTCGGCTTCCCCGAGGACAAGGCGTGGCTTCTCGGTGCCTGCGAGGTCGCGGGCGCGGGCGGCCTCGTCCTCGGCGTGTGGCGGCCGCCGCTGGCCATCGCGGCCAGCTGCGGGCTGATCCTCTACTTCCTCGGGGCGATCGCGTCGCATGTGCGCATCCGCGATTTCGCGGTCGCGCCTGCGGTCATGATGCTCGCCCTGGCCGCCGCGACCGCGGTCCTCGGCGGCTTCACCGCCTGACAGTCCCTCACGTCTCATCCCTAACCCATGAAAGGCAGACGGCAAATGGCCTCACCAACGAAGCTGGCGCACGTGGTCCTGTGGACGACACAGGTCCAGGACATGCGTGACTGGTACCTCAAGGTGCTCGATGGCCGGGTTGTCCACCAGAACCCCGCCGGCGCGTTCATCACTTACGACGATGAGCACCACCGAATCGCGGTAGCCGACCCCGTGGCCGCCGCCCGTGCCGCGCAGGAGCTGGCCGGGTCATCCGAGGGGCTGATCGGCGCCGGCGGCGCACAGGCGCCCCTCCCGGCCGACGACTGCCCGGCGGGCCTTCCCCCGCTGCGCGGGCTCGCCCACATCGCGTTCACCTTCAGTAGGCTGGATGACCTCCTCGGGAACTATGAGCGGCTCAAAGCCGAGGCAATCACGCCCACGACGAGCATCAACCACGGCACCACCACGTCGATGTACTACGCCGACCCGGACGGCAATCAGATCGAGTTGCAGATCGACAACTTCGACACCATCGAGGAGGGCACGGCCTTTATGGAGTCGCCGTCCTTCGCCGCCAACCCGGTCGGCGTCCCCTTCGATCCCGACGACATGCTCGCCCGGCTCCGCGCGGGAGGGAACGCCGACGACCTCGTACGGCCCACGTGGTGAGCGGGAAAGAGAGCCGACTGCCGGCAGACCGGACGCCAACAGACGTTTAACCAGCTCGTGGAGAGGTCGGTGGCGATGACAGACGTCGACACGGCCGGGCTCAACTGGAGTCACGCAGCTTAGTCGGCGCAGGTCCATCGCCACCACGCCCGCGCAGGTCAGGACAAGCCGAGCCGACGTCCGGAGGTGAGGAACTGATCACCGTCCTGTAAACGCTCCTCACCTTCGGAACCCACGCGCGCGGCATGCCCGTGACTTTGCGGACGGGCAGGTGCCCACTGTGGCCTGCTGCCCATCTCGAGACCTGCCCCGGTGCCGCGCGGAGGCTGCTGACGTCTTGCCTCCCCGGCAATTCAGCGCCTGCAGTCGGCGCGGATCGAAGAAGTCGCGACGGCTGTGACGATCATGATCGGGGCACCGAATCCCAGCGAACTCGCGAAGGCCATCGGCGAGCAGGACGTCATTCCCCGCCGTTGCCGCAGCCGCCATGGTGTCCCAGTCCTCACGGTGATCAAAATGCCCGCAAAGTGAGGTCCGGTGCGGCTCGATTCCGGACGGTCCTCGTCAACTGACATGCCAGGCCTGCCGCCGTAACGACGACAACGAGAAGGAACCAGATATGAGCACGCTTCTTCAGGGCAAGGTCGCCGTGATTACCGGCGGCTCGGACGGGATCGGCCTCGCGACCGCCAGGCGCTTTGTGGCAGAAGGTGCCAAGGTCGTCATCGGCGCGCGGCGCCAGGAGCGACTGGACAAGGCGACAGCTGAGCTTGGCCCCGACGTGATCGGAGTGCGACTCGACGCGGCCAGCCTCGACGATCTCGACCACCTCTTCGAGGTCGTGCGCGCAACCTACGAACGTGTGGACGTGCTCGTCGCGAACGCATCAATCGCCGAGCAGGTCTCGTTGGGCGAGCTGACCGAGGCTCACGTCGACCGGACGCTCGCGGTGAATATCAAGGGCATGGTCTTCACAGTGCAGAAGGCGCTGCCGCTTCTCGTGGCCGGGGCGTCGATCATCCTCACGTCCTCGGTGGACAACCAGGTGGGCGGCCCAGGACGCAGTATCTACTCCGCCACGAAGGCCGTGGAACGCAACCTGGTCCGAAGCTGGCTTGTCGAGCTGGCGGATCGGCGTATCAGGGTCAATGTACTTGCCCCGGGCGCGACGGCGACCAACGGCCTGCTCAATCTCGTGGGCGCACGCGACATCGACGCGATGTCCACCGCCCTCGGGCAGGGCAACCCGCGCGGATCGATCATCCAGCCCGACGAGGTCGCGAAGGCCGCGCTGTTCCTGGCATCCGACCTTGCCTCCGGAGTCAACGGTATCGAGCTGACGATCGACGGGGGCTTCGGGCAGGTCCGCTAGGCCGTTTCTTGAAGGTGCCTCGATCCCCTCGCCTTGCCTCGTGATGATCTCGGTGTGGGGCGAGGGGGCCTCCCCCCTGAGAGGGTCGCCCGGGTGATGCGGAGGTTCTCCATCCACGGCATCCGCCTGCGCAGACGTGTCCGCACCACCGTCCCGGGCCCGACGGCCTCACAGGTTCCGGACCTGTTCCAGCGGGACTTCACCGCCACCGAGCCGGGACGGAAATACATGGGCGACATCACCTATCTCCCGCCCGTGGGCGGGGAGTTTCTCTATCTCGCGACGTGCTGGACTGCTTCAGCCGCAAGGTCGTCGGCTGGTCCATCGCCGACCACATGCGCACCGACCTGGTCACCGACGCCCTGCGGATGGCGGCCGTGACGCGGGGTGGCCTGGACAGCTGGGTGTTCCACTCCGATCACGGGGCCCAGTACGGATCCCGGGCCTTCGCCGACCTCTGTGACCAGTTCGGGGTCACGAGGTCGATGGGTGCGGTCGGCACCAGCGCGGACAACGCGGCCTGCGAAGGTTTCCACGCATCCCTGAAACGCGAGACCCTCCAGGCCGCCCGGCGCTACGGCGACGCCGGCACCTGCAGAAGGACGGTCTTCGCATGGCTGGCCCGCTACAACACCCGCCGTCGGCACCCCGCCAACGGCCAGCTCAGCCCCAACGAATACGAACGCCGACACCACGCGGCTAAGCTCACGCTCGCCGCGTGATCAACGAAGCGTGTCCACCATCACGGGGGAAGGCCCGAGGAACTCACGGGATGTCGCACACACCAGTCAGGAAACCCAGCTGACCATGCTGGTCGGATTCGCATGTGCCAGACCGGGCTCGGGCCGTCCGAAGGTGGCCAGGACAGCCGTCCGTTGATCGTGTCGGGACTGGTAAGGCGCGCGGAGGGACGGGTGCGGTTCCCAGCGCGACGCCGTTGCATGACGGCGCGGAGGGAGGTGGAAGGCGTGTGGTGAGCGGAGACCGGCCGGTGTTGTGGGCTGAGGCGGTCAGGAATGCGGCCTGGTGCGCGGTAGTGCTTCGCCATCACGTGGACCGCTTTGGAGTTGGTCGTCGGGAAGCCCAAGGTGGCCGCCGCCACGGCGACTGACAAGGCGCTTCCAGAACTTCAAATTCCCGTACAACCAACCCCACCGGTGAGGAATCTGATCACATGAGTCAAACAGACTCCACGATCATTGGGCCTGCGCTGCGACGGACTGCGAAGAACGATCGGCGCCCGGCCCCTTTCTCCACCTGGGGAACGCATGCGTATACGAGCCAATGCGGCCGCCTTCTCCGGCGCCCTGGCCCGCACCGCCCAACTGCCGCTTGTCCTGGTCCTGTTCGCCGCAGCGGGCTGGACCGTCACCGGCTGCGACCCGGTGACGGAGGCCCGCGCTCGTCAGGTCGCCGACGCATGGGACGGCTCCGAGGCCGCCCGGGCTTGGCGGAAGGGCTACCACCCGATCGGAGAGGCTGTCGAGCTGCCCGAGGGTGCATTCCGTAATGTATCGGACAAGCGGGCCTACGGGGCCCGGAACTTTACTCTGCGCGGCCAACTCCCCGCCGCGTCGGGAAAGAACGGCCGGGTCAAGTGGGAGAGCGGGGGCTCGCTCACACTGCCGCTGATGGAGGCGCGGCAGGCGTATGAGGCAGTGGCCCGTGGCAGCAACAACGGACCGCACTTGACCGTGACCGGGGCGAAGTTGGGTGAGATGACCCTGTCGACCAGCCGCGGCCCGGCGACCGTCCCGGCCTGGCTTTTCACCCTGGACGGCTACGACACGCCGCTCAAGCTGGCCGCCGTCCGTCCCTCGAAGCCTCTCACGCCGCCGGTCAAGCCGGTCGCAGAGGGGCTCAGCGACATGCAGCAGGTCAGGATCGCGAGGGACGGCCGGTCCGTCACGGTGCTCGCCGGCCACGGAGCCTGCGACGACGGTCCTGTCGTGGACGTGCTGGAGACGAGCGAGAGCGTGGTGCTGTCCGCTTCCGTCGTCGGGACGAAGGAGGGCCCCTGCACCGCAGACCTGCTGCTGGAGAGGGTGACGGTGAAGCTGAGTCGGCCACTCGGTGACCGTGTCCTCCTGGACGCGGTCACCGGTCGGCCGGTGCCGTAGGGACGGTCGCAGGGGGACTCATCGATCAATGCGGCAACCCATCGGGCCGCACATGCGGCCTTCGGCCTCAAGAAAGCAACGGCCAGCGCTATGAGCTGCCGAGCGATGACGCGTGGGCAGTGACGACTGCGGAGCGCGGGGGTGCGTGACCCCGACGGCCGCGAGAACGGCCGCTGCGTCGCCTACCGGACGCCGGTGCGGACCCCGATGTGTGGGAAAGCCGGTGATCAGTGGGAGCCTCGGCGCCTTCGGGCCGCTCCAGCAGCCAGTATCCCAACGCCAACCCCGCCCGCACACGGCTCACTTCATGTGCATCGACCCACCCGGCATCCCCGGGATCAGGCCGGACCGGAAGACCTGACGGAGTCCTGTTGGGCGGTGATGTCGACGGCCGCTGCAGAGTCGTGCTGTCTGGTGACGTCCGCGAGACGATTGGCGAGGGCCTGGTGGACGTACCGGAACGAGTCGCTGCCGAGCACGACTCGTAGCGGAGCCGGTTCGGTCTCGGTGGCGGCGATGATCGCGGCTACGACCTTGGCGGGATCGCCGGGCGAGGGGCGCGTACTTCCCGACAGCCCGCGCACCATGGCGGCGGGGGTGTCGTCGTAGGCGGCCAACGGCTTGCTGAAGACGGCGTTGCGGCGAAAGCCCGTTGCTGTTCCGCCGGGCTCGATGATGCTGACGCCGATCCCGAACGGGGCGACCTCGGCTGCGAGGGCTTCCATGAACCCTTCGACGCCGAACTTGCCTGCGCTGTAGAGAGCGCCGCCGGGGTTGGCTGACTGGCCGCCGTACGTGGAGATCTGCACGATGCGCCCGCCGCCGTTGGCCCGAAGGTGAGGCAATACGCTCCGGGCCACGGCGATGGAGCCGGTGAGGTTGGTCGCGAGGTGGTGGGCGATCTGCTCGTCGGTGAACTCCTCGGCCGCGCCGAACATCCCGTAGCCGGCGTTGTTGACGGCGACGTCGATGTTGCCCAGTGCTGCCGCTGCACGGTCGATGGTGTCCTTGACGGCAGCGGTGTCGGTCACGTCGAGCGTCGCCGGCCAGAACGCGTCCCCGTACCTGGCCGCGATCTCCTCGAGGGCGGCGGTGTTGCGGCCCGTGCCGGCGACTCGGTCACCGCCTTCGAGCAGCCGTGTTGCCATCTGCCGGCCCAAGCCGCTGGTGACGCCGGTGATGAACCACGACCGACCGCTCATGACGTCGCCTCCGCCGGTTCGCCGGCCTGGGCGGTGAGCGCCTCGGTCAGCGCTGCCACAGCGGTGACGACCGAGTGACGGTGGGTGGCGATGCGTTGATCGTCGGGTTCACCGAGCGGGTTCCGGATCCGGGGGGCGGTGGCGTTCCAGGCCAGCGCGGCGCCCAGCGCGATCATCATCAGGTCCGTGGCCACGGTGAGTTCGACGCCGTAGCTCGTGGCGATCTCGGTGGCTTTCGCGATGTGGGATTCGATCTCGGCCTCCGACGCCTCGGGGAACTCGAGCGCACGCCACTGGCTCAGCCGCTGGAGTCCCGGATCGGCCACGAGCGCGTCGAACAGTGCCCCGGCATAGCCCGGCAGGTCGTCGGCGGTGATGGGTGCTACGTCGGCGAGGATGCGCAGCCGATCAGCCATCACCGCGTCGAACAGGGCCTCCTTGGAGCCGAAGTAGGCGTAGATCGCCTGCTTGTTCGCCGAGGCGGCCGTCGCGATGCGATCGACCCTGGCGCCGGCGAGCCCGAGCCGCACGAACTCGTCGTAGGCGGCGTCCAGGAGCCGGGCCCTGGTAGCAGCGGAGTCATAAGCCATGTCCCGAGTGTAAACCAACCGTCTGGTTGACACCCGTACGGCTCGGGCGTAGCTTTCCGACCCGCAACCAAAACAACTAGTTGGATTTGGAGTGTGGGCATGCCATCGAAGACCTGGTTCATCACGGGTGCATCCGCGGGAATCGGCCGCATCGTCACGGAGCAGCTGCTCGAGCGGGGCGACCGCGTCGCGGCCACCGCCCGCCGACCCGAGGTGCTGTCCGACCTCGCCGACCGGCACGGCGATCGGCTGTGGACCGCCTCCCTCGACGTCACCGACACCAAGGCGCTGGGTGACGTGGTCGAGCGCGCGTTCGCCGACCTCGGCGAGATCGAGGTCGTCTACTCCAACGCCGGGCGGGGATCCGTCGGCGCCGCGGAGGAGATGACTGCCGAGGCGATCGAGGAGCAGATCGCGCTCAACATGACCGCTCCCATCCACCTGCTGCGTGCCGTGCTGCCGCACTTCCGCGCCCAGCGAGGCGGACGGTTCATCCAGATGTCGACCATGGGCGCACACATCTCGACACCCGGCGCCAGCATGTACCACGCTTCGAAGTGGGGCGTGGAGGGCTTCCTCGAGTCCGTGATCGCCGAGGTGGCGCCCTTCGGTGTCGGCATCACCATGGTGGAGCCGGGCATCATCCGCACCACCTTCGGCGCCAACCTCAGCATCTCGCCGGGGATGCCCGAGTACGCCGACGGCCCGGCCGGTCAGATCCGCAAGTACCTCGAAACTGTCGGCAATGTCACCGCCGAGGCGCCCGGCGATCCTCGGAAGGTCGCCGCGGCGATCATCGCCTCAGCCGACTCGACCCCGGCGCCGCGCCGTCTGGCCCTCGGCAGCGACGCCTACAACGCCATGCGCACCGCGCTGGCCAGTCGCATCGCCGAGCTCGACGCCGGCAAGGAGACCGCCGCCTCCACCGACTTCTGACATCACCCAGCTCGTCAGCCACTGGGCCGTCGATGTCATCACCGGCCCCTGTCCGGCCCGCCCGAAACCGGGCCGGCATGCCTCACCGACACCACGAAAGAAGCACACCGTGTCCAAGATCATCGCCATCTTCGGTGCCGGCTCCGGCCTCGGCACCGCCCTTGCCCGCCGCTTCGGCAAGGAGGACTTCAGCATCGCCCTGGTCGCTCGGAACGCCGAGCGGCTCCAGGCCATGGCCGAGGAGCTGGCCGCCGAGGGCATCGACGCCGCAGCCTTCCCCGCCGACCTGTCGAACCCGGCCAACGCTGCCGGGGTCGTGCAGGCCATCAAGGACCGCTACGGCCGTATCGACGTCGTGTCCTACCAGCCTCTACCCGGCGGCACCGCCTTCGTCCCCGCCGCCGAGCTCGACGCCGAACGCCTCAGCCACTGGGTGAATCTGCTCCTCCTCACCCCCGTCGAGATCGCCCACGCCGTCCTGCCCGAGATGACCGCTCGAGGCACCGGAGGGTTCATGGTCACCGGCGGATTCACCGCCGCCGACCCCCAGCCCTTCATCAGCGGCATCGGCCCGGCCATGGCCGCCATCCGCAACTTCATCTACTCGCTCCACGGCGAGATCGCCGACTCCGGTGTCTACGCCGGCGTCGTCACCCTGTCGGCGCTCATCAAGAACAGCGAGTCGTACAACGCCATCTCACCCGAGCAGCTCGCCGAGATCACCGGCGGCACCACCGGCATGCACGTCATCGACCCCGCCGACCTCGCCGAGACCTACTGGAGGCTCTACACGGACCGCACCCAGATCGAGTACCGCTTCCCCACACCGGCTGTGAACTAGGGCCTCTTGTCCTGGATCACGCCGGGCTCGCGGGGTCTTGCACCGCACCTCACAGCATTGTCGTCGGTTGTCAGGGCCTCCGCCCTGCCGCCCTCCCCCGCCTTGCGTACCTCCCCCCCCACTGCCTGAGAGGCGTGAGAGGCACCCCCGGCACCAGACCCTGCTCCCTGATCCGGCCTGGTCCAGACGAAAGACCGACCCTGTCCGACCGATCAGCAGCCCGTCCGAAGAGACACCGGAGAAAGAAATGACTGACCTCACCGGCAAGACTGCCCTGGTCACGGGCTCCGCCCGAGGCATCGGCAAGGCCATCGCGCTGCGCTACGCGAAACTCGGCGCCAACATCGTGATCAACTACTCGTCCGACACCGCAAACGGCGAGCAGGCGCTGAAGGAGGTCCACGAGCACGGAGGACAGGCCATCGCAGTCCAGGCCGACATCTCCGAGGCCGCAGACGTCGACCGTCTCTTCGCCGAGGCCGAAGAGCGCTTCGGTTCTGCAGACATCGTCGTCGCCAATGCCGGCCTTGAACTTCTCGGTGTCCCGATCACCGACCTCACCGACGAGCAGATCGACAACATGGTCAACGTCAACGCCCGAGGCGCACTCCTGACGATGCACCGGGCTGCCAAGAACATCTCCGACAACGGGCGGATCGTGTACATCGCCTCCACCGCCATCGCCAACCCCGTACCGGGAGCGGGCCTCTACACCGCGACGAAGGCCCCCGGCCGCTATTTCGCTGAAGTCCTCGCCAGGGAGACGTCCGACCGTGGCATCACGGTCAACATCATCCAGCCGGGGCCGATCGACGACGCCGGAGTCTTCATCGACTCCATCCCCGCCGACTCCCCATTCCGCAGCCTCCAGGCCGCCGGCCGCATCGGAGACCGTATCGGCACTCCCAAGGATGTCGCCGACGCCGCCGAATACCTTGTCAGCGACCTCGCCGCCTGGGTCAGCGGCACCACCATCGGCGTCACCGGCGGATTGCCCCAGTAACGACAGTCACCTTTGAAGCGACAGAGCGACGGGACCACCCGCGCCAGATGTCTCCCTTCGCGGCGCGCCGGCTGACTCCGGCGCGCCGCCCCGCACGGCCGATGAACCTCCCACCTGGTCGCGGGAATGAAACGGTGCCTGCGCCTGTCTGCTTGCCGAACTGGACAAGGGAGGACCCATGGAGATCCGAGAGCTCGGGCACGTCGTGCTCTTCGTCAAGAAGCTGGACCGTTCTGTGCACTTCTACCGGGACGTGCTTGGCTTCCGAGCCATCGAGTCGCCGAAGCATCTGCGTGGCCTCGTACAGGCGTTCTCGTCGGGGCGCACCCATCACGAGATGCTGCTCATCGAGGTCGGCGAGAACGCCCCTCACCCCGGTAACGGCCACCGCGCCGGGCTCTACCACATCGGCTTCAAAATCGGTGACACCGACGAGGAGTTGGCCGCCGCCATCAAGGCACTCGCCGACGCCGGGATCCCGGTGCAGGGCGCGAGCGATCACACCGTCACGCACAGCATCTATCTCTATGACCCCGACGGCAACGAGATCGAGCTGTACATCGATGTGCCCGGCACCGACTGGAATGACGCCGACCAGGTCCTTGCGCGGACTCGCCCGCTCCGTCTGTGACGCGTTGTCGGAGGGCGGGTCTGCGCCGCTGTTCTTGCGACATCGCGAACCCGCCGCCGTCCGCCCGCATCACGCCCGCCGGGATGGAATAAAGCCCGTGCCGCACCGGTCCTGTTCGTCTGTGAGTTTCGTCTGTGAGTTTCGTCGTGCGATGAGGATGAATGCGATGGGCAAAGCGATGGCACGGTCTGATGAGGAGTGGGCAGAGGAGGCAGTGGGGTACACGTCGACGCTGTTCTCCGCTGCCTACCGGATGACCCACAACTCCGCGGACGCGGAGGACCTGGTGCAGGAGACCTTTTTCAGGGCGCACAAGAACTGTGAGAGCTTCCGCGGCACTCACTTGCGGGCTTGGCTCAGCCGCATCCTTACGAACACCTTCATCAACGCCTACAACGCCCGCAAACTGCGTCCCGAGGTGATGGGCCTGGAGGGGTACGACCGTCCTGCCGACCCGACCGGCATCGGACGTGATCCTGCCGAGGCCGCCCTCGATCGGCTACCCGACGATGTACTCAGAACGGCCCTGACCTCCCTGCCCGCCCCCTTCCTGCGCACCGTCCTGCTCGCGGACGTCGAAGGCTACTCGTACAAGGAGATCGCTCGGATCACCGATGTTCCCATCGGGACCGTGATGAGCCGGCTGAGCCGCGGCCGCCAGGCCCTCCGCACCTATCTCACGGACCACGCCACCGAGCCGTCGGCGCCCGATCCGGCCTCCGTGCCCGTCTCGACCGCCACCACCGGCTGACAGCTGCGCCGGGACGGGGCGACGCGCTGTCCCGCCCGATCCTCCTCTCTCCTGCAGCCGACCCGCCCGGGCAGGGGCGAGGTGGGAATACCGATCCGCTTCTGCCTGTCCACGCGGCACGGGCCTCATCGGAACGCCACAGGCAACCCGGCGACCGGCGAGACCTGGCCCCGGACGGTGCGGTCACGAAAGCTTCTGACCGAGCACCGTGCACAACGAGATGAAAGTGGATCCCACCATGCTGAGTTTCGATATCGCGCAGCGGATCGCGCACACCGTGCTAGAGGAGGGACGACGCCGGGGGACCGCCCCGCTGACCGTCGCCGTGCTGGACGCCGGCGGGCACCAGGTCGTCCTCTACCGGCAGGACGGCGCCGGGATCGTGCGTCCACAGATCGCCGTGGGCAAGGCATGGGGCTCACTCGGCCTGGGCTTCAGCTCGCGGGGCATCGCCGAGGCAGCGAAGCGTTTCCCCGGCTTCTTCGACGCGCTCGCGGTCGCCTCTGACGGCCGGATGTTCCCGGCCCCCGGGGGCGTGCTGCTGCGAGACGGAAGCGGTGTGATCGTCGGCGCCGTGGGCGTCAGCGGCGACAGCTCGGACGTGGACGAGGCGTGCGCCGTCATCGCCGCCCGCGAGGCAGGGCTCGTCCCGGAACCGGCCGTGCCGACGGCGTCTGCGTGACCCTCGGTGCTGGCGGTACCCGCCAAGAACGGGCCCCGCCAGCACGGCCGTTCCTCAAGCCGCCCCGCGCCCCTGCCTCTCTGGATTCCGGACATGTGCGCCGGCCGGGAGGCTCAGGCGCCGCTGGTCACATCTCGCACGCCGTGCCGACCACAGTACTGTGGCGCCCTCGAAGCGGCTGGGCTCACCGCCGGGGAAGCATCGCATCGTACTAGGCCATCAGCCGGTTCCTGCCTGACCAGCTACTCATACCGCGTACGCCGGCACTGCAGCTGCGACAGGGACCTGGCGGCACTTCCCCTGTGCGGGGGGGCGAAACGCCCATCCCCGCACAGGGGCCGACAGCGCGGTGGGAACGCCGAGTCAGTGCTCGATCGCCCTGCGGGCCATCGTCATGAGGGTCTCGTCGTCCACGAGGGTGCCGTCCCAGACTGCGGTCAGCCGGGTGATCCGGCCCTGGGCATCGAGTTCGAGGGTGTGAAGACCGCGTGGAACGGGCCCCGCGGCGGCCCACTCGTAGCCGCCGCCGCGGGCGCTGCCCACGACGTGCCGCACCCTGGTGCCCTTGCCTGTGTAGGGCAGGACGTCGGAGGCGGTGGTGAGGTAGGCGCCGATGCTGCGGGGGCCCAGGATCTGGAGGTGCGCGGTCATGTCCTCGAATACGGCGTCCGAGGCGAACAGCGCCGCCGCGCGCTCGCCCTCACCCGCCCGCAGGGCTGCCGAGAGTTGCTCGGAGACCTTCCGGATCACCGGCGATGCGGTCTCGCCGACCGTGGACTCCATCCAGTCCGTCGGGAACTGGTCGGCCGGCAGGCGTTCCGCGTCGAGGTTGTCGGTCCCGAAGTGGCGGCCGTCCCAGTAGTCGACCCAGCGTGCGATCTTGCCGCGCTGGAAGTTGACGACACCGGCGGCACGCATCTCCGACGGGCCGAACAGCCCCGTCGTGTTGGTGAAGAACACGACGGCGCTGGTGGCGTCCCCCAGGATCCGGACCGGGGAGGACGTGCCGTCCTTCGGCCACCGGGGCATGTACTGGGCGAACAGGTCATGGATGGCCTGCCAGCCGTAGAAGGGCCAGCCGAGGATCGCGTCGAGATAGTTGGCGTTCTGCTTCGAGAAGAACGTGCTGATGCCCTCGTAGTCCTTGGCGCTCTTGGTGCGGAAGTACGCGCTGAAGATCCGCGCGGCCTCGTCGGTGGCGTGCGAAGTGTCGATCACGGTGTGGACCCCGGGCACCTGCCGCACGGTGCCGCCGCCCGCCGGGCCCCGGTCGTCGGCGTGAGCAGCGCCCGCGGGGAGCAGGGCGGCAGCCGCGACCGCGCCGCCGCCGACGGCGACGCCTCTCAGGATCCCGCGCCGCGAAACAGCGCCCGCCGTCTTGCCTTTGTCATTCATCTCCGGCTCTTTCTGCTGTGGGTGAGGAGCCGTCGCAGCCGGGATCGAGATCCGTTCAGAAAGGTTCAACTGTGCGCCTCCTCGGTGGGTGTCCCTCCGACAGGGAGGCGGCGGGACTTATTCCCCGGCGCAGGGCCCGCCGCCGCGGCCGCCTGCCGGCGCTGTTCGACCTCAGGCACTAGCAGAGGGTGCGCGCCCGGGCGGTGCACTCGGTGCCGCCACCGACCTCCGGGCGGTGGTCCCTGCGCAGGTAGCGGCAGAACTCCAGGAACCTGGTGCGGTTATTCTTGGGTTTGACGTGGCCGCAAAGCTAGTCTCGGGCCAGGTCGTAGGCCGCGAACAGGTGCCGGACCCCATGCGGGCGGGTGTAGGTCGCGCCCGCCACCACGTCACCACCGAGCCGGTGCCTCTGCGGACGATCGGCAGCAGTCGCCGACCCTCATCTCATCATCGAACTCACGAACCCGCACACGGTCGGCCACCACCCGGTCCTCGTACGAGGACCGGGTGGTGCGGCCCGTCGTGCGGAAGTCGACCACGGGTTCGCCGGTGTCCAGCACCCGCTGCATCACGGTCTCCACCTCGGCGCCGTTCACCTCGGGCAGCACCTCGGACGGCCGCCGACCGAGGTGCCTGACCTCGGGCACGCCGTTGATCGTCTCCAGGGCGGTGTTGACATGCAGATAGCGCAGTTCGCTGTCGAAGGCGGACACTCCGATCGGCGAGTGGCGGGACAACCCGTCCAGGACGGCGTGGGGCACCGGCGTCCTCAACACCGCGGAAACGTCCACAGGGACTGTGTTTCTCCTGGTCAACGGCCTGATCGCGGAGAGTGCAGCGGGGGTGCGGTGTGTGGGGGGCCTGGGCCGGCTTGATCGCGACGCCGACCGGCGCACCTGACTCCGCCGCTTCAGGCGTGCTTCGGCGGGCCGCCGAAGCCGACGTCGCGGGCCCGCACCGCGGCAGCGGTGCGGTCGTGGACCTCCAGCTTGGTGAAGATCCGCGAGACGTAGTTGCGGACGGTCTTCTCGGCCAAGAAGAGCCTGCGCGCGATCTGTTGGTTTCCCATGCCCCCGGCGAGCAGCTCCAGGATCTCCAGTTCCCGACTGGTCAGATCTGCGAGCTCGGCGCACTCCGGAATGCTCTGCATGGTGTTGAAATACCTGCTGAATCTGGCGGCTACCGCGGTACTGAATGCCGCTCCACCTGTGGCCACGATGCGAATGGAGTGGAGCAGTTCCTCGGGTGAACCGATGCGTGTGAGATAGCCGTTGACGCCGGCGCGTAATGCGGCGATTATCACGTCGTCGTCATCGTTCTGGGACACCACCAGGGTTCTGGGCCGGCGCGCGGTGCGGCCGTACGTGGTCTTGATCCGGTGGACGTCCGCGCAGATCGCACGCTTCGAAGGCGGCTCGCCGAGGATGATGACGTGCGGTTGTTCCGCCGCGTCGGCGGAAGACCGGGCCTGATCACTGTCGAACGGCTGGTCGACGAGCGTCACTTCGTCGTCCTTGTCGACAATGGCCTCGAGTCCGGCGAGGGCCACCGGATCGTCACCGAGAATCATCAGGTTGATCTTGCCGTTCGGGTCGCTCGCGGAATCGAATTGCGACGCCACTGGGTACGTCTCCTTCGGTGGTCGGCCGTGCGGGATCTCGGCACGGTGAAGATGCGCGGGATTCTTTCGGCTCGTTGTCCAGCCATGTGGAGAGGGCGCGGAGAGACAACAGCGGTCGGGCAGACGGCATGGTGTGACGCCTGCTGAGTATGAGTAGATGGTTCATGGGAACACAAGTGCGCCCATGAAATTGTCCGAATCGCTCCGATTCGGGCGGTGCTACGTTCGACGCATGATGCGTATCCTGGGGCGGCGACCGTTCGTGCTCGATGCGATGGCCGCGCTCGGCTTCGCCCTGCTGCCGCAGTTGGCGCCGGTGCGGACCGCCCTTGCCGGCGGCGGATCAGGTGAGGCGGCCGGGTGGCTGCTGTCGCTCGCCGCCGCGCTGCCGCTGGCGGTACGGCGGGTGTGGCCGCTACCGGTCTTTGCGTTCGTCCTGACCGTGGCGTGCGTCGCGGTGCCGTTCGGACTCGCGGCGACCTCGTTCCCAGCCGCCGCCTACGCGCTGTACGCAGTCGCCGTGAGCCGGCGCCGACCCGGCCGCGGCGCGGTCGCCGTCGGCGGGGGGTGTGCGGTGGGCGCGGCCCTGCTGACCATGACCGGCGGGCAGCACTACGAGGGCGGGACCGGCACCGTACAGGTGGTGTTCGGGGTGCTGGCCCTCGGCGCGACCTGGGCGGCGGGCGCGGCCGTGCGGGAGCAGCGGGAGAACGTCCTTCGGGTGATCGAGCAGACCGCCGAGCGAGCCAAGGTCGAGGAGCGGCTGCGGATCGCCCGGGACATGCACGACGTGGTGACGCACAGCGTCGGCCTGATCGCCGTCAAGGCCGGTATCGCCAACCATGTGGTCGACACACGCCCGCAGGAGGCGCGCGAGGCCCTGACGGTGATCGAGGGTGTCAGCCGCAAGGCGCTGCGCGACCTGCGCTCCACGCTCCAGCTGCTGCGCCAGGACGAGGCGGGCGCTGACGGCCTCAAGCCGCTGCCGGGTCTCGCCGATCTGCCCGCCCTGGTACGCACGGCGGAGGCTGCGGGCGTCCATGTGGACCTGGCGTCCCGCTGTGCCGAGCAGCTGCCGGACGCCGTGGTGACCTCGGCGTACCGGATCGTGCAGGAGGCCCTGACCAACGTCGTCAAGCATGCCGCGCCTACCCGTTGCCGCGTAGAACTGGCCGCGCGGGAGGGCGCGTTGACGATCGAAGTCGCCGATGACGGACCCGTACCCGGCGGTGCGCACCGGCCGGTGGTGCCCGGCGGCGGGCTCGGCCTGGTCGGGATGCGCGAGCGGGCCGAGGCGCACGGCGGCGCTCTTTCGGCGGGACCGCGGCCGGGCGGCGGCTTCCGGGTCCTCGCGACGCTGCCCTACTGACCGGCGTACGGCCGCGGACTCATCCTCAGGTATGGGTCTGTCAGGGTCTGCCCACCCGGCCTTCCCGACCACGGTCCGATGTGCGCACGGGGGGCCGCGGGAATGCTGGCTGTGTGATCGACCTTCAGAACTTGACCAAGCGGTACGGGGAGCGGACCGTCGTCGACGGCCTGACGTTCACGGTGCGACCGGGCGCCGTCACCGGGTTCCTGGGGCCCAACGGGGCCGGCAAGTCCACCACGATGCGGATGATGCTCGGCCTCACCCGGCCCGACGAGGGGATGACGCGGTTCGACGGGCGCGCCTACCCGGAACTGCGCCGTCCGGCCCGGCACGTGGGCGCACTCCTGGAGACCGCGATCCCGCACCGCAGCCTGACCGCCGCCGACCATCTGCGCTGGATGGCCCAGTGCAACCGGATCCCGCGGCAGCGGGTCGGCGAGGTCCTGGACCTGGTCGGCCTCGCGGGGGCCGCGCGGCGGCGGGTCGGCACGTACTCTCTCGGCATGGGGCAGCGGCTCGGCCTGGCCGCCGCTCTGCTCGGCGACCCGCCGGTGCTGGTCCTCGACGAACCGGTCAACGGCCTGGACGCGGAGGGTATCCGGTGGCTGCGCGAGCTGCTGCGGGCCAAGGCCGCCGAGGGCCGCACCGTCCTCGTCTCCAGCCATCTGATGACCGAGATGTCGCTGGTCGCGGACCATCTCGTGGTCATCGACCGGGGGCGGCTGCTCGCTGATACCGGCATGGACGAGTTCATCCGGCTCCACGGGCGGATGTATGTACGCGTACGGACCCTCGAACCCGGGGCGCTGGTCCCGGAGCTGGAGCGGCACGGCGCCCGTGTGGTGCGCGCCGTCGACGGGAGTCTGGAGGTCGACGGTCTTGCCGCCGCCGAGGTGAGCCGGATCGCTACGGCGGGCGGCCGCACCCTCGACGAACTGAGCACGCACACCGGCTCGTTGGAGGACACGTTCCTCGCGCTGGTCGGCAAGGAGAACGGGGGCCACCGTGTCTGAGACGCTCGCGGCCGTCCGGGCCGAGTTCACCAAGGTGCGCGGGATTCGCAGCACCTTCCTCGCACTGCTGCTGTTCGTGCCGCTCAGCCTGGGGGTGGCCGCTCTCGACGGGTGGTCCGCGAAGTCGGCGATCGAGTCGGACAGCGGCATGCTGCGCGACGGCTTCACCGCCCAACAGGCCGGTCTGGACGGCATCCTGTACGGGCAGCTCGCACTGATCGTGTTCGGAGTCCTCGTCGTGAGCACCGAGTACGGCTCCGGGATGATGCGCGCCTCGCTGCTCGCCGTGCCTCTGCGCGGGCGGCTGTACGCGGCGAAGCTGACCGTCACCGCGGCCGCCGCGCTGCTGGTCGCGGTGCCGGTCACCGTGGCCGGATACCTCGTCACCCAGGCCGCGCTCGGCCCGCACGGAGCCTCCCTCACCGACCCGGGGGTGCCCGGGGCGCTGGCCGGGGCGGTGCTCTATCTGACACTGATGAGCCTGTTCGCGGCCGGCATCGCGACGGCCGCGCGCAGCGCCGTCGTGCCGCTGGCGGTGCTGCTGCCGATGGTGCTGGCCGGCTCCCAGATCCTGTCGGTCATCGGCGCCACCAAGGCGGTCGTGCGGTACTTCCCCGACCGGGCCGGCAGCGAGCTGCTCACCGTCGGCACACACGACGCGGTCCGCGGCTGTGTGGTGCTCCTGGTGTGGACCGTGGCGGCGGTCGCGTTCGGCTGGGTGCGGCACCGGCGGTGGGACGCGTGACGGGACACGGCAAGGGCCGCTGACCCATGCCGGTAGGACATGCGACGCCATAGTTTCCCTCACGTCGGGACGCGGGCCGAAAAGGTCGGCCCTCTCCGCCCGGCTCAATTGGGAGGGACACCATGTCGGTTGAGATCTACGAGCCCCCGATGCTCCAGGAGATCGGCGACTTCGACGAGCTGACCAAGTGCCTCGGCGTCGGAAGCTGCAACGACTTCGCCGGCTGCGGCTACGCGATCGTCTGCTTCTGGTGATCAGCCGGTGCCGGTGCGTCCGCCCGGACGCACCGGCACCGCCCGGGGAACGAGGCGACATGGAATTCGTAGTACTTCCAGACTGTCCGGCCGCGGCCGGGCCCGCTGCCCGCCTCGCGCCGGGGCGGCGGATCAACCACGCGTCGGGGCGGCCCTGGATCGTGGGCGACTGGCCCGACGACCAGGTTCACCTGGTTGTGGCGGGGCCGCGCCGGATGGCGCTGATCGGGCAGGTGACACTCGACGAGGCGGCGGCGAAGGACCGCCTCGGGCGGCTGCGGTCGCTGGACGAGGTGGACCGGATCGCGTCCCGGCTGGTGGGTTCCTGCCATGTGCTGGTGTCGCTGGACGGCACCGTGCGGGTCCAGGGCTCGGTCGTCGGTGTACGACAGATTTTCAGTGCTGCGGTGGACGGTGTCACGGTCGCCGCCAGTGGTGTGGCACCGCTCGCCCGGCTCACCGGCGCGGACCTCGACGAGTCCGTGCTCGCCGCGCGGCTGCTCGCGCCGGGCGGCGCACCCTGGCCGCTGGCCCAGCGTCCGGTGCGGCGCGGTGTCGACCCGCTCACGACCGGGCACTGGCTGCGGATGGATGCTGAGGGGCGGGCGCGGCAGGTGCGGTGGTGGCGGCTGCCGGAGGCGTCCCGGTCGCTCGCGCAGGGTGCCGCGGCGGTGCGCACCGCGCTGGACGAGGCGCTTGCCGCACGGGTGCGGCCCGGCCGGACGATCAGCGCGGACCTGTCCGGCGGCATGGACTCCACGTCTCTGTGCTTCCTGGCCGCTGCGGCGAACGCCGACCTGGTCACGTACCACGTGGCGCCGCTGGACAGCGCCAATGAGGACACCCGGTGGGCGCACCGGGCCGCCGCGCTGCTGCCGCACGCCCGCCATCACACCCTCACTGCGGACCGCGCAGAGAACCTCTTCGACGTCGGCTACACCGCCGAGCACGCGAACACCGCACCCGAAGGCCCCTCCACCTGGGCGTCGGGCCTCGCGCACATCCGCGACCTGGCGCACCGGGCGCGCGGCGAGGGGTCCTCGCTGCATCTGAGTGGCTTCGGCGGGGACGAACTGTTCGGGCGGATGCCCACCTCGGCCTGGTCGTTGGCGCGGGCCCGGCCCATCGGCGGGCTGCTCCTGGTGAACCGGTACCGGCTTGCCAACCGCTGGTCGTGGGGTGCCACCGTACGGGCCCTGCTCGACCGGTCGACGTTCGCACAGAACCTCACCGCGGTCGCCACCCGGATCGGCGCGCCTCCCCCTTCGCTCGACGAGCCCGACTTCGGCTGGGTGTTCGCGCCGCGTATGCCGGCGTGGGCCACGCCGGACGCGGTTGCGGCGGTGCGGGAGCTGCTCACCGAGGCCGCCGGGCGCACGCCCGAGCCGCTGGATGCCGACCGCACCCGCCATCAGGCGCTGGCCTCACTGGTCTTCGAGGGGTCCACGATCCGCCAGGTCAACACTGTGCTCGCGGGCACCGGCATCGCCTGGGACGCGCCGTTCCTGGACGACCGGGTGATCGAGGCGGCGCTCGCCGTCCGGGTCGAGGAGCGGCTGGCGAGCGCCCGGTTCAAGCCGCTGCTGACGGACGCGGTGCGCGGAGCCGTACCCGCCGGCATCCTCGACCGGCGGGACAAGGGCGAGTTCAGCGCGGAGGCGTTCCGCGGCCTCGAGCGCAACCGGGCCCGCCTCCTCGAACTGTGCGAGGACTCGCGGCTGGCCCGGCTCGGTCTGATCGACCCGGAGCGGTTCCGGGCCGCGGTGCTCAACCCGGGGCCGATGTCCCACCACCTCCAGCCGATCGACACCACCGTGGCGTGCGAGAGCTGGCTCCGTACGCACCCGCAGACCACGACGGATGTCCAGGACACGGGAGTACGCAGATGAAGCTGAGCCTCGCCCGCGACGTCACCCTCACGGACATCAACTCCGGTGCCGTCCTGCTCGACGGGCGCCGCGGCCGCTACTGGCAGCTCAACGCCTCCGGCTGCGCCGTGCTGCGCAGGCTGCTCGACGGCGAAGGGCCCGACGCGGTCGTCGCCGGCATGGCCGCCGCGGCGCCGGTCGACGCCGAGCGCGTACGCAAGGACATACAGGCGCTGATCGGCTCGCTCAGCGCGGCCGAGCTCGTGGAGGTCGACCGGTGACCACCCCAGCCGTCGCCGAACAGGCGGCCCGCCTCCCGCTTCGCCGCCAGCTCGGCCCACGCTGCGCGGTCGGCGCGGCCCGCCTCCTGGTGAAGCTGCCCCCGGCCCGGCTGCACCGGGTGCTCGGCGTGCTCAGCAAGGGCGCCCGTCCCGTCGGGTACGCCGAGGCGGCGCGGGCCCGCCGCGCCGTGGTGTCGGTGAGCACGCGCTGCGCGGGCCTGGGCTGTCTGCAACGGTCCGTGGCTACGGTGCTGCTGTGCCGGGCACACGGCCGCTGGGCCGACTGGTGCACGGGCTTTCGAACCCGGCCCTTCGGCGCGCACGCCTGGGTCGAGGTCGATGGCCGCCCGGTCGACGAGCCCGGCGAACTCAGCGCGTTCCGCACGGTGTTGGCCGTGCGGCTCGGGCCGGGAGGCCGCGTATGACGGACGCGATCCGGGCCGAGGCCCTCTATGCGTACTACGGCACCACGCCCGCCGTGAACGGGCTGGATCTGGCGGTGCCGGCCGGCTCGACGTTCGGCTTCCTCGGGCCGAACGGCGCGGGCAAGACCACCACCATCAGCATGCTCACCACCCTGCTCAGGCCCACGGCGGGACGCGCGGAGGTGGCGGGCTTCGATGTCGCCGAGCGCCCCGCCGAGGTGCGCCGCCGCATCGGCATCGTGTTCCAGGAGTCCACGCTGGACCTGGAGCTGACGGCCGCCGAGAACCTGCGCTTCCAGGCGGACCTGTGCGGGTTGCCGCGGCAGCGGGCCCGTGCGGCGATCGCCGCCATGCTCGACCTGATGGAGCTGTCACAGCGCAGCAGGGTTCCGGTCCGGCAGTTCTCCACCGGTCTGCGCCGCCGCCTGGAGATCGCCCGGGGCCTGATCGGGTCGCCGCGCGTCCTCTTCCTGGACGAGCCGACGACCGGGCTCGACGCCCAGACCCGCGCCGCCGTGTGGGACCACCTCGACCGGCTCCGCCGGGAGCAGGGCATCACACTCTTCTTCACCACACACCAGCTGGAGGAGGCCGAGCACTGCGACCAGGTCGCCATCGTCGATCGGGGCCGGGTCGTCACCCAGGGAACACCCGCCGAGCTGAAGTCCGTGATCGGCTCCGACCTCGTGGTGCTGCGTACCGAGGACGATGCGAGGGCCGCCGACGCGCTGGCCGAGCGGTTCGGTCTCGCGGCCGAACCCACCCCGGACGGGCTGCTGCTGCGGGTGTCGGACGGCGCGACGCTGGTCCCGCGGCTGTGTACCGGGCTCGGTCTGACGGTGCGCGCGGTGTCCATCGCGCCTCCCTCCCTCGACGACGTCTTCCTGCACCACACCGGTGCCGCGATCCGCGAGAGCCAGGCGGGTGGGCACACGCTCGACACCATCGGGGAGGGGCTGCGATGAGCATCACCGAGACGGCGCTCCAGGCGCCCGCCGCCACCGAGGAGCGCCGCGCCGTCAGCGCCCTGCGCCCCTGTCTCCTGCTGTGGCGCCGGGAGATGATCCGGCTGCGGCACAACCCGGTGCGCCTGGCCATGGGCCTGGTCACCCCGCTCCTCTTCCTCGTCGTGCTCGGCACCGGACTCGACGCCGCGTCCGGGAACCTCGGCAAGGCCCAACTCAACGACTACCGGGCCTTCTTGTTCCCCGGCGTACTCGTCATGTCGGTGCAGGCGCCGGCCATCGCGGTGGGCATCTCGCTGGTGTGGGACCGGCGGCTCGGGGTGCTGCGGCAGATGCTCGTCGCGCCGTTCCCGAGGTCCAGCGTCGTACTCGGTCTTGCGCTCGGCGGCGCCACCACCGGCGCGATCTACGGTCTCCTCGTCCTGTCGGTCGGCGGCATCGCGAGCATCCGGTACACGCCGGTGCTCCTGGTCGTCATGGTCGAAGTCCTGCTGATCTCCCTGCTGTTCACCTCGCTCGGCCTGCTCGCCGCAGTGACGATCCGTCAAGTGGACACGTTCCAGGTCGTGGTGAACCTGAGCCTGATGCCGCTGATGTTCTTCTCCGGCGCGATGTTCCCGCCGAACGGGCTGCCGGGCTGGCTCGCCGTCGTCGTCAAGCTGAATCCGCTGACCTACGGCATCGACGCGGTGCGCCGCACCCTGCCGGGGCCCGATGTGCTCAGCTCGGAGCAGACCCGGCTGCTGGTCGGCGGCTGGCATCCGCCCGTCGTCGCCGAGCTGGGGCTGCTCGCCGCGATCGTCGCGCTGGCGCTCGGCGTGGCCACATACCGCTTCTCCAGCTCGAAGTGAGGCCGGGCGTGAGGCAGGCGGTGACGACGTGGACGGGTGTGGCCGCGCGGTTGCTGCTGGCCGCCGTCCTCGGCTACGCGGGGCTGGTCAAGATCCAGGACCTTGCCGACGCGGGGCGCTCGGTGGAGCTGTATCAGATCGTGTCCGGGAACACGGCCCAACTCGTTGGTGGCGCACTGCCGTTCGTTGAGGTGGCGCTCGCGCTGCTGCTGATCGCCGGGCTTGCCACCCGGGCGGCGGCCGTGGCCACGGCGCTGCTCATGGCGGTGTACATCGCGGCGATCGCTTCGGTGTGGGCACGCGGCCTGTCCGTCGATTGCGGCTGCTTCGGCTCCGGGTCCGCGCTCAGCAGCGGCGCCGAGCGTGGCTACGCCGTGGACATCGCGCGCGATCTGCTCTTTCTGGGGGCCGCTGCCTTGCTGATCCGCCGTCCGCGCACCCACTACGCCCTGGACCGCTGGGTCCTGGACGTGCGCGACGAATGACACGTACGAGACCCACCGAGCGACACAGAGGAGTTGAAGGCATGAGTCTGGAGCCCGCGGAAGTACGGGACATGGTCCTCGGCCGACGACGGCGCCGGCGAGCGGTGCTGGTGTCCGCCGTGGCCGCCGTCGGCCTCGCCGTCGCGGCGCTGCTCGGCGCCGGGCTCGTCCGTGCCAACGACACGGATCCGGGCGAGGCCCCTGCGAAGGCGCCCGCCGGAGCGACGCAGGACAAGACGGGTATCGCGGCCTCCGAGGGCGCGGTACGGGTCGACCTGTACCTCGACTACCTGTGCCCCGAGTGCCGCAACACCGAACGGTCCCTGTCCGGCGAACTGGAGGCCCTGAAGGAGAAGGGCGCGGTACGGCTGGTCTACCACCCGGTCGCCTTCCTCGACGGCTACAGCAAGCCCGCCGGCTACTCGACGCGGGCCGCGTCCGCAGCGGCCTGCGCGGCGGACGCGGGCCGGTTCGAGGAGTACACGAAGGTGCTCTTCGAGAAGCAGCCCGCCGAACGGGGCCCCGGCCTGAGCGAGCGCCAACTCGTCCTGCTCGGCGAGGAGGCCGGGATCGAGGACGCCTCCTTCGGGAGCTGCGTCCGGGGCGCGGCGCACAAACCCTGGGTGACCTATGTGTCCGACGTCGCCGCCGCCGACGGCGTCTCGCTGACCCCGACCGTCATGGTCGACGGCGAGCGCGTGGACGTCACCGGCGGGGACGCGGCCGGGAAACTCGCCCGCGCGGTGGCGAAGGCGCGGCGATGACACGGCTGACCGTGGCGCTCTCCGGCGACTGCATGGCCACCCGGTCCGCGCTGATCACCCCCGAACCGGCCGCGGAGCACCTGCGCGGGCTGCTGACCGGCGCCGACTTCGCCTTCACCAACTTGGAGGTGGTGCCGGGCGCGGACCGCGGCCACCCGGTGCACAACGCGGCGGGCGGCGGTGGGCTGATCGCGGATCCTGGCGTGCTCGACGCGGTCACCGCAGCGGGCTTCTCCGTCCTGGGCTGCGCCAACAACCACGCCCTGGACATGGGCGCCGAGGGCGTGCTCGGCACCGTGGACCGGCTCACCGCGCGCGCCATCCCCTTCGCGGGCATCGGCGCCGATCTGACCGCCGCCCGGCGCCCGGTCTACGTCGACCGGCCCGCCGGCAGCCTCGCGCTGATCTCGTGCAGTTCGACGTTCCTGCCCGGCCAGGAGGCGGCCGAGCCCTCGCCCGACCTGCCCGGCCGTCCGGGCCTCAACCCGCTGCGGCACCATGCCACGCTGCATGTCACCGCGGAGCAGATGGACGTACTGCGGGAGATCGACGGGGACACCGGGCTGAGGGCGCGGCGCGCCGAGGCGCGCACCCTGCTCGGCTTCGACCCGGCGCAACCGGGGGCGGACCGCTACACGCTCTACGGGGCGCGGTTCCAGGTGGCTGACCAGCCGGGCCTGACGACCGCGTGCGACCCGCGCGACCTGGAGCAGATCGCCCTCTGGGTGGCCGAGGCGAGGGCCCGTGCGGACCTGGTCCTGGTCAGTGTGCACGCGCACGAGCCCGGGCCGACCGCCGACGAACCGGCCGAGTTCCTGCGGGAGTTCGCGCACCGCGTGATCGACGAGGGTGCCCACGCCGTGGTCGGGCACGGCCCGCACGCCCTGCGCGGTGTGGAGCTGTACCGGGGCCGGCCCGTCTTCTACAGCCTCGGCAACATCGTCAGCCAGATCGAGCTCGCCGACCGCGTCCCCGCCGAGGACTACGCGGGCGTACCGGCCGGTGAACGGCTCACCCCCGGCCGCTACTTCGCCGCGCTGAGCGGCGACGGCCGCCGGCTGTTCGCCCCGCACCCGCGCTACTGGCGATCGGTGGTGCCGCAGCTCACGTTCGAGGACGGGGCGCTCGTCGCCGCCAGGCTGCACCCGGTCGACCTGGGCCACGGGGAGCCGGTACACCGCAGGGGGCGGCCGCGCCTCGCCGACCCGGTGCTGTCGAAGGAGATCCTCGCGGAGGTCGCGCGACTGTCGCAGCCGTACGGCACCACGGTCACCGAGGACGGGGAGCTGACGCCGGCATCACAGGAAGGCCGGGGACGGCGGACTTGTTAAGATCGCTGAACCTCCACTCCGACGAACAGCAGGCGAGGAACGCACGATGGCCGAGGCGGTCCGGGTGCTGATCGCGGACGATCAGGCACTGCTGCGCGGCAGCTTCCGCGTCCTTATCGACGCGACGCCCGGGATGACCGCAGTCGGCGAGGCGGGCGACGGCGCCGCTGCCGTCGAACTCGCCCGCAGCCTGCGCCCCGACGTCGTCCTGATGGATCTGCGGATGCCGGTCCTGGACGGCATGGAGGCGACCCGGCGGATCTGCTCGGATCCGGAGCTGTCCCGTGTGCGGGTGCTCGCGCTGACGATGTTCGACATGGACGAGTACGTGTACCCGGCGCTGCAGGCCGGGGCGAGCGGCTTTCTCCTGAAGGACGCCTCACCGACCGACCTTGTCGCCGGGATCCGCGTCATCGCCTCCGGCGAGAGCGTGCTCGCCCCCACCGTCACGCGCCGGCTCATCGCGAACTTCTCGCGGCACAGCGAGCCGCCGCGCCCCGTGCGGCGGCTCGTCGGGCTGACCAAGCGGGAGCAGGAGGTGCTCGTCCTGATCGCCAACGGTCTGTCGAACGCCGAGATCTCCGAACGCCTGGTGATCAGCCTGCCGACCGTGAAGACGCACGTCGGCAGCTTGCTGGCGAAGCTGCACGCCCGGGACCGGGCACAGCTCGTGATCATCGCCTACGAGAGCGGTCTCGCCGAGCCGGGCATGCCGGGCTGACAGCCGGTCAGCCCGGCACCGCAGGCACGTCCGCCGAGAGCGCGGCGGCCCCGTACCGAGGATCTGCAGAGCGCCATGCGGCGCAGGCCGGAGCAGGTGGTGACGGCAGACCCGGAAGGCCACGAGTTTTGCGTGGTCTGATCGAGCCGGGATGGCGTCCTGCCAGCCGGGCAGCGAACGGAATCGTGGTGCAGGTGATGCCGGATCGCCTGACTGACGTTGCTGACCGCGCACGAGTGGGGCGAGCGGTACGGGCGCCGGGTGGAGACCGGCACATTGTCGGGCGGGAATGCGGCCGTGCCCGCCAGGGCCGAAGAGTTCCCGGAACCCCTTGCCGTCCGTGCCTCCTCCGGCGGCGCCGGAGCGTTCTCTGCCGGTGCCCTGAAGAGCCCTGGCAAGAAGGCCGATCTCGTGCGGCGGGAACTGGCCCGCTCCACAGGCATCCACGCCGCGCATGGGTACGGACGCAGCGGACCGCGGGCGGCTCGAACTGCCTTCAGGGCGCCGCCGACGCTGCCGATCCCTGATCTCCGGGTCTCATACTGTGGTGGGCGCCGTCCTCGGCGGTGGCGATGTCCAGGCCGAGGATCTCGCGGTGTCCGTCGGCGTTCACGCCGACCGCGATGAGCGCGTGGATGTTGATGATGCGGCCGCCCTCGCGGACCTTCTGGGTCAGGGCGTCGACCCAGACGAAGGTGTAGGGGCCGGCGTCCAGGGGGCGGTTGCGGAAGGCGGCGACCTGTTCGTCCAGGTGCTTGGCCATCGTGCTGACCTGCGACTTCGACAGCTGGGTGACGCCCAGGGACTCGGCGAGTTTCTCCACTCGGCGGGTGGAGACCCCGAGCAGGTAGGCGGTGGCGACCACCGAGATCAGGGCCTGCTCGGCCCGGCGACGTCGTTCCGGCAGCCAGTGCGGGAAGTAACTCCCGGACCTGAGCTTGGGGACGGCCAGTTCGACGGTGCCGGCCCGGGTGTCCCACTCTCGCGGGCGGTAGCCGTTGCAGTGGTTGACTCTCTCGTCACTGACCTGCCCGTATTCGGCGTTGCAGAGGGCGTCGGCCTCCGCGGACATGAGCGCGTCGGCGAACGTCTTGACCATCGCGCGCAGCAGATCGGGACTCGCCGAGGCGAGGTTGTCCTCGGTGAGGGCGTGCAGGGGCAGACTGTCGGGTGCGGTCATCGTGCTGATCTCCTTCGAGGCTTCGACACTTCGAAGATCAGCCGGTGGCCGCTCATCTATGCGGGCACCATCCTGATGCCGGAGCAAACCCCCGGATCAGGTCGAACCCGTACACCACTTCCCTGGACGCAACCCGTTCCGCTTCCTTGCCAGCGAACCTAGTCGTACGAGGGGACGTACTGGGGGTGCTGGGTGGCCGTACCGGCGGGGGTGGATCTTGCGGAGCCGTATGTCGAGCTGTCGTACGTGGATGCTGTCCGGGAGTGTCGGCGGCGTCCGCTGTTGGACTGCGTGACGGCGCGGTTTGAGGACGTGGCGGCGGTTCGGCCGTTTCGCTGGTTGCGCGGTGAGCGTCACTTCTCGGGCTGGTACTGGGCGGCGACGACAGGGCGGCATGTCGGTTTCGAGTCGTGGCTGGAGCGGGACCGGCTTCTGTTGATGGATTTCGATCCCGGGGTGGTGGGGATCGCCTCGCAGCCGTCCTGGCTGCACTGGCACGACGGCGAGCATGAGCGTCGGCATGCTCCGGATTGCTTCGTGCGCCGCGCGGACGGCTCGGCGGTGGTCGTGGATGTCCGTGCCGATGAGCGGATCGAGGCGAGGGACGCGGAGGCGTTCGAGGTGACGCGCCGGGCCTGCCGTCAGGCGGGGTGGCGCTTCGAGCGGGTCGGGGTTCCGGGACAGGCGCTGGTGGCGAACGTGCGGTGGCTGTCGCGTTACCGGCATCCCCGGTGCCGGCGCGGGCCGGTCGTGGACGGGCTTCGGGAGGTTTTAGCGGCACCTCGCTCGCCCAGCAGCTGGCCGCCGCGGGCGAGTACGTGGTCGACGTGCCCTCCACCTTGTCGGCCCGGGCCCGGCTGCTGGCCACCGGCGGAGACCGCAAGACCGATGCCAAGGATGCCCTCCACGTCGCCCAGGTCGCCCTCTTGCGCCATGACCTGCGCCCCGTCGTCCAGGAAGACCAGACCACGATCCTTCGGCTGCTGACCGAGCGGCGGGATGACCTGGTCCACGAGCGCACCCGCGTCCTCAACCGACTCCACGCCGTCCTACGCGATCTCCTGCCCGGCGGAGCACCCACCGGCCTGTCGGCCGACAAGGCCGCCGCCTTGATGAAGGGCACGACGTCCTCGACATCCTCGTCCAGAACCGGCGGGACAAGGCCGCGGCCAGGCGCTTCCTGCGGCGCCTGGTGAAGAAGACCCGGGCGGTGCCGAGGGTGATGGTCACCGACAAGCTCCGCTACTACGGCGCCGCCCACCGCGAGGTCATGCCCTCAGTCGAGCACCGCTCACACAAGGGGCTGAACAACCGGGCCGAGAACTCCCACCAGCCAACGAGGCAGCGCGAACGCGCGATGAAGGGCTTCCGCTCGATCGGCGCGGCCGAAAGGTTCCTGTCCGCGTTCAGCGGCATCTCATCCCACTTCCGGCCCCGCCGTCACCTGATGACCGCCACTGAACACCGCCTCGAGATGACCGTCCGCTTCACCATCTGGGATCACATCACCGAGACCATCGGCCTGCCCGCCACAGACTGACCCCTGGGCCCACCCGGGTCCCGCCGCACCCCGACACACCATCGGACGACCACACACCCAACAACGTGACAGTGCCGGACGTCCGCCTCCTCGGCCCGAACGGCGGCGGTGAGGTTGTACTCGCCGGGCACCTGTTCGCCGATCCCGGCTTCGCCGTCATCGGGGCCGACGTGCCCCGGGCGGCCCCGCAGTGGGGGCTGTTCGAGACCGCCCCCGCCGCGGCACGCGAGAAGGCGCCGGCCTGGCAGCGGCACGTGAGGGAAGTCGAGTGCGGCCTGCCTGGCGGGCCCGGCAGCGAAGGAGCTGTACGGCCGCAGTACGACGCCGAGCGAAAGCGGGCGCTCTCCGGCCGGATGTACCGGGCCGGCCGCTGTGGGGGCCGGCTGGCCGGGCGTACGTGGTAACGGGCCCCGTACGCGCACGCTGTCGCGTACGGGGGCGGGGACGGCCTCATGGTGGTTCCGGTTCCCGTCACCGGCCCGTCCGGGCCGGTGCCGGTTCGGCGGAGAGAGTGCCGTGGACCTCCCGGGGGGTGTCCGGCGTCGCCGGTTGCGTCTGTTCCATCGGCGCCTGGGGGGCGGTGTCGGGGGTCTGCTGAGTTCCGAGCCCGCGCAGGTCCACCCACCGCAGGGTGATCAGGGTCAGCAGGACGGGCAGCGTGCCGCCGAGGACGAAGACCCAGACCATGAACTCCCGGCTGGAACCGACGCCCGCGAGAGTCGCGGACAGCGGGACCAGGGCCAGCGAGCCGAGCCAGTCGATGCTGATGACCCGGCCGCGGACCGCGTTGGGAACGGATGTCTGCACCAGCGTCGACCAGTAGACGTTGCCGGCCGTGGAGAAGAAGCCGTACACCGCGCCCAGGGGGAGCAGCAGCCACAGGGACGGGGAGAAGACCATCAGGGCGAGCGGGGCCGCGCCGATCGTCCAGGCGAGGAGCATGCGGCGGGCGTAGTCGGCGGGCGGCTTGCGGGCGGCCAGGGCGAACGAACTCACCACGGCGGCGACACCGGTGACGGCGACGAGCAGTCCGTAGCCGCGGGCGTCGCCGCCGAGGTCGTCGTGGATCAGGAACGGCAACAGGACCTGCCGGGGGCCCGACTGGAGCAGCAGGACCACGCCGGACCAGGCGATGAGCACCCACAGCCAGCGTTCTCCGAAGAGATACCGCAGGGCCTCCCGGTACCGGACGGGCTCCCCGGTGTTCTCCTGCTCGCTGTTTCCCGTGGTCTCCTTGCCGGCATCGGCCGAGCAGGCGGGGCGGAAGGAGATGGCGGCGACGCACAGGGCGGCGACGGCGAAGCTGAGCGCGTTGAGGGTGATGACGGCGAGCGAGCCGACCAGCGCGATGAGCAGGCCTCCGATACCCGGGCCGACCATCCGGACGGCGAGTGACCGCACGATCGACTCCAGCGCGTTCGCCGCGTGCAGGTCGTCCTCGGGGACGAGGTCGGGGGTGAAGGCATCGGCCGCCGGCCCGCTGACGGCGGCGGCGGCGCCCAGCACGAAGGCGCCGCCGACCAGGTGCCAGACCTCCAGATGTCCGCTCAGGTGGACGAAGGCGAGTGCCGCCAGCACCGTGAAGCCCACTGCGTGGGACCAGCCGATGACCTGTTTGCGGGGATAGAGGTCGGCCAGGGCTCCGCCGATCAGTACGCAGCTGATCAGGCCCACCGACTCGGCACCGACCACCATGGCCAGCCCCGAGTTGTCGGCGTCCAGCTCGATGGCTACCCAGGGCAGGGCGACCAGCCAGACGCCGTCGCCCACCATGCTGATGAGGTAGGAGACGAACAGCAGGCGGTAGTCACGGTGCCGCAGTGGCACCAAGGGCTTGGTCAGGGACTTCATCGGGATTCCCAACTCTGCGGGTTCTCGGGGGCGTGGGTACGGCGGACGCCGTGCGTGCGGCCACCGGGGTTACGGTGGCCGCACGCACGGCCGGGGATGCGGAGGGGCTGTGGCGGAGGGGCGGGAGTGTTGCCGCCCTCTACGGGGTCAGGAGGCTGCCGGGACCTTCTTCCTGAGTGCGATCCGTATCTGCTGGCCGTTCTCGCCGGTGATCATCATCACGGAGGGGGTGGAGTGCGTGGGCGGTATCGCGCGGAGCTTCTTCTGGTCGGCGACCCGCTCCTCGTAGTACTCCCGGCTCGCGGGCACCGCGTTGGCCCGCAGGGAGGGCATCGGGCGCTGGTCGACGGGCCAGTCGATGACGTCGTTGCCCGGCAGGTACTCGCCGCCGTCCTCGGGGAGCAGTGTGCGGGGCCGGTTGATCGTGTAGACGTTCTCCAGGTGTTCGAAGGCGTGGCCCACACCGGGCGGGATGAGCAGGTAGCGCTCCGGGTCCGGGAAGAGGGTGAACGAGACGTCGGCTCCGTAGGTGGGCGAGTCGACGCGGGTGTCGATCAGGTGGAGGGTGACCTCCTGGTCACGGGGGCCGACGAAGGTCAGCCGGTCTTCCTGGCCGAGGTGGATGCCGTACGCGTCGTGCGTGTAGCGGTCCTCACCGTGGTCGATGAAGTACAGCGGGTGGCGGTCGAGGAGGGCGGAGAATCCGGACTCGGCGCCGCTGCGGATCACTGGGTGCCGCACCCAGCCGACGCCGAACACGCCGTCGAAGGATTCCCAGTTCTTTCTGCCGTCCTTCGGGAGGGGCCGGCGCAGCTCGACCCGGCGGACGGTGCCGTCGGCGAGGCGGACGTCGCGGGTGACCGGGTATTCGTAGGCGACCTTCGGGATCATCGCCCGCTGTTGCGCCGCGACCATGTCGTACCAGAGTTCGTCGGCGAGGTGGGTGTTGGGCTTGTACAGCGGGAGGTCCTCGTCGGGCACGTCGAGCGGCAGGTTGATGATGTCGGCGTCGGGCTGCCAGTCGAGGGAGCCGTGGACCCATTCCTTCGGGTCCGGAAGGAACAGTTCGTAGGAGTTGATCGAGTTCACGAACTCCAGGCCGTCGAAGGTGTGTGCTACGCCGGGCGGGATGTACAGAGCTCGGGCGGAGGTCGGGGACCAGGTGTGCCTCTCGCGGACGCCCGCGGTGGGGGAGCCCTCGCGGCAGTCGATGAAGTGGCCGGTGATGGTGCGGGTGCTGGGGCCCATGAAGGTCAGCCAATCGGCCTGGCCGAGGTGAATTCCGTAGTGTCCGTAGCTGAATTCTGTTTCGCCGTGGAAAACGAGGGTCGCGGGCCGCAGGGTGGGAAAGGGGACGACGTAGGAATCGTTCCCGTTCTCGATCCGCCAGTTCTCGCGCCAGCCCAGCCCCTCGATGGCGAACGACTCGTTCATAACAGTCCTTCCTTTCCTGGATGTGCGACCTGGGAGGCGGGGGCGGGCGGCCGTGTGCCCGCCCCCTGCCCGTCCTTCGCTCAGCCGAGGATCTCGACCTCGTAGCCGGCGGCCTCGGCGGCGGCGCGCAGCTCGTCGATGGACGTGGTCGGCAGTTCCTCGAAGATCTCCGCGACGGCGGCCTGCTTGATGCCGGCCAGCGAGGCGGAGAGTCGGGTGGCCTGGTCGGCACCCTCGAACTTGTTGAAGGCGAGGGTGGTGAGCAGGCTCTGCAGCGCCTCGTCACCGGAGGCGGAGGCCTCGCGGAGCTTCGCCAGCGTCGCGTCGTCGACCTTGCTGAAGTCGGCGTCGAACTCGGTGCCGTTCGCGTAGAGGGCGGCGAGCATCTGCTGGGCGGAGGCGGTGGTGGCGTTCATGGCGGGCTCCTTCTTCACGACGATCGATTTCACGGGATCCGTTTTTCTTTTTCTTTCGGCCCCCGTGCTGATGTATTGATTTCACCAGTCCCGAGGTGCCCGGTCAATGAATTCTCGATCGGCTTCGTGAATCGCAGGGTTCGGATATTCCGATGGGTCGCGTTTCCGGGCCGGGGGGGGCGGCCGGGAATTCAGGCGGCTATTCGTTCGGCTTCTTCGGTCAGGAATTCACTGACCTTGTCCACGAAGACTCGCATTTCCCTGGTCAGTCGTGTGCCGCGGCGCCACAGGAGCTGGGTGCTGACCTCGAAGGGCGGCCGCCAGGCGAGCGGGGCGAGGACGCCGGTGTCGATGTCGTCCGCCACGGCCACGGCGGGCAGCAGGGCGATCCCGAGCCCGGCTGCCGCCCAGCGCTTCGCGGACTCCACGGTGCCGGACTCCAGCAGCGGCACGGGCTCCCGGCCGCCCCACAGCTCCCGTTCCAGCAGTCTGCGGCAGCCGGGCCCCGCCTCAGGCACCAGGAGGGGCGCCTCCCGCAACTGGTCGGTGGTCACCAGCCGGCGTGCGGCCAGCAGGTGGTCCGGGCGGACGACGGCGGCCAGGGGCTCGGTGCGCAGCACGACGCTCTCCATGCCGGCGTGCCGGGTCTTCACATCCATCACCAGCCCGAGATCGAGGGCGCCCCGGCCGAGTGCCTGGACGGTCTCCTCGCCGGAACCTGGCCGCAGCACCACTTGCAGTCCCGGGTGGCGGTGATGGAAGAACTCCAGCATCGGCGGCATGTGGTAGGTCGCGATGCTCTCCATGGTTCCGACGAGGACCCGGCCGGCCGGCTCGCTGCCGCCCCTGGTCGCACTGCGGGCCTCGTCGGCCAGGGAGAGCAACTGCTCGGCGTACGGCAGGAACCGTTCCCCGGCCTGGGTGAGCCGAACGCTGCGGCCCGAGAGCCGCTCGAACAACTCGGCGCCGAGTGCGTTCTCCAGGCTCCTGATCTGGCCGGTGACGCTGGACTGGGCGTAGTTGAGCTCCGCTGCCGCCCGGCTGAAACTGAGCAGGGTGGCAGCCTTCTGAAAGGTCGTGAGCTGGCGGATGTCCACGTGGTCCTCCGGGGTTGAAGTCGCGCCGCCTGCCGGTCAGTCGCCGTATGTGCTTCCGTCGCCGCCCTCGCCGGGGCCGGCCTCGGCCAGTTCCCGGGCGACGGCGGCGATGTCCGCCAGCAGTTCGTCGATCTCCGCCTCGGTCGTCGTCGGGTTGAGGAGGACGAGCTTGAGGTGGACCCGGGGCTCGCCGTCGGGGCCGGCCGCCTTGGTGCGGGCCACGAGCGCGTGTCCCCGCGCCATGAGCGTGCGCCGGACCGCGGCGTTCCAGGCGCTCTCGTCGGCCACGCCCCGCGCGGGCGGCCGGCAGCGGAAGATCACCGTGCTGAGCAGCGGCTCGGCGAGCAGGTCCAGGTCCGTGCCAGCCGTGATGCGGGCCGCCGCGTAGCGGGCCAGGCCGTGGCACCGGTCCACCCAGGCGCCCATGCCCTCCCGGCCCAGTGTCAGCAGGGACGCGGCGATCTTGAAGGCGTCCGAGCGTCGCGTGGTCTGCATCGAGGTGCCCAGCAGTGCGGTGAATCCGGCCGCCTCGTCGTCCGCCGGGTTGAGGTACACGGCCTGCTGGTCCAGGCACCGCAGGTGCTGTTCGTCGCGGACCAGGAGCACACTGGACGAGGCCGGTGTCCAGCCGAACTTGTGCAGGTCGAAGGCGATGGAGTCGGCGTGGTCCAGCCCGGCGAGGAGGGGTGCGAGCGAGGGGGAGAACAGTGCCCCGATGCCGTACGCCGCGTCGACGTGCAGCCACGTGTTCCGCTCGGCGGCCAGGTCGGCCAGCTCGGGCAACGGGTCGAAGGAGCCGCGGTCCGTCGTGCCGGCCGTCGCGACCAGGGCCAGCGGGAGTTCGTCGGGGGCGAACCGGTCGAGGACACGGCGGGCTTCGGCCGCGCGCATCCGGCCGAGGTCGTCCACCGGCACGGATACCACGGTGTCCCGGCCGAGTCCGAGGAAGCCGGCCGCGCGGGCCACGGAGAAGTGGGCGGCCGTCGAGCACAGGATCCTCGGCGCGGCCCGCAGGCCCGTCAGGCCCGAGCGGGACACCTCGCCGCTCTCTTGCAGGGCGTGTTCCCTGGCGACCAGCAGGCCCATCAGGTTGGAGATGCTGCCTCCCGGAGTGAAGGTGCCCGACGCCCCGGCGCCGAAGCCGGCCCATGACGCCATCTCCGCGATCAGCCGCCGCTCCAGCTGCAGGGCGAAGGGGCCGCTCTCCCAGGAGTGCAGGGACTGGTTGAGGGCGGCGGCGAGCAGCTCGGCAGCGACGGAGGCGGCCGTGGGCGCGCACTGCATGCGGGACACGGCGGCCGGGTGCGTGAGGTCGGCCGCTCCGGCGGCGTATGCCTCGAACAGCTCGGTCACCCGGCGGGGGCTGGGGCTCTCGGCGAGGAACGCTCCCCCGTCGAGGAACCGGTCCATCGCGGCGGCCGCCGCCCGGGGGCCGCCGGCCGCGACCGGCCCGCCCCGCTTCAGCAAGGCGTCGTGGAGCGTGCCGAGCGCGGAGTCCACCAGCGTCCTCAGCTGTTCGAGGCCTTCCGGCCGGCCGGCCAGCGCCGCGTTCCTGCCCGTGTCGATCATTGGCGGAGTCCTTGCTCTCGTGAGTCCGGTGTGTCTCGTGAAGTGGTGTCCCGCTCGGCGGGGGCGCCGCGCGTGCCGCGGATGACGCCGATCGACGCGGCGACGACGGCCGTGAGGCCCAGCGTCTGCAGCGGCGAGATGGTCTCGTGCAGGACGAGCAGGGCGGCCAGGGCGCCGATCGCCGGTTCCAGGCTGAGCAGGACCCCGAAGATGAGCGCGGAAACCCGGCGCAGCGTCTCCATCTCGCAGGTGTACGGCACCAGCGACGACAGCATCGCGACGCCGAAGCCGAAGGCGAGGACCGCCGGATCGGTCAGCGCGGAGCCGCCTTCGGACAGTCCGGCCGGCAGGGCGCACAGTGTGCCGAAGGCCATCGCGAGTGCGAGTCCGCTCCCGCCGGGCAGCAGTGCGCCGACCCTGGCCGACAGGGGCACGTACGCGCCCCAGAACACCGCGCAGGCCAGGGCGATGAGCAGCCCGGTGAGTCCGGCGGCGCCGCCCTGCCAGCCGAGGAGGGCGATGCCGCACCCGGCGAGCACCGCCCACAGCCGGTCGCGGGCCCGGCGTGAGGACAGGGCCGCGACGGTGAGCGGGCCTGCCATCCCGACGGTCAGCGCGACGCCGACGGGCATCTGGGCCATGGCCAGGTAGAAGCACAGGTTCATGCCGGCGATGGCGATGCCGAGGACGGCGACCGCCCCCGCCGTGCGCCGGTCCAGGCGCGGTGACGGCCGCCAGAGCAGCAGCAGCACCACTGCGGCGAAGCCGAGCCGTAGCACGGTCATCGCGGCGGGTCCCACGGTGGTGAACAACTGCTTGGCGAAGGCGGCCCCGAGCTGAGTGCTGACCATCCCGGCCAGCATCAGCACCGGCGCCGGGACCGCCCCGATGCCCCGGCGGGCGGTGCCGGTGGACGGGGCCGCGGTCACCTCGGCGCCTGCGTCGACGCTCATGACGTCGTCCTTCCTCCGCTTCGGGAGCGGCTGTGGGTACGGCTCGGGGCAGGGCTGGTGGCGGGGTGCGGTCGGTGGGTCACGGCGTGAGGAGGACCTTGCCGGTGGTGGCCCGGCTTTCCAGCAGGGTGTGGGCCCGCGCCGCCTCGGCCAGCGGCAGCCGTTCGCCGATGTCGGGACGGATCACGCCGTCGGCGACGTGCGCGAAGAGCTCGGCGGCCGCCGCCCTGAGCGAGGCCGCGTCCGGGACGTGGTCGGCGAGGGTGGGCCGGGTCAGGTAGAGGGAGCCTGCGGTGCGCAGCAGTTCGACGTCGACCGGCGTGATTGGGCCGCTGGACAGTCCGCACACGGCGAGGGTGCCCCGGCGGCGCAGTGCCCTGATGCTTTCCTCGAACGTGGCCGCGCCCACCGAGTCGTAGACCGCGTGCGCACCTTCACCGCCGGTGAGTTCGCGTACTCCGGCCGAGAAGTCCTTGTAGGGCAGGGCGTGGTGGGCGCCCGCGGCCAGGGCGGCTTCTCGTTTCTCCTTGGTGGAGGCGACGGCGACGACCCGCGCGCCGAGATGTGCGGCCAGCCGCACCAGGAGCTGTCCCAGTCCCCCGGCGGCGGCCAGCACCACCACGGTTTCGCCGGCTCTGACGGGGTGGGTGGTACCGCTGAGGTACAGCGCGGCGAGCCCCTGGAGGAGGGCCGCTGCCGCGTCGGGCAGCGTGACGCTTTCGGGAACGGGTACCAGCTTGGCCTCCGGGACGGCGGTGTATTCGGCGTAGGCGCCGAGCTGGGTGGCGTACGCGACCCGGTCGCCCGGGGCGAAGTCCGTGACGCCGTGGCCCACGGCGGTGACTACTCCGGCGGCTTCCTGGCCAGGGACGAACGGGTAGGCCGTCGGGTAGGTGCCGTCGCGGAAGTAGACGTCGATGAAGTTGAGGCCGACGGCTTCGTTGCGGACCACGACGTGGCCGGGGGATGCCTTGGGGCGGGGCAGGTCGGTGACGGTGAGGGCGTCGGGTCCGCCGGGGCGGGTCACTTGCAGGGCACGCATCAGTTCCTCGATTCGCCGGGTGCGGTGGGGGTGGCGGCCGTCGTGTTGAGGGACCTGTCGGGTCCGGGGGCGCTGGCGTGCGGTTCGGACTCGCAAAAGAGCCCGCGGAAGTAGTTGATATCGCCGGTGAGGCCCGCCATCAGGGTGTCGATTCCCGGTTCGCCGGGGCCGTCGACGGCGTGGAGCAGTTCTTCGTTGCGTTGCAGCCGGGCCGGGGCGAACGGCAGGGCGCCGACGGTTTGGTAGCGGATGGCGCCGGTGGCGTCGCGCCGCGGGATGATGTCGGAGCGGGCAAAGCGGCTGGCGCTGAACGGTATGTCCAGCCGTCCCTCGGCGAACGCCTCGACGACCGCCTCGATCAGGTCGGGGTGCTGCAGCAGCGGTTCGACGAGATCGGCGACCTCGTCGAGGATCCACCCCTGCTCCTCGGTGACCTGGCGGTCGTCGACGGTGACGAAGTCCAGCAGCGGCGAGTTGGCCCGGTCGGCCAGCCGCAGACCGGCCACGTTGGCTGCGGTGTCGGGGATGCCGTACGCCTCCTGGTACGTCTTGGTGATCAGTTTGGAGGCCCCGCCGAGCCGGGCCGCCAGTGCCCCGTAGAGGATGAGGTCCTCGGCGTTGTCGCGTTTGCGGGGGAAGACGCCCATGAACTCGTGCAGTACCGCGTGGACCTGGATGCCGGCCGGGAGGTAGCGCTCGGCGAGGACGGGGATGCTGCGCAGGGCCGCGACGTCCTGGACGAGGTGGCCGCCCTGCGGGTAGGCCACGGATACGCAGCGGACACCGGCCCGGGTGGCGAGGACCGCCTCCAGCACGCTGACGGCGAGGCTGATCGACGGCGGCACGAGCACCGCGGTCAGGGTGCCGAACAGCTCCCGGTCGACGATCACCCCGTGCCCGGCGAGTTCGCCGCAGGCGCGGTCCACGTCCTGCCAGGCGGTCAGGGATTCGGCGAGCGGTACGGCTTTGGAGTAGGGCAGGTTGTACGAGATGCCGCCGCCCTCGAACGAGGTGATGCCGGAGGCGACGGAGACGTCGAAGAGGAGGCGGGCGTCGGGGGATCCGTGCCGGATCTCCAGCGGCGCGTCGACCAGTTCGTTCAGTTCACGGCCGCGCTGCCAGCCGTGGGCGACCAGCGGGTAGCCGTTGAGGTCGGCCGGCCGCAGGTGCAGGGTGCGGCGGGCCTCGCCGAACCGTTTGAGGCGGGTGTGGGAGTCGATGGTCAGCGTCAGGATGTCGGGGCGGGCTTCTTCCTCCAGGGTCGTCAGGAGCCGCTTCATCTGCTCGTGGCCGCCGACGCCGCAGCGCGGCTGCAGGGCGACCCGACCCCGGTCCTTGCAGTCCTGGAGGATCTCGGCGGCGGTGGGCTTGCCGAGCGAGGCGATGTACGCGGCGGACTGGGACGGCGTGGGCAGCGAGGTCGCGCAGGCCGGTGGGACGGTGTTGGAGCGAGCGCCGGCGGGCGGGACGGAGGTGACGCTCATGACGCCGCCAGATCGGTGAGCCGGGTACCGCGGCCGTCGGGCCGTAACCGGTCGAGGAGGCGGGGCAGTTCGGCGGCGTCGGTCAGGATGTGGTCCACTCCGGCGGCGTACAGGCGGTCGTGGGCCGAGGCGTCCTTGTGGCTGCCGACGGAGAGGTTGCCGCCGACGACGACGGGGCAAGTGATCCGGCCCGACCGCTTGGCCTGGTCGAGGCCGCGCAGGTCCTCGTGGACATGGCCGTTGAGGCTGCCGATGACTACGGCCTCGGCGTGCGGGTACCGCTCGCAGGCGTCGGCGAACTCCTCGACGGCCGTGCAGGTGCCGAGGTTGACGACGTGGTAGCCGAGGCCGCGCAGGGAGTGGGCGATGAGGTGGTTGGCGACCGCATGGCTGTCGCTGGCCGCCACGCCGAGGACGACCGTACGGGGTGCGGAGTGCTGGTCCGGCAAAGTACGCATCGGGCTTCCTGGTTCGGTGTCGTTGGTGGGGTGGTGTGGGTGGCTGTGCGGTCAGTCGTCGAAAGCGGCGAAGAGCTCGCGCTTGCTCACGGACCTCAGCCGGTCGACGTCGAATTCCTCGGGGTCGGCGGCGGCCAGTGAGTCGAAGACGTGGCTGATCGCGGGCACCAGGCCCCAGACCTCGTGGTACGGCGGCTGCCCCGGCGCGAGGCGTTCGGCGTCCTCCTGGCGGGCGAAGACGTAGTTCGGCCAGTTGGCGGCGCGCGGGTGACGGTGGTGGAAGTCGTGGACCACGGTGTCGCCGGTCAGTACGAGGTAGCGGGACGGGGCGTGCACGAACAGCAGCCGCAGGGTCCAGCGCGTCCATGCCAGGGCGCGGCGTGCGGCAGGCATCTGCGGTGCGGGGGCCGGGTCGCCGAGGAAGATGGCGTTGGTCAGCGAGGCGAAGTACGCCCGGCTGCGGCGGTCCTCGAGGCTGGGCTCGGGGAAGGTGTGCTTGACGCACAGCCGCAGGGTGTTGCTGACCTGGAACAGCGGGACGAGCGGCACGAACCAGACGACGAGGAGGGCCGGCCAGGTGCCGGTCGCCGCCGTGACCAGGGCGAGCGTGCCGTAGAGGGTGACGGCCGCCACTTTCTCGGTGCGCGCCGACTCGTTCCAGAAGGAGCGCGCACGGGAGACGGCGAAGGCGAAGTGGAAGCGCGGGGAGGCCAGTTTTCCGAGGAGGCGGCGCCACATGCGGCGGCGGGTCATGCCCGGGTGCAGATCCAGGCTGACCAGGAAGGCCTGGACCGTGGGGTCCTTCAGCGTCATGTGGTCGAGCGCGTGGTGGTCGCTGACGTGTTCGCGGCTGTAGCGCTGGAAGTTCTGAATGATCAGGAGGCTGGACACGGCGTGGCCCATGGCCCGGTCGGGACTGCGGCGGCGGTACATGTTCCGGTGCGAGCACTGGTGGTAGATCATCATCCGCAGGTTGCGCATCCCGTGCAGTGTCACCGCCCAGCCGGCGGCGAGCAGCAGCAGGAACGGCCCGCCGAGGGCGTAGGCCAGCGTGCTGATGAGGACACCGGCGGCCATCGACGTCGTGGCGGTCACCAGGTGGAAGGTGGGTGTCCAGCCCGGGGACCGCTGGCCGGGCAGTGCCTTGCCCGTGAGGATCGTCAGCGGGAACTGGAGGAATCCCGGGAGCACGGTCATGGACTCGCGCGGATCACGGGTTGCCGGAGCGGGCAGGATGCCGGTGGCCGGAGCGGGGGTGCCTTGCTGGTCGAGCAGTGCCATCGGGGCTCCTAGAGGGAGGAGAGAGCGGGTAAGGGCGCACTGTTCAGCCGGACGCCGACGGAGCAGGCGACGGGCGCGGACCGCTCGGGGGCCGACATGAGGGCACGGGCGTCCTGCCGTGTGAGGACGATCTCGATGTGGTCGGCCTTCTCGGGCCGGAGGCCGCTCTCGCGGATCGCGATCCGGAACGAGACGTTGCCGTCGGCGTCCACGGAGGACGTGACCGTGCCGTCCACGACGCCGGGGATCATGGTGTGCTGGTGCATGGGATTCCTCCACGGAGGTGGTGGGGCGAGGCGGTGTCGTGCCGGCCCGCGCTCACTGCTGCGCGACGCGGACGGTTGCGGCGCCCAGGAGGCGGCACTGGCAGGCGAGCCGGTGGTTCCCGTCGGCCCGGCCGAGGTCCTCAAGGAAGTCCGTCTCGTCGGGGTCGGCCTCCCCGAGCGCCGCGGAGCCGTCGAGGACTTCGATGACGCAGGCGCCGCAGGCCCCTGAGCGGCAGCCGAACGGGATCAGTTGTTCCGGCCTCTCGTACTCGATGTCCGTGAGGCAGGAGCCGTCGGGCAGCAGGATCTCCACCCTGTCGGGCATGAGGGTGAGCTTGTTGAGCGGCATTGCTGTACGGCCCCCTTGAGGCGGGTCGGGCATCCCGGCACGCGGGATGCGGTGCGGTGACCGAGGCGCCGGTGCTACGCGGCCGACGCCGACGGGACGGCTGCGCGGTCGCGTGCACCGGGGAACGCGTCGGAGGAGTGCTCGGGCGCGAGCCGTACGCCGGGGCGCAGGGTCACGGCCGCGTGGTTCACGGCGGTGCCGGCCTCGCCGAAGCCGACGGTGATCAGCGGGACGCGGCCCGGGTAGGCGCACACGTCGCCGGCCGCGTGGACGCCGGGCAGGTTGGTGCTCATGGATCGGTCGACCCGGATCCTGCGGTGCTCCAGGTCGATTCCCCACTCGGCGATGGGACCGAGGCCGGAGGTGAAGCCGAGGGCGGCGACCAGCGCCTGCGCGGGCAGGGTGAACGCCTCGTCGCCTCGCCGGATCTCGACCCGTTCGAGCCGCTGGGTGCCGTGGCAGGCGACGACCTCGGCGTCGGTGACGACCCGGACGGCGGAGGCGTACAGCTGCCGCACGCTGTACTCGTGGGCGCGGAAGGTGCCCCGCCGGTGGACGAGGGTCGTGCTGCGGGCCAGCGGGGCCAGGGCCAGGGCCCAGTCCACGGCGCTGTCGCCGCCGCCGACCACGACCACGTCCCGTCCTGCGTGCGCCTGCGGGCGCGGGACGTGGTAGGCGACGCCCCTGCCCTCGTACGGCACCGAGCAGGGCAGCCTGCGGGGCACGAACCTGCCGAGCCCGGCGGCGATCACCACGGCTTCGGCGTCCACTCGGCCGCCGTCGTCGGTGCTCAGCGTCCAGCCTCCGGTCCGGCGGGCGAGGCCAACCACCGTCCGGCCGAGCAGGTAGCGCGTACCGAACGGGGCGGCCTGTTCCAGCAGGTTGTCGATCAACTGCCGTCCCTTGACGGCGGGGTGGCCGGCCACGTCGTACAGCAGCTTCTCCGGGTAGAGGGCGGCCACTTGGCCGCCGGGCTCGTCGAGGGCGTCGACGACCACCGCTGACAGGCCGCGGAACCCGGCGTAGTAGGCGGCGTACAGGCCGGCGGGTCCCGCGCCCACGACTGCGACGTCCGCCGCCGCCTCGGCGGGCCGGCCGACGGTGCTCACGACTGCTGGCATCTCACGCTCCCCCTGCCTCGATTGACGCGCACCTGCCGATACGCGGTGTGAGGGGCGGTACGCGCCCCCACACCGAGAAACCATACAGAATGCTCGCTATGTTTTTCTACGCCGGGTCGTTTCTTGCCGAAACAGAACGATCGAGAGCCGGGTCAGCCGCCCTGAGCCGCCATGCCGTCGAGGACCAGCCGCCAGATCCCCTCCACCTGGTCGGCCACCCTCCCGACGTCCGCGCCGGCCACCGGCGCTCCGGCGCCGCGGATCTGCACTTCGGCGCCCGTCAGCAGGTACCTGACGAGGGTGGTCACCGCCTCGGGGCGGACCGCGAGCCGTGGCCGGCCGTCCTCGCGGGCGCGTTCCAGCAGGTCCTGCACGGTGGGCAGCCAGACCTGGGTCCACCGGTCCGGCTCCTGCGGCCGTTCCCTGGCGAGCCGCGCGGCCGAGCGCGCGACGACGCTCTCCTCCAGCAGCCCGGCGAGCCCGACAGTGAGCTCGGCCACCGCGCGCAGCGTGGGCTCGCGCGACTCCAGGACCCGGTCCACGAGCGTGTGGGCGATCACCCGGCCCTCCTCCTGGATCGCGTCGGCCAGGGCGGCCTTGGAGGGGAAGTGAAAGGTCAGCGCCCCCATCGAGACGGATGCCGACGCGCAGATCCGGGACAGCCGGGCCCCTTCGTAGCCGACCCGGTCGATCTCCAGGGCGGCGGCCCGAACGAGCCTCCTGCGTGTGCGCACCGCCCTCTCCTGAACAACCATCTCCTCGTTCCTCCCTCGGGGCCGGGCCCGGCCGGACCGTGCGGGCCGGCCGGTGGCGTCCCCGCTTTTCCACTGAAAGAAAAGCGATCGTTCGCTATTCTTTCACGGGGAGGGGGCGCGGCCATCCCTGAGACAGGGGCTCTTCGGGATCCGAGGGCTCCTGTCCCGGCCGTGCGCCTGTCCCGTCCGGGACAGGCGCACGGCGCCGCACGGCTACACCGCGGTCGAACCGCCGTCGACGGCCATCGCCGTGCCGGTGACGAACGAGGAACGGTCGCTGCACAGCCAGGCCGCGGCCTGTGCCACCTCGGCCGGCGCGGAGATCCGCCGCTGCACCGAGTCGGCCATGAAGACTTCCTCGAGCTCCGGGTACGCCTGCAGCACGCCCTCCATCATCTCGGTGCGGGTACTGCCCACGACCAGCGCATTGCAGCGGATGCCCCGCTGCCCGTAGTCCAGCGCGGCCGCCCTGGTCAGTCCGATCACCGCGTGTTTGGCGGCGACATAGGCGGCCGAGGCGCCGGTGGCCTTCGTCCCGGCCACACTGGACGTGTTCACCACGGAGCCCCCCGAACCCGCGAGCATCGCCGGTATCTGGTGGCGCAGACAGTTCCACACGCCGCGCAGATTGACGTCGACGGTGCGCTCGTACGTCGCGTCGTCGATCTCGTGCAGCGGCGCCCCCGCGGTGGCGTAACCGGCGTTGTTGAACGCCGCGTTCAGGGTGCCGAAGGCGTCGACGGCGACCGCCACCGCCCGTTCGGCGTCGTCCGGGTCCGTCACGTCACCGGCCGCCGCGACGGCCCGCCCCCCACCTGCGCGGATTTCCGCGACGAGGTCGTCCAGCCTGTCCTTGCGCCGGGCCACGACCACCACCGCGGCCCCCTCCTCGGCGAACAGCCGGGCGGCCGCCGCCCCGATGCCGCTGGACGCCCCGGTGATCATGGCCACCTTGCCGTCCAGCAGCCGCCTCGCACCATTCATGCCCACTGTGCCCCCTTGCCGTCGTGAAGTCGGTTGCGCGCGGGCGGGGTCCGCACCCCGCGCGGGCGCGGACCCCGCCGTGTGCCTCGTAGAACGCGGCGTGGGCCGTCAGGCGGCCCACGCCGTGCCGGCCGCCGCCTCGCTGTCGAGCGTCCGCAGCAGGTCCTCGTCGATCGCGTGCAGCGAGTCCACCAGGTGACGCACCCCGGCCTCGCGCATCAACTGCCGCTGGAAGCTGTGCTCGAAGCGGCTCGGGTGGCCGACGAACGGCATGCCGAGCAGCCGCGCCTCCTCGGCGACCCGGGCGACGTCGTCGACGACCAGAACCTCGTCGTGCTCGACACCGAAGTACTCGGTGGCGATCTCGCGCAGGCCCGGCCGGAAGGAGTCGGTGCAGATATAGCCGGGCGCGTCGAACAGCGCCGCGTGCTCGCCGAGGAAGGCGTCGAAGTGGTCCCTGCCCAGACCGCCGTAACAGACGGTGCGCAACCCCAGGCCGCGCAGCAACCCCACGAGGGCGACAGCGCCCTCGTTCACCCGCACCGGACAGGTCCTCAGATACCGCGCCCGTTCCTCGAAGTACGCCTCCAGCGCTTCCTCGCCGCTCATCGCCAGCCCCCCGGCCTCGGCGAGCAGCCGCCCCGCGACCGCGCGGGGCTGGGAGAAGATCGTGCGCTCCAGCTCGGCGGTGTACACGCAGCCGCGGCTCACCAGGAAGTGGTGGATGACCGGACTGAAGGTGTCGTTCAGCATGACACCGTCGATGTTCACCGCGCCCAGGCGCAGATGCGCCAGACCCTGACTCATGTGATCCCCCTCGGTGAGACCGCGGGCCCGGCCGCGGCACTGGAAGCGCGGCCTCAGCCGGCCGCGTCGGCTCTCTCCCCGCCCACAAACTCCTCGGCGCCCTTCCGGACCTGCCCGTCTGCGGCCGTGGCCGCGGTGCTCGCCACCCGGAGCACGTCCCGGATCCGGTCCGGGTTCACCTCGGTACGGGCGACAACGGCCGGGACGGCGACCCCCGGCAGCAGCAACCGCCACATCCGAACCGCGCGCTCGGACAGGTCCGCCCGCGCCTCGCTGGCGACGGCCGAGTACATCTGCATGCCGGTACACGCCTCGACCACGAACTCGGCCAGCTCGGCGGGCTCGACGCCGGCCTGCAACTCGCCCCTCTCACGGGCCGATTCGAGGCACTCGGTCATGATCTGGCTCCACTCCTGGTACGGAGCGGCGTCCTTCACGCCGAACGAGCCCTGCTCACCGGTGAGACGCACACCCGCCCGCAGCAGCGGATCCACCCGGAGCTGGTACGCCCAGACCATGGTGATGTCGACGAGCCGCTGCAGCCCCTCGGACTCCAGCCACGGGACGATCGACCGGGGCTGCGCGTTCATGACCGCGCGCGCCAGGTCCTCCTTCGAGTCGAAGTGGAAGTAGAGGGCCCCGGCGGTCAGTCCGGCCCTCTTGAGGATGCGGCTGATGCTGGCGCCGGCGAAACCCACCTCGTCGAAGACGTCCGCAGCCGCACGGAGCAGCGACTCACGAGTCTGGACAGCACGCTCTTGCTTTGGCTGCTGAGCCATCGGAAACCCCCAAAGAAACAGAACGCTCCCTATGTTACCCGCCTGATCGTCACCAGGCCAGCCACCCCGGAACACCCCCTCCCACTTGCCCGCGATAAACGGACACATCATATTTTCCCCACCCCGCTTTACCTATTCCTGACTATTCCTTTACCGTACAAAAACCTAAAACAAAACGAGCACTCTTTATTTTCTTCCGAGGAGCGAACGCCTGCACGTAGTCACAACGGTGCACAGCCCACACTTCCTTGGGGGATTCCACATGTCGATTACCGCCTCGAACCCGGCGACACCCACCTCGCCCGCCACCGCGGTACCTCGCGAGTACGTGCACAAATCGGTGCAGTCCGAAGTCCTGCTGACCGGCTGGAGCCCCGCCGGACCGGACCGCCACCGCGTCACCGCCCGGTGGCCGCTCACCCACCCCTTCTACGGGCCGGTAGGAGGCTTCCACGACCCGATGCTCGTGGCGGAGTCGGTCCGCCAGTGCGTGCCGCTGCTGAGCCACGCCGCCTACGACGTCCCCTTCGGCCACCGGCAGGTATGGAGCCGCTTCCGGTACAAGATCGACCCGGCCGCACTGGCGGTCTCAAACACCCCGGCCGAGGTGGAGATGCGGATCACCTGCCCGGAGGTGATCCGCCGCGCCGGCCGGCTGGTCTCCGTCGACATGCGGATCGACCTGTCCCTCGACGACCGCCCGCTGGGCACCGCATCCACCCGCTTCGCCAACCTGTCACCAGCCCTCTACCCACGACTGCGCGGCCCCTACGCCGACATCGCCGAGGCCTACCGGCGCGCCCTCCCCCTCGCACCACCGACCGCGCCGGCCCCGGTCGCCCGGACCGAATTCACGGACGTCGTACTGTCCCCGACCAACTCCCCCGCACTCCACCAACTACGCGTCGACCTCACCCACCCGGCACTCTTCGACCACCCCGTCGACCACGCCCCAGGCATGCTCCTGCTCGAAGCAGCCCGACAGGCCACCCACGCCCACACCCACCCGCAGCCACTGATCACCACCGCCATACAGGCAGAATTCACCCACTACGTAGAACTCGACGCACCCTGCTGGATCCACACCGAACCATCCAGCAAGGAGACCGGCCACCACAACGCCAGCCGGCCCGGCAACGGCCGCAGACCCGTGGACAACCGCCCCGGTGCGACACCCCTACGCATCACCGCGGTGCAGAACGACACCTGCGCATTCACAGCAACCGTGACCCCGACAGCGCTCCCCGAAACCTGACCCCCCGACCAGAGCCACGACGACAGGGGCAGAGCCACGACGGCAGCGGCGGGGCGCGGGCGTCAGGGGCGGGACCACAAGGCCGGAGCCTGACCCCCGGGCCGGAACCACGACGGGTGTGAGTAGTCGAGGCACAGAAAGTGCCGCTGAAATTGATCTCGGTCGGCTAAGGGCTGTCCCGTAACTGTGGTTGCGGGGCAGCCACGGCCTCGTCAACTGCTCAGGTTCTTCCACAGATGCCGCTCGTCCAGGGTTCCGAACCGCACGTCTCCGCGTTCAAGGTCGACGAGGATGGGCCAGCAGTCCAACAGCTGCTGTCTCACATCGCGCGAGGCCAGATACTGCACGGAGTTGTAGGGCACGATCAGGAACCCGTTGCTCTCACGGACCTGCTCTGCATCGATGGCCAGTGGCGGCTCGTCATCACGCTGGCTCTGCGCGAGAAACGCCACCGCAAGCTGCAGGGCTTCGTCCTGCTCCATCATCCATCTCCAGTCCGTCGGCTCGACGGCGGCACCCTAACCGTCCTGGGATGATCTCCGCGTGGCTGGTGTGATCACGGCGTCGGAGCCGTCCTGGATAGCTCCATTCACCGGACTGAGCCCCCGAGCCTTGCGGAAGCTGGTGACGGTCTTGCGCCGCCAGGGCGCGGACGCTGTCCGCATGGGCCGGCCGTGGAGCCTCCCCCTGGAGGACCGGGCACTGCTGGTCGCGGCGTACTGGCGCACGAACCTCACGATGCGCCAGCTCGCCCCGCTGTTCGGGGTGTCCAAGTCGGCAGCGGACCGCATCATCGACCGCCTTGGGCCGATGCTCGCGCTCCAGCCCCGCAAGCGGTTCGCCAAGGGCACCGTGCTCATCGTGGACGGCACCTTGGTCCCGACCCGGGATCACGCCGTCGCTGAGCGGTCAAAGAACTACCGGTACTCCACCAACCACCAGGTCGTCATCGACGCCGACACCCGCCTGGTCGTCGTGGTCGGCCGGCCGCTCGCCGGTAACCGCAACGACTGCAAGGCATGGGAGGAGTCCGGCGCCAAGGCCGCCGTCGGCAAGACCATCACGATCGCCGACGGTGGCTACCCGGGCACCGGACTCGTCATTCCGCACCGCCGCGAGCGCGGCCAGACCGAACTTGCGGACTGGAAAGAGGAGCACAACAAGTCCCACAAGCAGGTCCGGGCCCGCGTCGAGCACGTCTTCGCACGGATGAAGACGTGGAAGATCCTCCGCGACTGCCGCCTCAAAGGCGAGGGCGTCCATCATGCTGTCGCGACCAGACAGAGATGATGTGATCTTGGTATTCGGAGGGCTCTCTGACCTGCGACGCTTCAACTGTATTCGGAAAGCATCTGCGAGCTTCTGACCTGCAGATTCTCCGTTTGGCAGGCCTCTGACCTTACTCACCGCAACTTCCCCTGGACTGGCATCAAGTGCTCTAGGACGCGTATAGAGCAGTGACTGGGGGAGCGCAGATGCCCGTTCTGCGACCTCTCGTCGATCTCTGGAAGCTGATCAGAGGTCGGACGGGCTCGAGAACGCCGTCGTTCAGCGCGAGGGACTTCCAGTGCTGCTGGGGTGGGCACGGGGAGGGGGCGCGGGTGATGATCTGCCCGTTGGCTGCGGCATGGCGGCCGCTCGAGTGGGAGATTTTGTTCAGTGAGGTCTTTTCAACCTGCGGGTGAGCTGGCGTGATGCAGGGTGAGGACAGCTTGGACCAGGCCCGTGATGCGGGTGGTCGAGCAGCGGAGTTTGCGGAGGAGTCGCCAGTTCTTGAGTGTCGGCGACGGCTGAAAAGGGTTCAGGCACGGATTCCGTGAAGGTGAACAAGGGTCGGCTACGGTCTGTGGTCGGCCGGAGTCTTGCTCGGAGGCTGTGCTGGGTGGATCTCCGTACGCGAGAATGCTCGGCATGACGACTTGAAGAGCACCGGCTGGGCGGCAACATTGGCGAAAGGTCGGGAGCTGGGACACGATTCCCGACGGCGATCGACGCGTCTGCGCCGCCTGCGGAACACCCGTCTGCTCGTACCAGTATCTCTTCCATCCACCCGAGTCCTCGATGTTCGAGCGGTGCATCGGACTCGCCTGGTGCTCCACTTGCCGCATCTACTCCGGCAACATGGTGTACGTCCCGCGGAAGCGAGTCCTGGTCGACCTCCTCGCGTCTCTTCCTGCCGAGCAGCGAGAACGGCTGCTGCGTTCGGCGACGCGACTGATCGACTTCCTGGACCGCCAGGCCCGAGGCGCCAAAGGCTAGGGTCGACGGCTGGCCGCGATCAGGAGGAGCCGCTTGCGCAGTAGCGGAAGTTTCGCTCTGCCGAACATGCTGCGCTTGAGGGCTTTCAGGTCGTTGACGCGGCCTTCGACGGGGCCGGAGGACCATTCGGTGCTCATGCCGAAGACGACGGCGTCGAGGTCGGTGATCAGCCCGGCGGCGAAGGAGGCCAGGCCGCACTGCTGGTCGGCGCAGACATCGGCGATCCATCCGCGCAGCCGTTCTCCTTCACGGTTGGTCATGAGGGTTGCGAACGTCCGGACGTGGGCGGTGGTGGCTGTGAGCTCGGGCGAGCGGGCCAGCAGTGTCTTGAGCCGCAGCCGGTCGTCGTCACGTAGGTGGTCGGGGTGGCTCATGATCCAGCGGGTGGCTTCGCGGGGCGAGGGCGGCCGGGCCATCGGCGGACGGCTGGCTGCGGGTCGGCGTCCGGGACGCAGCGGATGGACATAGTCGCGCAGGGTGCTGTAGGCGCAGCGGGCCCTACGTTCTTGCAGCTCACGGTGGAGGATCGACAGGTTCGTGCAGCCCTCGGCGATCCGTTGCTCCAGGTAAGGTCGGTATCGGTCGAGTTTACTGGTCCGGTCTTGCCACTGGCCGTGCAGCATCGCCTCCGGGCTGGCGGCGCGAGCGTACTTCCGCACCGTGTTGCGGCCCAGCCCGAGCCGGCGGGCGACTTCGCGCAGGCTCAGGCCCTGCTCGACCTGCGCCCGAACCGCGGCGTGGGTGTCGCGGAGCCGGTCGAGGAACTTCCCCGCCGGGTAGGGCCCGGACGACTCCTGGCCGACGGCAGTCGGCACAGGCCCCGGTCCGGCTTCGGGTTCGGGCGAAGGCTCCGGCTCGACGAGGCCGCGGAGGAGAACGCGGTGGTGGGAGACCAGGCGTTCGCGGCGTCGCCGAGGTTGTGCCACACATGCCATTTGTCTGCGCAGTGATGGGCCTGCGGGGCGTCAGCACGGGCACCTTCGGCGAAGAACGCCGCGCGGTCGCGGCAGACGATTTCGACGCCGGGGTGCTCGCGCAGCCACGCGGCCAAAGTCCCGGCCTTGTGGTCGGGCAGCAGGTCCAGGGGCTGGTGGGTCTCGCAGTCGATCAGGATCGTCCCGTACCGGCGGCCCTTCCTCGTCGCGAACTCGTCCACTCCCAGCACCCGCGGGACCGCCCAGGCCGGCTCCGACAGCGCCATCACCACGCGCAACACAGTCATCCGGCTGACCACGATGCCCAGCACCAGCCCCAGCCGGACCACGGCGCGAGCGGCCAAAACGACACCAAGAGCACCTATGGTCCGCTGCAGGACGGGCGTTCGCCGACCGTAACGGCTGGTCAGCCCCTCGACCTGCTCAGCGAAAGTTACCCTGGTGCAGTCGCTGTTGTCGCAGAACAGCCGGCGCACCGACAACTCGATGAGTGAACCGCTCCGGGATCGGTGGAGGCTCTATGCGTTGACTCCAGCCGCCGGTTGGGGCTGCTGTTGAGCGTAGTGGTTGGTCTCGTGTTCGTGGGGCGGGATGTCGCCGATGGCGGTATGGACGCGCTGGTTGTTGAACCAGTCGACCCATTCCGCGGTGCCGAGTTCGACGTCGGCCAGGCCGTGCCAGGGCCTGCGGGGGTTGATCAGCTCTGTTTTGTAGAGGCCGATCTGGGACTCCATGAGGGCGTTGTCCAGGGCGTCGCCGACGGTGCCGATCGAGGCGTCGATGCCGGCCTCGAGCAGGTGGGCGGTGAACGCGAAAGACGTGTATTGACTGCCCGCGTCCGAGTGGTGAACGAGCCCGGGACCTGCGGGGATGCCGTCCCGGTCGCGGCGCCATAGAGCCATGTCGAGGGCGTCGAGGACGAGCTTGGCCCGCTTGCTGGTGGCGGCCGACCAGCCGACGGTCGCCCGGGAGAACACGTCCACGACGAAGGCGACGTAGACGATGCCGGACCAGGTGGCGACATAGGTGAAGTCGGCGACCCACCGCTCGTTCGGACGGGATGCGGTGAAATCGCGTCTGAGCAGGTCAGAGGGCCGATCATGGCCGTCGTCGCGGATGGTGGTGCGGATCTTCTTCCCGCGTCGGGCGCCCTCGAGCCCGAGGTCACGCATCAGCCGGGCGACCGTGCAGCGGGCCACGGGTATGCCCTCGCGGTGCAGCTGACGCCAGACCTTCCGCAGTCCGTAGACACCGAAGTTGTCGGCGTGGACGCGGCTGATCTGTGTCTTCAGCTCTGCGTCGTGGATCGACCGGGCACTGGGGGTGCGGTTCTTGGCGGCGTAGTAGGTGCTCGTCGCGATCTTCAGTCCGTGGCTGGTCAGGACTTTGCAGATCGGCTCGACTCCGAACACCTGCCGATGGGTGTCGATGAACGCTACGAGCGCTTCGACGGCCGGTCGAGCTCGGCCGCGAAGAAAGCCGAGGCCGCCTTGAGGATCTCGTTGGCCCGGCGCAACTCGGCGTTCTCGGCTTTCAGCCGCTTGATCTCCGCGGCCTCCTCCGAAGTCACCCCGGGACGCCGGCCGGCGTCGACCTCGGCCTTGCGGACCCACGTCCGCACCGTCTCGGCGGAACCGATGCCCAGCTTCGCGGCGACCGCCTTCATCGCGGCCCACTCGGTCGGGTAGTTGGGGCGGATCTCCGCGACCATGCGCACCGCACGCTCACGAAGCTCGGCAGGGTAAGGGGACGGACGGGCCATGACTCGATCCTCTCAGGGAATCGAGCCTCCATCAGACCTGGAGCGGTTCACAACGGCTGCGACATCCGAACGCATACCGGATGCCCACATGGGCTGTAGTGACTGCACTTCGCACGCGCTCTCGATGACCACATGCTCCGGCAGGCGGAATCCAGCCCTGTCCCAGGCCTTATGGGCGGCAAACAGCAGGAGCTGCCAACTTCCCGCACAGACCTCGTCGAAGGCTGCATCAGAATCTCGTACCCGGCTACGCGCTCTGGTCGCCTCCACAGCCTGCTGACCCGCTGCGGCACGACAGTGGGCAGTCCAAGTCTGCGCGTCGCCAACGATCGACTGAGCCTGCTGCTCTGCGTCCCGCACGAGGACGCCAGCTGCGCGGTGGGCCTCCTCAAGGATTTTTTTGGCCGCAGACTGCACCTCCTCTGTTTCGCAGAGGAGCTTGGCGATCGTGCGGCGTGACTCCTCAAGACTCCACTGGTGATCTGCCGATTCATGCTGGAGCCGAGCCCGCGCCTTGCTCAGGAGTTCGTCGGCCTCACGGCTGGCCTGCTCGGGCAGCAGAACCAACGCCGCCTCCTGATAGTTAGGAGAGGCCTGACGCAGCCACTCCCGCAGAGGGGAATCGGCGGCCAGCTGCCAGCCCTCACGCAGCGAGTCGATCTCGTCCTGGTGGGCAGCGAAGACCGACCGCACGACGCGGTCGTCACCGAACGCCTGGTAGGGGAAGCCGATACCGATCTGGGCCTCGGCCCCGTAGGTCCGGGCGCGCAGGCGTCGACAAGGCCGCGGGCCTCACTGCGCGGAAGCACGAAATGGTGTCCCGCGGCCATGCAGGAGGCAAGAGCGTTCACCGCACGGTGCACGGGCCGCTCGAGAGGGTCCAGCCCCAGCCGGGAACAGATGGTCTCCGCCCGATGATCGACATAAGCGTCGAACACCGCACTGCGGTCACGCGGATGGTCGCCTGAGCCAACCGCATCCTGGTCCCGGCTCCTGCTCAGGCCCTCCGCGTACAGTTTAACGAACAGCGAGTTGGTGAAGACCGAGGCAAGCAGGGGCGTGTTGGGAAGGGCGGCCGGATTCCCCCGGAGGTAGCTCTCGAGACCTTCCATCTCCCGGCCCGCGAAGCCGGAATGCACCGACGCCGGCCCGCCGAAGCCCTGGTTGCCCGACACGCTCTGCTTGGAATGGGCTCACGATGATGGTGGCATCAGATGTGTGTGAGTTTGTGCAATTCACGCAGTGCGGGGTTCTTTACGATCTGTGGATATTGGCCCGTCAGCCATTTGATCCCGTTCGCGACAAACTTACGAACCGTCGAAACGAACTCTTCGAAAGGGCAATCTGACGTCACCGCGGGCGAGCGCGATGACGTGAAGGCCACTCGACCCTCATCGAGCCCGATTCGAATGACGTGAGTGTTCTCGGTAAAATCGATCTCTGAGAATCCGACCGAGTTCAACTCTTGGACCGAGTACGCCAGGCTGAACATGATGTCGATCAATGGGGTCCGCGTCGCGGACAAGAGTACATGCCCGCCCACGATGAAATTAATCGGATATTCAAAGTATCCGTAGCGCAGGTTGGTCGCGCTCTGCGTGGCGAGGTCAATCCTGCCGGCCCTCCATGCATCCTTGGCAGCCTCAGGAATGTCGCTGTCGACATCTGGGGCAAAGCTGATCTCTAGCAATTTTTCTCCTAGTTTCCGCATTCGATGTGCGGGGCATTCATGCAGGGAGGGCTGGATAAGGAGGGCGACCCCCCTCCCTATCCAGCCCTCCTCTACGTACTCCCTCTAGATCGGGTGGGCCGTGCGAAGGGATCCGTCAGGCCCCAGGATAACCCTGATTCCCGTTGAGACTCCCCCGCCATCGTTCTTGGAGAGCCGTCCGATTACATTACCTGGGCCGAAGTTGTACTCGTAGACGACGCCATCACGCCCCTTGGTGTTAGGCATCGCCTTGCCTTTTCCGACGGCTTCCTGGATCCGCTTTTTGAGCTTTTCCCCCTTGACGAACTTACCCTCGAAGACTCCCTTTCCATCGGGGTCTTTTGCGTATCCCTTTCCGCTCGTGCGGTGATTATCGAGCACGTGTCCCCACCCGTCGTAATCGGGGGTGGACCACTTCACGATGGGGCGTGTCTTGGCTGCCCTTGAGACATCCGCGATCCGTTCCAGGTCCTTGAGCTGACCCGGCACCTTGAGGAAGTCGCCGACGAGCGGAATGAAGCCTATGGCACCCAGGGTTGAGCCGACCATGTCGCCGTCGTCGACCGAGCGCTTGAAGTCGTACCCGTCGCAGGCCGCTCCGACGACAGGGATCCAGCCGCAGCCGATGAGTAGGAGTTCCTTGATGATCTCAGGGTTGCCCTGGTCACCAATCAGGCCCGGGCAGGCCGGGTATCCGGACCCGGTGCAGCTGTTGCCAGTGTTGGCGCTGTTGTCGGTCATGGCCGGGGCCCTGGGACCGGTGGTGGTGCACTGGTTCATCCCCATCGCGTAGTGGCACTGCGTCGTGCCTGTGCTCGTGGTGGTCGCGGTGCCTGTCTTTCCACCACCACCGCCACTGCCGCTGAGGACACCGCTGGAGATTATGGCGCCCACGGTGCTGAGCACGGCACCGATCACGCCGCCGACCAGACCGAGAAGGGCACCGAGACCGCCGCCCTTCTTGAGCCCTGTCGGGTCGCTGAAGGTGACGGGACTGTTGTCGGCATAGGCGTAGCCGTTGAGCGACTGGTGCTGATCCATCGAGAGCAGCGGGTCGACACTGAGCCTTTGCCAACTTG